>NZ_NPML01000019.1:0-319815 GCF_002252565.1 Petroclostridium xylanilyticum
ATCTTCTCACCATCTTAAAATGCTTTGGCGGTATGTGCATCATCAGCTTCCCTATAAATTCTTCCACTTATATATTTTTTCCCACACTTATTGCAAAACCTACTTTTTCAACTAAAGCCTACTTTAATCTTCTCAAAACATTGCATGCAAATATATGCTACAAAACCTAACGTCACATCTCCACAATATAGCATTTTTAAGACTTCACTGAGTAAGTGTTCTCTCATTTTTTCTGGAAACTTTTCTTTCTTAGCTTCCCAAAATCTATTAAAATGTTCTTGAAATATTTGTTTGATAATCCCTTTTGTCTTCATGATTATTTATTATCTCAAAATCCTATATCCTTTGCCAATACTTATCCACAGAAATTTTGCGCAAGCTATTTCCTTAATAAAAAAAAGCAGCAGCATCTTATTCCGCTAATTCCGTAGTGAGGATTCCTTATTCGATTTATAGCCTATATAAAAAAAGGCAGCATGTGTTAAAACTACCCGTTATTTACCCGTTCTATTTGCGTATTCTGAACCTGCTGGGTAGCGTTCTCCCGAAATCTTGATCTTCGAGAGCGCGTCGTTCAAATCACTTAGCTCCTCGGGAGTCAGCTCAATGTCCGCTGCGCCAAGATTTTCTTCCAGGCGCTCCAATTTGCGTGTTCCTGGAATCGGAACAATCCATGGCTTTTGTGCAAGCACCCACGCCAGAGCGATTTGAGCCGGCGTTGCGTTTTTCCCTGCAGCAACCTTCTTGATAAGTTCCACTAAGACCTGATTTGCTTCGAGATTCTCCGGTTTAAAGCGGGGAACAATGCTGCGGAAGTCGGAGCTAACAAATGTTGCATTCTTATCAATTTTTCCGGTAAGGAAACCCTTGCCCAGCGGGCTGAATGGAACGAAGCCGATTCCGAGTTCCTCCAGGGTAGGCAGCAGTTCTTCTTCAGGACTTCTCCACATCATTGAATATTCACTTTGAATTGCAGTGAGCGGCTGAACCGCGTGTGCGCGGCGAATCGTTTGCACTCCTGCTTCAGAAAGTCCCCAATATCTGATCTTCCCTTCCTTGATTAGGTCTTGTATTACTCCAGCTACTTCCTCGATAGGCACATTTGGGTCAACACGATGCTGATAGTACAGGTCAATGGCTTCGACTTTAAGGCGTTTGAGCGAGCCTTCCACTGATTGCCTAATGGTCGACCGCTTGCTGTCAAGCACCTGCTTGCCATCTACCATTTTGATGCCAAACTTGGTAGCGATGACCACCTTTCCCTTGAATGGAGCAAGGGCTTCACCTACCAACTCCTCATTCACATATGGACCATATACTTCAGCGGTATCGAAGAAAGTAACACCGCGGTCAATGGCCGCATGGATCAATGAAATCATCTCTTTCTTGTCTGATGCCGGACCATAACCATGGCTCATTCCCATGCAGCCGAGCCCGATTGCAGAAACCTCAAAACCACTGTTTCCTAATTTACGTTTTTCCAATTCTATTTCCCCCTTTCGTTTATGGTATCAAATTAAGTTTTTTTAGCCAGTTTGCAACATCTTTGTCTGCTCTGTCAACACTGCCGCCTCTAATAGCCAACCCGGATAATACCTTTGCATTTGGGCAAAGTTTCTTGATGTCGCGTTCACTACTTCCCATTCCACTACCTTCATGTGTGCAAAATGGAATAATGGTCTTTCCTGAAAAATCATACGACTCTAAAAATGTAAATACCGCCATCGGCATCGTTCCCCACCAATTCGGATATCCGATATAAATCACATCATAAGAATTCATTTCTTCTACTATTTCTGTAAGCTTTGGTCTGGCATTTTTTCTCTTTTCTTCCTGTGCTACATTTGTTGTTTCCGTATAATCTTCCGGATAAGATTTTACTGTTTTGATTTGGAACATGTCGCTTCCTGTTAATTCCTGTATTTTCTTTGCTATTACTTCTGTGTTTCCAATTGGCAGGTTTACAATACTGCCTGCCACATAACTATTTCCTTTGCGTGAAAAATAAGCGATAAGGCTCTTAGAATTTGTCATTTCCTTTCCCTTTCTAATCAAGCATCTTTTCTATTCTACCTATTAAATATCAAATTTAGCAGTATCTAGCCATTTCACGATTTCTGGATCATTATGTGAAAAGAAGCTGCTTTTTTTCGTGTCTAGTGATGCAATCTTCTCCATGTCTTCTTGGCTTAATTTAAAATCAAAAATATTAAAGTTTTCAATAATTCTTTCTTTGTGTACAGACTTCGGAATCGCAACCACTCCTCTTTGTATCAACCAGCGTAAAATTACCTGTGCCACTGATTTGCTATATTTTTCAGCCAGTGATAACAAAACTTCATTCTGGAACATGTTATTTCTTCCTTCTGCAAAAGGTCCCCAGGATTCTATCTGTACATTGTACTCTTTCATCAGTTTAGCACTTTCTATTTGCTGGCAGAATGGGTGTGTTTCAATTTGATTTATGGCAGGAACCACTTCATTATGAAGTATTAAATCCACCAGACGATCCATCTGAAAGTTACTAACCCCAATCGCCCTAATTTTCCCCTCACGATACAGTTCCTCCATAGCTCGCCAAGAACCATATACATCGCCAAATGGCTGATGGATTAAATACAAATCCAAATAATCCAATTGCAATCTTTTCAGCGATTTCTCGAAGGCTCTTTTTGCACTCTCGTAACCGGCATCCTGAATCCAGAGCTTAGTCGTAATAAACAGTTCCTCTCTCGGTACGCCACTGTGTTTGATTGCTCTGCCAACCGCCTCTTCGTTTAGATAAGCAGCAGCGGTATCAATCAAACGATAGCCTGCCATGATCGCATCATAAACACACTGTTCGCATTCCTTCGCATCAGCAATCTGATAAACTCCAAAGCCCAGTATAGGCATCTCAACACCATTGTTTAAAATTATGTTTTGCATACTAAATCCTCCTTTGATTTTGCAAGCTGCATAGTTTGATTGCTCAATACTCATTTTACTCGGAATTTCCGCCTTTCCTCGAACTGGCAGACAGCACCAATACATTTTTGCCCATAAAATTAATTCTCCGATCTCTTTAGTTCTTTTTCTTTTTCAACTACTATCTGTTCATATACTGCAATTTTATAATTCAGGCGTTCCAGTGTTTTCTGCATATCTTCCATTCTTGCAATTAACTGCTTACGCTGCTCGGTCAAAAGTTCTTTTCTGGCCTCAATGGTCGCATCACCCTGTTGAAACAACTCGACATACTCAATCAATACTTCAATCGGAAGACCTGCATTCCGCATACATATGATAAACTCGACCCACTTACAGTCTTCTTCAGTATAATCCCTGATTCCGCTTTTATTACGGTTCACACGAGGAATCAGTCCGATGCGTTCATAATAGCGGAGTGTATCCTGTGAAACATTAAATTTTTCACTTACTTCTGCAATCGTCATACAGTTTCACCTCCTGACATCCGATATCATAACACTTGAAGTTAGCTCCAAGTCAAGCTCTCAGAAAAAGAGAAATCCTTACTCACTTTCCAAGTCGACTACATCGATCCGTAAGATAAGCTAAATGACAATTCACCCTGCGAGTCATCCAGCTTTTCCCTAAAATTAATGTTATTTTAAATTGTTATAATTCGCCAAGTTTAAAAATCAAAATTTCCGCTATTTTAAACTTGGCGAATTTCATGGATTGTTTCCTTGATTTATTTTTAATTTTAGACTGAACAATCCATATATTCTTCATCCGTTACGGGTTCTAACCATTCGGCGTCTCCCTTTTGAGGATTTGTTGTTATTCCGATATGTGTAAACCAGCTATCCGGTGTAGCACCATGCCAGTGTTTTACAGCCGGATTGATCTTTACTACATCCCCTGCGTGAAGCACCTGTACAGGCTTGCCTTCTTCCTGATAATATCCTTTGCCGCCTGTAACAAGCAGAATCTGCCCACCTGGATGTTTATGCCAATTATTTCTTGCGCCTGGCTCGAAAGTTACATTGTATATCGGGCAATTAAAGATGCTGTCATTAGAAACCAGCATTTCAAGCCATGCTGTCCCTATAAAATAGTCATTCGTAATTTTTTCACCTTTCGGGAACATTACACTTTCACTTAAATTTTTTGATTTGTTCATGTTTTATTCTCCTTTAAATTAAATTTTTCTTTCTACTGAAATATTGGATGTCATTCCACCTAATTTACTACCGGCTTTACACTTGTAATTTCAAACAAATCTTTAATATTCTTCTTTCTATGCTTGCGTGCAATGACCATGTGGATGCCCTGTTCGGCAAGATTTTTCGTATAAGGCACATGGAAATCATAGAGGAAAGCAGCAACGAATTTAGTTAATTTTTTCAATTGTAACCGTAAAATCACCGCGAATACTTGCAAGCTTTTCTATGCCAGATTCAATCTTACCCAATATAATAAGTCCATTTGCATAACCAAAATCTCTATAAAATATAGCCAAATTTCCCCAAGGAGAGTAATAAGTGAAATCTCCAACTGAAGGATCACTGCCTGGTGGTGCATCTTCTGTAGATAATCTTTTTGCTAAACTACTAATTTTTTCGGTTCCTGCATAATCTTCTAATGTTAATGTTAATGGGAGTAATGTTAAAAAATCCCTGCTTGTTGGATTATCATACATTTTCACAATTACTTCCTCGTTGTTAAAAGTTAATTTTATTCTAACATCTTCCATAGCACCTAAACTTTCCTTGTTATCCTTAGTCTCACTGCTGCTTTCTGTACCTACCGAAGTGCTTTGGTCATTCGATTCATTTAGTGACACAGCTGGTTCCCTTTCAACAGGTTTATTATCCACTATTTCAGTTGGTGGACCTGCAGCCTCAGTTTCTGGCGGCGGGCTTTCGTTTTCTACATCAGCAGATTCGCTCTCAATAGGCATAGTAGGCTGCTGCTCCTGTTTGGAATTGTCGCTTGGACTATCGTTATTACCGCTACAAGCAGCGAGGGTGAAAGCCATCATCAAAGCGATTGCCAAAGATAATATTTTTTTCATCTTGTTTTTCTCCTATAAAAGTTTTGCATCTTTATTGTTAACCAGCAAAGACAGGTCAGTTCATCAATGGAGGCGTAGCCGAGCACATATCTTTAACAGGCTGCCTGTCTTTGCTTGAAAATTTTAATTTTTACTTGTAGGAAGCCTCATAGATGGCAACACAATCCTCAATGCTGAGTTCGCTTCTGTCGCACAGGAACAGTCCACCCATAGTTTCCTTTGCGTTTTTAGCCAGTGTTTCAAATTCTTCCGGCCTGATTCCATAATCGGACATCTTGAGGTCTGCAACTCCGCAATCTTCCTGTAATTTTACTAACATAGTAATAAAGTCCATCGGCTCTTTTGCATCTTCCATTCCCATAGCTTTAGCCATCTGAACAAATCTGTCATCACATACATGCTTGTTAATGAGATGTGTGAAATATGCCTTGCTAATCATAATAAGGCCTGCTCCATGGGGAAGCTCCTGATGGTAGGCCGACATGGCATGTTCCAAGGAATGCTGGCTGGTAACAGCCCCTACACACATCACTACACCGGAAAGCGTATTGCCGAAAGCAACCTTTTCGCGTGCGTCAATGTCATTTCCGTCTTTTACTGCTTTTGGAAGGTTTCGTGCTATATTTTCAATAGCAGTAATTGCATACATATCGCTCATAAGATTGGTGAATTTAGAAACATAGCCTTCTACGCTATGAAACAGCGCATCAAAACCTTGATAAGCAGTATATTTCGGCGGCACAGTAAGCATAAGCTCGGGATCGACAATTGCTAAAACCGGAAACAGCTCGTCAATACCGCCGAACCCTATTTTTTCATGCTTTTCTTCATTCGTAACAACGCCCCATGGATCAACCTCGGAGCCTGAACCTGCTGTAGTAGTAATTGCGATTATAGGGAGCGGTTTATTTTCTATTGGCATTTCTTTTCCGCTTCCACCATGGACATAGTCCCAACAATCACCGTCATTCGTTGCCATAGTTGCAATAGCCTTTGATGCGTCCATAGTACTGCCACCGCCCAATGCAACAATAAAATCGCACTGGTTTTCTTTTGCAAAGGCAGCCCCCGCCATGACCGTTGATTTCAATGGATTTGCTTCTACCTTATCAAACACCACGGATTCTACTCCTGCTAACTGCAATTGTTCTTCTGTTCTTGTAAGATATCCGTTTGCTTTTGCAGATTTTCCCTTTGAAATAACAATCATAGCTTTTTTACCAGGCATTTTTTGTGCATGCAAATTACTTAATTGGCCTGCTCCGAATAAAACTCTTGTAGGTACATACATGTTAAAACTCATATTAAATCCTCCATTTTATAATTAGTATTTCATGACAGAGTTAACTCTAATTAGTATTGTCATAGGATCACCTACACAGAATAGCTTATCACTTGGAGTTAACTCCAAGTCAAGCACTTTTAACAAAAAGGAGTGCAATTTTATTTAACTGCACTCCTTGCCTAAAAATAGTTAATAAGTTCGCAATATTCTACTATCATGCAATAACAAATTATTGTATGATGCATCTGCTGTTTGATACTTTTATCATCTATATATCTCTTTTAACCGGAAATCCATTTTTTATCATCATTTTTTCCTTTCAAAAACCGCTCTTCAAAATCCCAGGAAATCCTTATCCCATGCGGCTTTCGGCACGTTTTATCAGAACTATGCACTCAACGTGGAATGAGCTGCTCGGATTGATGTCTTTGGCTGTTATTTGAACCTTACGTTTGCGGGAACATATCAATGGGTTTTTAGCATTTTTCCCGAAAACGAACGTTCAAGGAAACAAATCGACCGGCGATTGCGCCGGTCTTCTATATACTTCACATTGTATAAAATAAATAGATAATCGTAATTTTTTAATTGATGTATTGGGGATTGCTCATAGAAAACTCAATCTCGCCGCGGGAATTAAAAAGAGTCGCGTCTTTGATACCGTTTGCCTTTAAATGCTTGAATAGGTTTTCCCACTGTAGAGTGCGTATGTCATCACGATTCCCATAATGGTCAATTATTTTATCGGCAAGCCCCGGTATTTTCTTTCCCGATACAGGCATCGTGCAGAACTTTTTGATGGATGGTTGCCAGTCTGCACCATCTTTTGCCTGCTCATATTTTTCTAGCACGTAATTACCGCTATTATCCTTTTTATAAGTAATGGCCGATGGAACGACGCTACCACCAACCTCATCCAGCACATTGCCATATAGCTTGTAGGTTGCGCTGAAGGTGGTCACAAATACTTTTAATAGACCGTCTTCTTCATAGCTTCCGAAAATTTTTGGTGCAACTATCGTAAATCCTCGTTGAGGTTGAGAGTTCTTTTCAATTTCCGTAGCGTAAACCAGCTTTTCTATGGGATCAACACCATCATACACATAATCGGGCAGCTTGATTTCCTGCCTGATTGACAGAGCGTCATACCATTCCTGTGGAGTGAGCGTTTCGTCGGTCACATTGTTTCGAAGTCCCAGAAGCTCCTTGCATAGCTGCATCATGATAACGCCGCGGAGACCATCAACGTTACCGCTTTCAAACTGAGACAACATATATTGCAGGGCTTTCTCTCCGCCAAACTTTTTGATATTTTCATATTCTTTCTGGTGTTCTTGAATATAGGCATTAGGATTTGAAGCTTTTTTTGGTGAGGACATTATAACAGCAAGGTTTTCTTCTACGAGTTTTGCAATCCCTTCTGTACCGGGGGTATTAATTAGGCTTGCAATTCCATCGGGGTTTTTTTCATCTATAACATCTATAAAATCATATTCCGAACAAGCGCTTTCATTTATAAGATCGCTTTGCAACTCTCCCTTGCTGTTATATACTTCTATATTTCGAATATTTGAGAGAGTATCAACTACGACAATATATCCTTTATCCATAGAAACCTGTTCCATGACATAAGTGCCGTCCTCAAACGTAATCTTAATAAAGTCAATTTGCACATCTGTTGCGAGGTCTGTTTGAGGATTCCATTTCTTGTTTTTAAAATTTCCGTAAACTATACTTTTCCCCTGATACTTTACAACATTTGCCGAGAAACAAGGACTTATGGGTATATCCCCTGAAGCTTTAGCCACTATATTAAAACCGCTATCTGCTAAAAATAAAACAGAAAAGCTCTCGCCTTCTCCTCTATATTTTTGAGTTAATACCAGGTAACTACTGCCAAATTTTTTTATATTATAAATCTTAAGAGTTCCCTTGTTGGCCGGATCAGCCTTCATGTAGTATTCACTGACAACATCTGTAAGTTTTCTTTTGTCTTCCTCTGAAATTGTTCCTCCTTTAGGAGGATTTGCGGCAAAAGCAATCGCAGCAGCGCAAACAGCCATAACCGCAACCACTATGACCCAAAATGCAGGTTTCTTAAAATTGACTATATTTTTTATCCTGGTCTTTACATGGCTCTCACCGAAAGCTAAAGGATTCGCTGTCAAAATTCCTTTCCTTTTGACTGACAGCGACAGGAGTGAACTGGAATAGCCTCCCTTTGCGCCGTCACCCAACTTACTCAGCACGCTTTCATCGCAGGACATTTCCATGTCCCGGCTCATGAGCGCAAAGCACAGCCACATAAGCGGATTGAACCAGTGAAGGATGAGCGCAAGAAAAGCAAGAGGCTTGATCAGATAATCCTTCCTGCGGATATGGGTTCGCTCGTGTTCCAGTATGTAGGACAGGTTGGCATCCCCAATATTTGCAGGCACATAGATTTTCGGACGGATAAAGCCGCATACGAAGGCTGTTCCGATGGCATCAGTTTCAAAGACATCGGCCTCTACGCGGGTCGCGGTCTGAAGCTTTCCTTTGATTTTTACATAAGAAACAATACTATAAATCAGCAGCGCAATAACGCCAAAAATCCAAATAAGGCTCAAAACAGCCATCCATATTTCCATGGGATTCACGCTTGCTACCGGAATGGCGGGAGGCAGAGAAGCATTCACCGCGCTGTCAATGCTGCCAATGCCGGACTGAATCGCAGGCGTATGCATCACCCCTATATTCTGCGGTACAAGCTCATATACTCCGATTCCTTGCTTCGCATTCATGTTTATCAGATTGAAAAAACTAAAAGCTGAACCGAAAGAAAATGGGCATACTAGACGGAAAAGCACCGGTATCCAAAGAATATAGGAAAAAACCTTCGGCGCTTTTTTAAGCAGCAGGCGGACAAGAATAACACCAATAGCCACATATGAAGCGGTGATGCTCATGTTCAAAATATTTATAAATAAATCTTGCAGCAAGCTCATTTCACCGCCTCCTCTATAATCCGCTTCAGTTCCTCGGCCTCCTGTTCGGAAAGCTTGCGGCCGCTCAGGAAGGCAGTCAGAAATTTCGGCAGCGACCCGTCAAATGTTTTTTCCAACACAGCCCTGCTTTCATATCTCTGCACATCTTCACGCTTAACCAATGAAGTAACGGTCGCATCCTTGTTTTGCAGAATACCGCGCTCGCAAAGCTTTTTTAATACAGTGTAGGTGGTTGACTTTTTCCAGCCGAGTTTATCCGCGCACAGCTTTACAAGCTCGGTGGAATTGATCGGTTCATTGTCCCAGATTATACTGGCAAATTTGTATTCCGCATCAAACAGCTTATATTTTTCCATATAGTTGCCTCCTTGGGTTTATTTCAATAGACCTAATTAAAGTCTATCGCGTTCAACCACATATGTCAATAGCAAAATATGAATTAAATTGTATTTTGGCAGATCAAATTGATCTTGTTAAAGCACAAAAAGATCCAAGTTATAGAGATGTTCCCGCGAACACATCAAATTCTTTCAAACCCCGTCTTTTCCGTCATCACAACCCCACCTGCCAAAGGCAGCCCCGAAAGGCTGTGGATGTGTTTCCTCGAACAGTTATGCAAACAAAAAAACAGGGCTTTCAGGTATCTCCACCGCCAAAAAACACATTTTCGGCGGGTGGCAAATCACCGGAAAACCCTGTATTCAAGCCGTTTTTCAATCTCCCCTCTGTTTTTTTACATTTTGCATCAACAATACGCACTTCACGTGATTTTGGCCATATATCTTTCAATTATTTCATGCTATCTCATCCTGTCTGCAATTACCGGTTTAAATTAATGGCTTTGGGCACAAATTTTATTCAATTAGCACTTAATAAATTATGAGCACCTTCAAGCGTTTTAGTCGCCTTGAAGTATAGGTTATGGATATCACCATAATCTACTTTTTCTTCCCCTTCTCCACGATATGGTACTTGTATTAAGTGTCTAGACAGATCTTGCAGTATCCTGTTCGCATCAATTATTTTTAATATGTTCCGTTCCTCAAGACCTTCACTACACAGTTTTTTTACAGCGTCAATATCTTCCTGCAAAGGCTTATAATCCACATATTGCTCAACTCCTGATAATACAGTTACTATCCCAAATAAATTATTTTTATCATAAGCATCCCATCTTGGATGATTCTTATCAATAAGCTCAATATATCTATCATCACACACAATACCATAAAGCTGTAATGCGCTGGATTGAATGGCATAGGAAAAATTATGAATTTTGTCTTCAGGAATTTTGCTGTATATTTCCGTCCTCAAGTCATATCTTTCTTTTGGTGACATTGTAGGTTTCAATTGATATGGATCAATACTTTCCACTAATTGAATAATTTCTTCTTTTGAAAGTATATTTTTATTTTCATGATTATCTCCGACACTTTCTTCATTTAAAGTGTTAAAAACATCATCTTTCGACTTTCTGTCTTGCACATCCTTAATATTTTCTTGTATATTTCCATTTGCATTGTATATTTTGTATATTTCAACACTCGCTGACCTGTTACTTTTATACACCCCAGCATACGGCTCTTCAATATAGTAACTGCCGCCTTTCGAATACAAATACAGCTTTCTCATCTCCTCCTCAAGAATGAGTCTTATTATGAGGTAATTCTTTTGCGTTGGAGTATCGTTTACTGATTTACGCATTGTTTTTTTCGCCCCGGATAAAGCGGACAAAACCATTTCTACATCAGTGTTGTCTCTCAAGGTTACAGATCCAACGCTCACACCCTCATTAAACTGCTCCATTTCCACAGACAAAATAGAAGTAGCATCTGGAAGGTCGAGGAACTTGGCTGGATTTGTCAACAGGAATATCGTCCCGATAGCCACTGCAAGTACTGCTACGTATACAATCCAAAAAGCTGGCTTTTTATAGTGAAGTACATTTTTAATCCGGCTTTTCGTTGTACTTTCACCGAAAGCCAGCGGGCTTCCGGCCAGAATGGGACGTCTTATCGCCAGCCGCAACAGGGTCTCGCCATACAGGACCTTTCCCTCGTGATCAAGTTCGCACACCACCCGTTCATCACAGCTCATCTCCATATCTCGGCTCATCAGGCAGAAGGCTAACCACATAAGTGGATTGAACCAGTGGATGGACAGGGCAAAAAATGCTAGCGGCTTGATGATATGATCCTTTCGAAGAATATGAGTCCGTTCGTGGAGCAAAACATATTCACGTTCCGTTTCATTGATTCCAACAGGCAAATAGATCTTCGGCTTAAAGAAACCACACACAAAAGGAGAAGATATCTCGTCGGTTTCAAAAACATTGCCGTTTAGTAGAGTTGCCGTTGAAACCCTTCTCTTGAGCCGTAGGTAGGAAACAACACTATTATGAACATAACAACCATACCAACAAGCCAAACCCAAGTGCCGATAGATAAGAATACCTGCATTGGATTAGCGCTTGTTGTCTCCACAGCCTGAGTAATCATCGGACTAACCGTTTTGCTAAAATAGATAGCATCAGAGCGTATCTGCGGTACAACCGTAAGCCCATTGCCCTTTGAAATGTATTCAATACCCCCGCTATCTGCAATAGGCGCATTAAAAAAATTAAAAAGAGAGAAGACTGATGAAAATGAAACCGGGCAGACCAGCCGAAATAAAAGAACGCTCCAGAGCATATATGAGATCCGCTTCGGAGCTCGTCTCAACAGCAGTCGCAAGATGAGCACAGCAATGAATACATATGAAGCAGTAATGCTCATGTTGAGTATTTTCAAAAATACTTCTACCATTACTTTTGCCTCCTGTACTCATCGATAATCTGCTTAATTTGTTCTGCCTCGTTATCGCTGATTTTTTCCTCTCCTAAAAAAGCTGCAATAAATTTCGGCAATGAACCTTCAAAAACCCGGCTTATAACCTGACGGCTTTCAACTGCCTGAATGTGTTCACGCTTAATTTTCGAAGTGACAATTGTACTCTCATTCTGCAAAACTCCCTTGTCGCAGAGTCGCTTTAATACGGTGTAGGTTGTAGTTCGTTTCCAGCCAAGCTGTGTTTCCGTCAGCTTGCACAACTCGGGTGAAGCAATAGGCTCCGAATCCCATACAATCGAAAGCAAACGGTAATCCGCATTACTGAGCTTCAGTTCTTTTTCCATTAACCATACCTCCAGTCTAACATATTAGACTAACTTTAGTCTAATATGTTAGACTGACTTTGTCAAGGGGATTACACAGATTAATTTGTCAGCTCATTCGCAGTTATATTTCTTAGCTATTCCAAATCATTTTCCTAATCTTGTATTACTTTCTTGCATTCAGAATTAATTATACATTCGTTGCAATTAGGATTACTCGGCCTGCACCAAGTACGTCCAATCTCCCAGCATGAAAAATCTATTATCCCAGGAAACTCAGGATTTAGCTCTCTTGCCTTATAGATAATTGAATCTAAATCAGCGTTACTGTCAACCAAACCTGTCCTTCGCATTACTCTTAAAATATGTACGTCTGGGGATATGTCAATTGAGTAATAATCAGAAAACGGGATTTTAAATTGCCTGGCAAGAATATTAGCTGCCATTGTGGCAATTTTCTTTCCGCTTCCTTTAAACTGCAAAAATTCATAAACCACTTTTGCGCTGCTGGGATTATTACTCCATATTAGCGAAGCATCCCCATTATACTTCACTTTAATATCCTGAACTGCGGAATAAAACACTTCTGCCATTATATCGTTAAATCTATGTAATATATTCCTATTAAAAATATTCTTGTACTCTTCTAGCGAAACACTAGCTAAATCATCAATATTAAAGCTTCCTACAATTTCCTTTATTTTAAAAGGGATTGACCATGCCCGCTCTGCTTTAATCTGCCTATCCATCAAGCAGGCTAAAACAAAAGCATGAGGCGTGTTTTCAATATCGTTAAGAAATTTATCTTGTTCTGTGTTATTAACAAAAGGAATAAAATGTCTCTCAGAATCGCTAAATCGAGCTTTTCCTATTGTTACAAGTAAATGTTCCGGCATATTTATCACCTTCATCTCTTTTTATCATCTTGTTGACTCTATTTGATAAGGAATTAAATTCCGCCTTCTGTTTGCTTGATGAATAGCTCTTTTATTAATCAATCGCTTTACTCGATACTGCTCATTATCTCTTTCATGCTGTCGATTAAATAGTCCTTTTCAGGATCTGATACCTCGTTGTTTCCTTGTAGGCTGGCAATATAGGATTTAATAATATCTTTGGATTTTACAAAGTTAATGTTTCCAGGTAAATTGCTGAGTATCAATTGAGCATCTATAAACGCGCCCATACTATTAATAACTTGATTCATTAATTTTTCTGCCTGTTCGATATTCCCATTTTTCATTGCTTCTTTTGCAGAAATACTAAGGCTACGAATGTCTTCTCCCCATATTGCATATCTAGATGGAGTTGCCTTGCAGTCTTCATCGCATGAGTCAAAAATCGCTCTTTCTAACCTGACCATGAACATGCTTTCACTGTCGTGTTCTTTTACTCTCGTGATTACTACGGGAGTATTTTTGTTGTTAAAATTATAAAAATCTATTACAGCTCGCATCAATGATTGTATTTGAGCCAATCGTTATCATCCCTTTCGTCTTAACAATCAATTATAATCAGTTTTCACTGATAAATATGTTTCAGAAAAAATCTGTTGGTAAGGATAAATCACTTCAAAATGCACATCATGGCTATTTTTCATGTATACTACATTTAAATTCATCACAATATCCTAAACCATCATCAAATTCCTCAATCTTTCCCTTTGTGCAGCATTTAGGTACACCATTTTCGTCATGTTCACAAAACCAGCAAAAATCGCAAATTGGATCACAAACGGGGTCATTACAGATATACATTCTAATCCTCCTTCAGTTTTATGTAGTTTCCCGGCAGTGCTTCAAACATATCCGGGTAATGCCCGCATCTTGCCCTTATCTGTGTATATTCCGCTTTACTGCCATCCTTTTTTAAATACATCCTACGCCTATATATCTCATCGGCAAGTTCAGCTGCATGCATCGTTTTGTTTTCTGCCTCTGATAAGACAATTCGCATGGCTTCATGAAGCGTATAATTAGGCATTTCTTGCATGCCCATTTCTGTATCAGCTAAACTATTTTCATCATATTTTAAGATTATATAAGCTGGCTTATTATCTTTAAGCAGAACAACTTTTCCGTTCTTCTCAACAACAGAAAACACATGGTCTATATTGTTTTTTAATGAATCAAAGGGAATTAAGCTGTCTATTCTAATATCCATAATTCACCACCTCATCACAATTATATATGCAAATTATTTATTTGTCTATATATTTGTTTATATATTTGTATAAAGCAAAATGCCGCCAATTAAGAAGGGTTTCCTCCTCAACTGGCGGCAATCTTTTTGAAATCCTATAGTTTCACTTCTAATTCCAACCCCGACTTAAACTCAACCACTATCCTGTCACCATATACAGTCGCTTTTTCAACCAGTTTTCTAACCAGTTTATCATCGAACTCCGTAATATCACCGGTTTGCGTGTTAAGGAAGTCTGTCATCTCAGCAATCCTATCCCTCTTATCTTGGCGGAGAGCGTTTCTTGAAAGTGTTTCTTGCTTTAAATCTCGTAACCGGTAAATCTCATTGACAATATTATCGTATGCTCCCTTTGAATTTGCCTTTTGAATTAATTCTGTTTGGAGTTCTTCCAGCCTTTTATCAATATCTACCGTACTCTCATCCAAATCCTCGCTTAATACGGTTTTAATATTCTTTTTCAGTATAGCCAGAAAAGAGTTTTTCCCGCTGACCGCTACATTTATGGCTTTTACAATCTTCTCTTTTAGCGTATCTTCGAGTATAGTGGAAGCGGTACAAAACAAACCAGTGTTTTCCAATCGGCTGACGCATCTCCATACGATTGATTTCTTCCCTCGGTTATTCCAATGAACCCTGCGAAATATTTCATGACAGTTACCGCAGAAAACCATCTGTGATAAAGGATGATTATTGCTATAGTTTCTCTTCTTTCCATTCTTACTTATATGCACACATCTTCTTCTGACAAGCTGTTCCTGAACTTGCATAAAAATTTCACGCGGAATTATGGGTTCATGACTGTTTTCTACATAGTATTGTGGAACTATACCATTATTGGGTACCCTTTTCTTTGATAAAAAATCTACTGTATAGGTTTTCTGCAACAATGCATCACCGATATACTTTTCATTCCTCAAAATCTTATTGATGGTGCTGGTATGCCATCTTGGATTGCCTGCACCAGTCAGTATTCCATCAGCTTCCAGGCCCCTTGCTATCTGCAGCATGCTGGAACCTTCAAGGTATTCTTTGTAAATGCGTTTGACGATTTCAGCTTCTTCTGGCACGATAACTAAATTGCCATCCTTATCCTTTGTATAGCCAAGAAACCGGTTGTGATTAATATGGATTTTTCCTTGCTGATATCGGTATTGAATACCCAGTTTTACATTCTGGCTTAACGATTGGCTTTCTTGCTGCGCTAAAGATGCCATAATGGTCAACAGAATTTCCCCTTTTGAATCCAGCGTGTTTATATTTTCCTTTTCAAAGTAAACCGGAATATTTTTTTCTTTAAGCTGCCTTATGTACTTTAGGCAGTCCAGCGTATTTCTTGCAAACCGGCTAATAGATTTTGTAATTATCATATCGATTTTACCCTGCATGCATTCTTCTATCATTCGGTTAAACTCTTCACGCTTTTTCGTATTGGTTCCGGTAATACCTTCATCCGCAAATATACCGGCTAACTCCCATTCGGGATTGCTTTTAATGTAGTTTGTGTAATGCTCAATCTGTGCTTCATAACTGGTTGCCTGCTCCTCGCTGTCCGTAGATACGCGGCAATAGGCTGCTACCCGAAGCTTAGGCAATTCCTCAGCCTTTGCACTATTCCCAATCGGTTTACGAGCAGGAATTACCGTAACATTCCTCGTTGTCATCTAAAATCACCTCGCTCTTAATAAGACTATAAGCATACTCTGCCTGCTGAAATGGATCGTCGTATAGTTTATCTGGCATTGAAGCATGAAACTTAAAATTCAGGCATTTCTTTTCATTTCCCTTGTGTTCATAAATCCTGCCAAGCGCCTCAGCTCGCCTGCGCCTTTCCAATTGTGCTTCTTCGAATATGTCCCTGTTGATAATAGGCGGATAGAATTTATCCTCAACATACCGTTTATCTTTCAGCATTCTTGCAATAGATGTGTGGTAGCGCTTAATACCCGCTTTTTTGGCCGCCTCGGTTAAAGAAAGCCCGGAAAGATAAGCCTCAAATAGTTCCTTAATCTTAAGCGCTTCCTTTTCATTAACGACAGCCCTGCCGTTTTGAATGGAATATCCAAAAGGTATATGGCTCAACATCTCACCAACCTTTCCCTAAGGTTCAACCCGCATTTCATTTTTAAACCTATTTCCTCCTGTGAAAACACAATGATTTCTTCAATAAAGTCCTCAAATATTTCGCTGTCAAATGCATCAATCTGCTTTTCAGCCTTCGATGTAAATTTAAGAAGCTTCTCAACCTCAACAAGGATAGTCTGACTCCCATTGATTGCGCGGTTTATGGCTTCTTTTTGTTCTTTTAATAAGGCTGCTTCCTTGCTCAACTCGTTTTTTTGTGTATTAAAAAGAGCGGGTTCCAGATATCCTTTGGCCATAAGTCCCATAATAACCTGAACCCGCTCTGTATTTTCTTTGATTTTAGTTTCCAACTCCTGAATCTTCGCTATATTATCTGAGTAATTTGTTTTCTTTAAGCTTTGTAGCAATGGTCTTAGAATGAACTTATGACCGAAAATAAGCTTATTGATCATCACAACAAAGGCCTGATGGATCGTATCCTCCCTAATAAACTTCATTGAACAAGACGAAGCGTCCTTTATATGCTTTGTGCAGCACCAAGCAATATATTTACGGTCACCACTTCCATGAATTCGACGCTTAAAACTGCTGCCACATTCTGCGCATTTGATTTTCCCAGAGAAAGGGTAGCGTTTTTGATACTTGCTGCTTCCCTTGATTACACCTTTTTCTTTTCCTCTTTGCTTTAATATCTCTTGGGCGGCTTCAAATTCCTCATGGGATATAATGGCTTCATGATGATCTTTTATCATGTATTGATCTTTTTCCCCACGATTATAATGCCGCTTAAAATTTTCATCTGTATAGGTCTTTTGCAAAATGACATCCCCAGTATATTTTTCATTGCTTAAAATGCCACGGATAGTGGTCGCTGTCCAATGTGAACCTCTCTTTGTGAGGATTTTATCTAAATTTAATCCATCTGCAATTTTCTGTGTGCCTTTACCAGCCAAAGCCTCAGAAAAAATTCGCTTTACAATTTCAGCTTGTTCTTTATTGATAAATAGCTTTCCATCCGCATAATCGTAGCCATAGGGAGGATATGAAATCTTGTATGTTCCGTTTTGAAACCTGCGCCTGATAGACCATTTACTATTCTCAGCAATGGATAGGGATTCGTTTTCCGCAAGGCTGCTCAGAATTGTCAGCACTAATTCGCCTTCCATGCGCTGCGTATTTATATTCTCTTTCTCGAAATAGATGAAAACACCGAGATCGGTAAGTTTTCGCACCATTTCAATGCAGTCGGTTGTGTTTCTGGCAAATCTGCTGACTGACTTGGTTATAATAAAGTCAATCCTCTTGTTTTCACAATCTGCAAGCAGTCTTAAAAGTCCAGTTCGGTTTTCCTTTTTTGTGCCTGAAATGCCTTCATCATAATAAATCCCTGCAAATTCCCAATCAGGATTTGCTTTTATATGGGATTCATAATGGCTCTTTTGTGCTTCCAGGCTTGCCATTTGTTCATCACTGTCGGTTGAAACCCTGCAATAAGCCGCTACCCTCACCTTTGGCTTGAAAGCTTGAAGAGCATTGTTCCCATCAATCCTCGTTACCTTTCCCACTGTTTTCACCTCCTTCGGGTATGTGACATGTTACCTCTGTGTGCCGTTAATAGCAAGCCAATTAAGCCATAAGCTGTGCATACATTGGCGAGAAAGTTTTGCGGTTCAACTTGTCGATTTTGTTGAATTCTTCCTCTGAAATCAGTCCTGCTTTAAGCATCCTCTGCAGAATTTTGTATGCCCGCCAGTAATCAACCTCTCTTTGAAGTTCTTCCTGTGTTATCTTTGTATGGTTAATGTCCTGCGGGCTATATGATATATGATTAGCCGCCTCAATCATCCAAGCACCTCCTATAAAAACTTAGGACAGCCTTGTTTGGCTGTCCTTTATCGTTATTCCGGCAATTTCAAAACTTGTCCAGGATAAATAGTATCTGAAGTCAGGCCATTAAGTTTCTTAATCTCCGGGTATCTTGTTCCTCTGCCGAGTTCTTTTTCCGCTATTCTCCATAAGTTGTCGCCTTTTTGCACTGTATAGGTTCTATTGCTCTTGTTATCAGGAATGCTGTTTACAATTACAAGGTTTTCTTTTGCTACCCAAGTATTTATGCCTGCAATTTCTTGACCGCCAGATTTCTTAACCTTTTTGCCAAGCAAAACACATTCTTTGCCGCCTTTTACAACCGGCTTTCCTCCATATAAAGTCTGCGTAACCCTGTGGTAATAGTCATTTTTGACCCACAATGGAATTGCCACACTGCCGGGGGAGTAGTTTTTTGCGCTGTCCTTAAACTCCACCAGGTCGCCAATTCCAATATCCGTATTGTTATCTGTGTTGTTCTCCAGTGCTTTTTTCACTGCTTTGCGGAAGGTGTCCATACTCTCCCCATGTTTGGGGAACCAGTGCATCACATCAGCATGGTTGCTGGCAATACCCAGCTTATACCCTTCGCAGTGGCAGATGATATCATTCTCATCAAGACCGTACTCCCTGCAGAGCATAACACAGAGTTCAACCGCATTCTGCCATGCTTTGCGGAAATAATCTTCCTGCTTTGCTGCATCATAACCCACCATTACCGAGCCGGATTTATACGAAAACCCGGCAGGCTCACAGATTTCAAAGCCAATATGGGTATTGTTGGCTGCGCCTCCTGCATGCCACCCGCGATGATCCCAAGGCAGGTATTGCCAAACCTCTTTATCGTCTACAAAGGCGTGAACACAGACCTGCCTGTTTATTTCACCGGCTTTGTAAGACTTATTCCAGAGGGAAAACCAGTCGGCCGCCATTACGCCCGGCACAGCCGTCGAATGTACCATGATTCCTTTAGGCGTGATTTTCCGACCGGCCGTATAGCAATCGTTTCGCGTCATGTATTTGGTAAAAAGCTTCATTTCTTTTCATCCTCCTCATTTGAGCGGCCATGTAGTTGTTCCAATGCGTTCTTCAGCTTTTCAGGAATGGGCAGTCCTATATGTGCTGCATTCTCAAGAATTGAAATACCCTCGTTGCTTAGGTAAAAGAAAATCACCGCCGTCCGGATTGCCCCGCCGTTACCGAGAACTTGACTGTCAATAATATGTCCCACACCCACCAACACAAAAATGAGCACTTTCTTGAAGATGCCCTTGGCCCCGACTTCACTTGAAAGCTTCCTGTCCGCAATCGCGCACATCACGCCGGTCAGGTAGTCGATAGCCACAAAGGCGATCAGCGCATACAGAAATCCATCCAGCCCGCCAAGAAACCAGCCAAGGAAACCGCCGATAGTAGTAAAAACCGCTTGTACCCAGTTCCATACCGTTTTCATTTTCTTAAACCTCCGTTTCTTGAATTTTGCATACAAAAAAGCGCCCTGCCTTTAAGCAAAGCGCTGAATAAAAAACTTCTAACCTATATTTGTTTCGGAAGCGCCTCCCACAGCCGCATATCCTCCTGCCCAAGCGACCAGATGGCTATGCCTCGCAGCTTCCAGCGATAAGCCGCTTCGTTTGCCCAGTAAACAAGGCTATCCACATCCTGATAATACAGAATAGAAAAACCGTCTGCATCTCCGAGGAAAAGACGGGATATCCAGATATTGATGTCTTTCGGTATAATTTTTACTTCATAGTCATTGCCGCAGGAAAGCGCCAAAAGCTGCGAGTGGAAGAAATCATAGTCCAGCGAAATCTCCTCACTCCGGGTATCCGGTTCCTCCACATCGCTATTTACTGAAAACACCTGAAATTCATCATCCCACGTGACACCAGTGCGAGCAAGCCTGCCAAAGCTGGTTATAGTGCCATCTGGAAGTTCCACATCAAAACGCTCATATGGTTCATATACCCACGCATCGCCCAGCCGCAGCAGCTCACATACCGTCCTGTTGTCCGAACAATACCCTGCATAACCACTACCACCGTTTACATTCACTGTGAAGCACAAGCTTGAAGCTGCACCGGAATATACTCTTACCTTATTGCCGCGTTTTCGCATCTCTATAGTATACATATTCGGATTAGCACGAAGATCGGCATCTGCAGTTTTTGAGAAACTGGTAGAGTAGCTGCCAAGCAAGGAAGTGCCTTGATAAAGCTCGACTCTTTGTGTGTCATAATTTAAGCAGCAGAAAATATCCCCAAGGAACACCCCAGCCCGTCCACTGCTATTTTGAGGGAAAGCCAGCCTTGCCCGGATATGAATATCGGAAAACCCGTCATATTTCCATACAAGTTTGCCATATCCCTCGAGCTGGGAATATCGGCGACTTTCTGTGCTGCCTGGGTCCTGCCAAACATCCCATTCACCATTCAGCACAGTCCAGTAGTTTTCAGGCAGGATGTTCCTGTCCCGAAAATCCTCATACCAAATAAGCGCCGAATCGGGTTTTCTTCGCAACATTTCAAATGTCAGTTTAAACCCTCGATCCGGCTCAACCATCACACCATTTACATCCTTGAACCGACGAGGAGAGAGCATAAAGCTGGCTTCACCGGCAAAGGGATATTCTGAAAATCCACTGCAAACTCTAAAACCGTAAAACTGGACTCCCGGTACACCACCACTTATGCTGACAGCATGCGTTCCCTCTTGAAGAAATACACCTTTTGCAAGTGTCAACCAGCAAACTCTTCTCCAGTATGGCCACCATAAACGGTTCTCACTGAAAGTCTTTGAGTTACCATCAAGGGAAACGATAATCGCATTTTTGTCCCAGTAAGGAAAGCAAAGCTGTACTGCAATATCGTAATATCCCGCTTCTGTTATCTCGAAACGGTACTCTGCTGACGCCTGGTCATCTCCAAGTGAGGCCATCTCATCAGTAATAATGACATTTCCTTCATATTCATCCGGAACTCCGTTCCTGTCAATATAAATGGTTCCGAACTCCGCTTTCTGCTCCTTGCCATAACTTGTCAAATATCTTCGCCTGTTATAAACCCCTTTTAGCAGCGGATATTCCCAGGATACAGCATCCCATCCTTCCATATAGTCATATACATGAGGAAGAGCCCAAGGTACTTTGTTATAGTCATCCCAGTAAGCCACAATTGGAATAAACGGCTGGGGCGGTGCATCGCCTGTGAAATTGTAAACCCCAGTCATCCAGTATTTTGCCGCATAGTAGGTATTAGACACTCCTCGATAGGTTATTCCGAGGTTTTCAGGTGTATCATGGATCCTCCAGTTCCAGCCATAAGCGGGTAACCCCATGAATATCTTGTCCGGTGACATAACGGAGACAGCATAATCATATATGCCCTCAAGCCAGTCACGAGGAGATACCGGGCCGGGAGCAGAACCCGCCCATGCCATGCCGTAACTCATGATGGCGGCAGTATCGCAATAGTCGTTAAGATCGGCATAAACACACCAGTTTTCACCGCCCACCGAGCCTTGAACACCGGTCATGCCCGGCAGGCAGATGTTTACAAGCTTTGTTGAATCATAATACTTAACTGTATTGTATATATCCCTAAATAGTGCATTCGCCGCATCCTTGTTTTCATAACCGCCTCCGCGCTCCAGGTCAATATCTACCCCTGCACACCATGGATATTTGTCCATTATTCGGATAATCTCATTAAGAAACTTATCCTTTGCACCGTTTTCGTTGTTGCGAAGAGCACTAAAAATACTGGCTATTCCATGATTCATAATAGTGAGCAGCCATTTAATATGCGGCCATTTCTGAATATACGGAAGCATGCTGCTGATGCTGGTACCGGTTTCAGTGATTGTGCCTGTTGCGTCAACCTCAAAAGTAAAAATGCCCACCGTATCAAAGCGGTCGCCGTAATCTCTAAGTGCCTCATACATTCGGGCATTTCCCATAAAACTCCACACCATGCACCGCTTACCTTTTAAGAAATCCCTCACAACCGGTCACCGCCTTCTTGCATCTCCTGAAATTCAAAGAGCACCCGCGCCGATTTTCTCTCTTCCAGCTTCACCATATGTTTGCTGTCCCATGCCGCAGAATATTGATAAAAACCATCCTTTCGAGTGGGACTTCCGTTTTTAAGGCATTGGCGGGTGGATGCCTTAAGCGCCAGCTCATCGCCTGCGTTAACCGGGTCAAGAAATCTTACCTTATGCGCACCCATCCCCTGTGAAAGTTCAATACTCCCTGCGGTCATATCCTGTATAGGATAGATATAGCAGTCAAGACCAGCAGAAGTTTTACCCAGGTTGAATAAAATTACAGTCTCCGCTGTCCGCACCACACCGTTATAATGCCGGGGCGGAACTGGCTGCCCGTTTTCCTGCATCTTCGTAAGCATTTTACTCGTGTGGACGGTGTAGCCTGTCAATTGATCTCCTTCCTGAAATTGCAGGTCGGTAAAATAGATTGTTCCAGTGCAGTCGGAAATCTTAAGCGTCACAGTAACGCCAGCCACATGATTGTTGCTTTTTAGTTGTATGGTTTCCGCAAACCTTGAAAACTGCATCCATTTCACCTACCCGTCTAATGTCCACTGGATTTCACATACATGCCCGACCCATCCGGTGGAAACCGAGCCGCCTTGAAGCAATAAATCAGTAAAGTACACTGTGCCAGTGCAGTCAGTGATGCACAGCCTGATGGTGATAGTCTTGACTCTGCTGATACTTTTCGGAGAAAAACTGTGTACAATCTGATTGAAATATGCCATATCCACCACCCTCAAATCAGGTCTATAAACCTCGTTTCTGTTGTACCGTCCTCGTATTCAATGACCACTTCTACGCCCACCTGGCCGTTTTCACCCTTTTCGAGGTTTTCAGACGCAATCTGCGCTGAAAAGGTGTAGCTTTTGCGCGTTGCCGGGTATACCGTCTGCGACAGGCTCTTTGTCATACCTAGTACACCGACAGCCTTGAAGGAAGCAGTTCCCGAAACACCATTTTCAGTATCCACTTCAAAACCGGAATTTATCCAGTAGGCAAAACCGTCATCTGCCCGGGAATTGCGCAGATGGTTGAAAGGTACCATATCCTTGATTTCTTGACGGTTTAGCAGTTCAGCAGAGGACAGCGCATCTGCTGCCTTGTCCCATTGTGCAGAAGAGTCACCGAGCTCACGTAATTTGGTAGAAAGTTCGATTACTGTTTTCCAAGGTTCCTGCAGGTTATACTGTCTTCGCACGACGCGTGTCTTTACCAAAAGACCTAGTTCTTTATCATCTACCGTTACAATATCGCCCAGTTTCCATGCTTCATGCTCATAACCGGTCAGTGCAGATAAATCCATTGCCGACAGCACATATGAAACGCGAGGCTTCGAATATTCTGCAAGCCGCATTTTTGCATATTCCAACATCTGATACGGATTTGTAAACGACGAACAGTCAAGCGTCGATACCCTTACTTCACTGGAAAAACTGTAATCTTCCACATATTCCTTGCCTGCGTTAATTGAAGCAAATGTCATTCCGTCCTTACCATAAGCATATAGTCTTGTCACTAACTCTCGTGTATCTACTACCCGCTGAATACTTTTCAGGTTCTTTCTATATGAAAAAAGCGCTCCGCTGTCGGTACCGCTGAAAGTCAAAAGGTGTACCTGACGGTTGGCACTGTCAAACACAAGGTCGCCGCCATAGATGTTCTGTACGGCTCGAAGAATGGATAAGGCATTTTTTTCTGTACACTGCCATGTCCGTTTCGTAGTGACAGTAACATTTCCTACTGTCCAGCCTGTACCAAGGAGTGCATATTGCATCGGAACATCAGCGGTATCTGCGTTGAAGTCCATAGGTTCTTTTTCCGCACTGAAAGACAGATCGTAAAATACCGCTTCAGCATATACTTGCGTGATAACACGCCCGTCCTCACTTTTATTGTCCGTCAAGGTACGGATCCGGTAAATGTCATTTACGATCTGCACCTGCTTTTCGTTTTCCAGCGCGCTTCTTTTTGGATCATGGAATGGAAGTTTGAACTCCAGCGTGTCCGCACCGTTCACTTCGCCAGTGACAATAATATCATAGGCATTTTCAAGAACAGCTTCCCATGCTCCGTTTTTATCCAAAACCACAGGGCGGGCAAAGCCTAACTTCTCATATGGCGCTTTCGGTATATCATAAAGCTGTATTTCCAGCAGTTGTGGCGTCCTCAACGGATCGCTGCTGGTAAGGGTAACCCGGAACCTTATATATTGCCGATTTGGAGATTGAAGCTCACCGCTGGTTCCCACAGCCTGCCATGCCGACCATTCTTCAAGATCATCGCTTGTGCTGGTCTCTACTAAAGACACTGACGTAACACCTGCAGTGTATTCACTTGTAACAGCTACACGACCGCTGCCTGATAAAGCACAGGGAACTGCCTTTGTATAAAGTACGCCACTTGCAGGATACTCGCCATCTGTTACTTTAAGGGTGACTGTACCAGGCTCTGTCAAAGCATCTACGTCCGAAGCTGCATCCCCACCGTTTGCATGTAAAGACGACTTAAAATACAACAGCAAATCGTCTGCTGTAAGCTGAGAATCCGTTTCCAGAAACCAGTCGTCGAAGCCTCCGGCATAGTAGTAGGTATTTGCGTGCATGCCCATAATAATGTTTGCAGTACACTCCCGGTTCAGCTCTCCCGAAAAGGAACGCACAGGCGACACCCAAGTTGCCCCGTCGCTGCGATCGCATATGATGTTCTGTACCTTTTTGTTGTTAACTTCAATGATGGAGGCAATAAAATACCAGCCGCCATTTTTCAAGGTAATGGAAGCCGTTTCACTCTGGTCGTAGATTAGTGTACCGGAGGAGTTATACAACATCAGCCTAAGTCTTCCTTGATAAAGCGAAACATAAAAAATTGGCTGACCGGGTCCTTGGCGAGTATTGAATATGGGTATATATGTCTGTCCGACCGAATAGGTGGTAGGATTAATCCAACCGCCTACAACAATCTTTTCACCCAGATTGCTGAAAAAGCTTCCGTCATTTTCTGCTATAAGATGGGTCTTTTCAGAAGTCGGGTTAACGATGTTTTGCCTGAAGTATCGTCCGAATCTTCCAGCAATAAGGTTTGCTGATGTTCCTGACCAGCCGGAGATGGTAAAATGTCTGCCATGCCCCGATGAGTCCATAAGCTGCAGATTTTCGTCCGGCGCGCTTTCGTTGAAACGCCATAAAGCGGACGTCCGCGCGGTTATAGGAAACTCTCCGGTAAAATCCTCTTGGCTCGTTAGGATTGATTTTATCGCCATGTTATCACCTCCATCTGCTTTTTGCCTGTATTTTTAACTCAGTAAATGTCGCGTTTGCTGCAGCAATCTCAATATTATTAACACCTTTTCTGAGAATCGGAAAATTCAGATCCTGCAAGCTGGAAAGACCATTTCTCAAGGTGCCGCCTGTTTCATCTATAACCTTAGCCGTTACCATGGTGGAGTCGATAACAAGAGTTTCGCCTTCAGATAATGAGCCGACAATCCGCAATTCCTCTCCGTTCGTAATAAGTGAAATATAGCTTGATGAGGACGTAGAGATCAAACCCTTCAAGAGATAAACCGGATTGGAATCTGCATTTCCTTTAACCCGCTCCAACTCGTGTAAACCTGTTTCAGAGAGGACAAACACCTCATCTTCCAGCGCGTAAGCATATGGGTCTGGACAAACAAACCGAAGTTCAAAGCTGCCGGCTGTCCGCAGTAGCCGCTCGCAGTCAACCGCTTCCGAAAGCCGCGCCATGAAATATCGGTCGGGCAAATCATCGAGAACAAGTTGTTTAAGCCCGTTTTCCGGATTCAACCACTCTGCAACATTATCAAGAACCGATACAAGCTCGGCAAAACTACGCTGGGGAAGCACACTGCAGATAATTATTATGTTTCGTTCGGATATATCGCACCCAAAATCCGCAATACCAGCTTTGCCAGGCACAGTTTCAAAGGAATTGCGAAGGGCAGGGGAGACCTGCCATTTGGTAAGTCTTGCCCGTATTTTCATGCTTTGTGACGATATTCCATTGTAGATAAATCCCATATGCTTCCCTCCATTACGCTGTTATAAAACGTCCCTGCGCCCTTGAGCCGGTCTGCATCAGATTATATAACTCCTGTGAAATCTTACGGATGTCGTCTTCGCCACGTACAATCATCTGCTGCACCACGACCAGCGGGCCGGAAGCTAAACCGCTTGATCCGCTACGACCGCTTATGTTAATGTCAGGGGATATATTAAAGTCCGTCGGCACCGCATTTTGCATATCGTTTGCCACTCTGGCCATAGCCTTGTCGAATCCCTCGCCAATACCCAGTGCCATATTGCCGCCAATGCCTTCAAAAACAGTTGACGGAGATCTGATTCCGAGGAAATTCTTTACTCCATCAACAATACCGGAAAAGAAACCAGAAACCTTGTCCTTGATCCAGCTTCCGAGGCTTTTAATGCCTTCCCAGATGCCTTTTACAATGTTCTTACCGATCTCAACCACCGAAACAACCGCCTTGCCCAAACCTTCTATAATAGCCGCAATAATCTGAGGCAAAGACTTTACTAGTTCGGGAATGGCTTTTACAAGCCCGGCAGCAAGCTGTACGATAAGCGTAATTCCAAGTTCTACGATCTTAGGCAGGTTGCTTGTCACGAAATCAATGATCGACGCGATAATCCTCGGCAGGGCCTCGATAAGCTTTGGCAATGCGTTCAAGAGTCCCTGCGCCAGTCCCTCGATAATGGCAAAGGCCGCATCTAAAATTTGATCCATGTTGTTAATAAGCGTTTCGCAGATAAGGATAATAGCTTCAACGACAGCCGGGATCAGCTCCGGAAGCGCCTCCCCGATGCCGGATGCCAGCGTCACAATCATTTGCACTGCTGCTTCCACCAAAGCGGGAAGGTTGTCAATGATTCCTTGCACCAGCGCCATAACAAGCTGCAAAGCGCCTTCTGTTATCTGCGGCAGGGCGTCAATCAAAGCCTGCAGCAGCGTCATGACAATCCGCACTGCCGCGTCAATAATAACCGGCAGATTGTCCACAATAGCGCCGCCGATGGAGGTGACGATATCCAAGCCCACCTGAATGAGGTTCGGCAGGTTTTCCATCAGCATGCCCACAAGGCTTCCCACCGTATTGCCGATGACTTCGCTTATCTTTGTCCAGTCGCCATTTGCTTCAGATAATCCACGAGTAAATTCCCCAAGAAGCGCAACGCCGTCGTCGGCCAATATCTGAAGCTGGGGAAGCAGCACTGTGCCCAGCATGTTCTTGGCCGCCTCGCCGCCCGCCTTGAGCCGCTGGATGCTGTCGTCGAATTTCCCGAGAGCGTTCAGCGAATCCTCGCTCATGACCGCGCCCATGCGCTTTGCTTCCTCGGTCAGCTCCGCTATCCCTGCCGAACCCTGCGCAATCAGGGGATTGAGTTCCTGCGCGCTTTTTCCGAAAATTTGCATGGCCAGCGCGTCGCGCTCGGTTTCATTGGACACCTTGCCGAGAGCATCTATGGTTTCCCAGTATACGGCTTCGCTGTCGCGCAGATTGCCGCTCATATCTGTGACCGAAACGCCGAGCTTCCGGTAAGCGTCCGCAACCTCGCCGGTGCCTTTCCGTGCGGAAGACATGGATCTGACGTTCCTTGCCATGCTGCCGGTTAAGGTGTCCAAGGACACATCCACAAGCTCCGCCGCGTACTTGTACGCCTGCAGGCTGTCGGTGGACATGCCGGTTACGGTTGAAGCGGTTAGAATTTCATCGGCATAGGCAGCGGAATTTACCGACATATCCACCAGCGCCTTGCCCGCGCCTACTGCCGCCGTACCTATCGCCGCCATAGCCGCGCCCATGGCCACGCCGATTCCTTTCAAAACGCCGCCCAGTTTCTCAAAGCGCCCGCCCGCGTCATCCGCCTGTTCCGCGGCTTTTTTAATCTCGCTGCCGAATTCGTCCGCCTGTTTTTCAGCTTCGTTAAACTCTTTTCCCGCATTGTCCAGCGCTTTGTTGTTTACCTCCAGCTCGCGCTCCATTTTGTTCAGTTCAGCTTTGGCATTATTAAGCTGTATTTGCCACGACTGAGTACGCCGGTCGGTTTCTCCGAAAGAGGAGGCGGCATTGGCAAGCGCTTTCTCCAAAGTAGCTATTTTTTCTTTCTGCAATTCGATCTCTTTGTTAAGCACCTTGTTTCTTGCTGTAACAGCTTCAATTGACTTATCCTGCTTGTCAAACTGAGATGCGACCAGGTTCATTTCGCTGCCCAGCACCTTGAAGCTTTGATTGATTTCCCGAATGGCGTTTTTAAATTCCTTTTCGCCTTCAATCCCGATCTTCAAGCCAAAATTGTCTGCCACATAACCGCCTCCTTTCCTGCAAAATCTTTAAATTCCATAAGGTATCACATCATCAATAGTCAGCATACGCTTCGGTTTAGCCAGCCCTAAAAACTGCTTATGACACTCCCATAAGTCGAGTAGGTACCCAATGGGCATGAGCCATACTTCTTCCTCTGTACGGTTTAGCTGAACTGTGCCGTAATACAAAAGCCGAGTGAACAATTCCTCATCGCTCACTCGGCCGGTGTGTTTTTTAAGTCATCTTCACTTTCAACGTTTCTTTTGGTACCTTTGAACATCGCTTCCATGATTGCGTCTTTGTATGCCGCCAGCTCCAGCGGGGATGTAAGAAGCTCCACCGCCTCCTCTGTCAGAAGCTCCCGCTTATCCTTATTTTTCAGGTTGTGTATCAGAATGCTCTGGTTGGCCAGCAGCGTAATCAGCCATACCACTTCGTCCAGCGCCATTTCAAAGTTCTCTGTTTTCATCAGCTTGGCGCCGAGATTCTCAAGTCCGCCGTACCTTTTAGCGATTTCTTTTGTCGCCTTGGTGGTTAGAATAAGCTGATATTCCTCGCCGCCGATGTTGATGCTTGAGCTTCTATCCGTATCCTCCATTATTCGCCGCCTCCTCCCACGGCGAAGATAGGTTCATATACCTGCGTATACCAGCCGGTAATGGTTTCAGGCAATACACCGGGATCGTCCTCGCTGACTTCTGCCTTCCAAGGATGCTTACCTTGGCCATCCGGTTTGTTACGTCTCATGACTGTCCCTTCAATGGTGGGTGTCGAAAAGGTAATACTATCACCTTTCGTCTGTAGATTTGTCGCCGGGATGCCGAATTTTACCCTGTACAGCCAGAAGTACCTGTACTTACCGTTAGCTTTCTTGGCTCTGAAACCGATTGCCACAGGAGCGCCTCCATCCTCGCTGGCTGAAATCAGCACCTTGTTGTCGTCAAGGGTGGCTCCCGTCAAAACCTCTGCAGCGGCAACTCCAATGTCCGCAACACCAAGAGTCATGGTGCCGCTTTGAAATTCCTTGACCACTTCTGCCGCTCCGTCATCGGCATAAAGCGTCGCCTCGGCCAACTCCACCGAAAGCTCCGCCGTAATCGCCTTAGCCAGCGGAACAGGCGTGTCATAGGTTTCTTCTCCGTTTTCATTCTCGGTTATTTTGGCATAATATAACCTGTCCAGTCCGATTGTGGCCATGCCTCTCATTCCTCCTTTACTTCATATTCTTTTGCCACATCAATGGCATAGTGGTGATAGCCGGTATCGTCCTCATGGCCTATATATCGCCTATCGGTAATGGTAAAGCCCGCTTGAAGCAATGTGTTAACTATCTGGTTTTTGCGGGCAGTGTAGTTTCCCTTTATAAATAAAGACAACCGTACCTCCTGGGTTTCAGCCTGAGGCCGGTTGTCTGCAAAAACCTCAAATGTATCTGTCATCGGGGTAATGACAAGGTACCCATCCGGCGGTACACCGCTAAACTCTCCGGTTTCAATGGGGATGCCCAAAACATCCAATAACGAATTTAATTCTGACAATATGCTCATATACGACCCAACTCCTGTTCCAGTCTTGATTTCATTGCTTCGATGCAAGACTTCCTCGAAGCCGATTTTCCAGGCTTCAGAAAAGGTCTTGGAGGCTGCCCGGACTTGCCGTATTCGATAATATTAGCGATTTTTGCGTTGCTTTCCCCGTCTTTTCTTGGCTCCGAAAAGCCGATTTTAATATTGTGGTTTCCATCCCTATCCTGCTTGGTAGGAGAGAGTCCCAGAGCATTTACCAGTTCACCGGTTGCTCTGGACGGATATTTAGTACCGCTTCCGATAACTGTATTTGTCAAGTGAAAAATGGACCTTTTTATAATTAAATTTTACCCCCCTTAAAGATGACATTAGTGTAAATAATTAACATTAACATGTTCCTTTCACATAGGGAAAAAACTTTTTCAAGAATCCAGTTGACAACAAGCCTCCCCTCGATGATTAGCCAGCCGATGGGGCCAGCCCCCACCCCCTCGAAGTATGGCTATGAAGTTCGAGCATAGAGGGAGATGGGCGGCTGGCGCCTTAACAGGCTATCATACAGGAACCTCTCATTGTAAACCGCACTTAAAAAACTTTTTTCTCCCGAGTTTCAGGTAGCCTTAAATAAACTTCTTAAACTATTCACCACCCCTTCTTATGACATGGTTGTTAAAATTATTGTTTCTGCATCCATTCTCTTGTCTCTTTGAGCCTGAATGAGTTACCGTTCATATTCACTATGTAAGCTTTGTGAGTTAGTCTGTCAATCATTGCAGCTGTCATGACAGGATCCTTAAATATCTCTCCCCACCTTTCAAACGATAAATTAGTAGTTATAATTGTTGATTTTCTCCCGGCTCTTAATGATAGATTGGTAAACAGCAGTTCAGATCCTTCCTTATCAAAGGAAATGTAACCTAGTTCATCTGCTATAACCAGATCATATTTCTCAAACCTATTTTCAAAGGCCCGCAAGCTTTTCTCTGAACGGCTCTCTTTAAGCTGGTTTATCAGTATAGGCACTGCCGTAAAAAGCACCTTATAGCCTTTAAGGCAAGCTTTTATGCCCAATCCTATCGCAAGATGGGTTTTACCTGTACCGGGATTCCCTGCGAGTATCACGTTTTGACCGGTAGATATAAATTCAAGAGAACTTAGCGTCTTAAGTTTCTTTTGGGCATCCTCTGGTAAATCCTCAACCTTTAAATCTTCAATATATTTTTTATACGGGAAACCGGCAAGCCTTATCCTGTTCTGCTTTGCATGTTCTTGCCTTAGATCATGCTCCCTCTCTAATAGCCGTAATAAATACTCTTCATAGCTTACATCTCTTGTACTTGATTCTTTTGCCTCCTCTTCGAAGTATTTCCTTATGGCTGGAAGTCTTAAAAATGTTGCATACCTTTCTATATCCTTATACATTTCCTTCTTATCTTTTATACTCATATAATTACTGTCTCCTTCGTAAATTCTTCAGAAGAAGTGGGTATCAGATATTTAAATTTTTCAAGCATTTCCTCAGCTTTTGCAGTTATTTCACAGACTTTGGCATTATATTCTGCGCTGCTTCCTGTTAAGGTTACATCCTGTGAGCGGTTGCAAATTGCCTTTATCTTTTCGGTCGTTACATCAAGAGGGCTTATCTTTTCTAAAGCTGAAATTGCTTCTTCAACTTCTTCTATACTTTTTTGTGAAATTAATTCCAGCAACTCTATGAATTGCTTCTCCCTTTTGATATAATACCTACTGTAGATTTGTTGAAGCCTGGGATCTGCCTGATGCATTGCTGTGCTGCTGGCTAGAGCTCCCGGCTTTCTCTTTAATGTGTTCACATAATGCTCTATCTTGATATCCCACTCGTTAAACCCATATCTCCTGTTATGTTCTGCTATTTTGACCCCTTCATAAAAACATAGGATTTTGTTTGAATATACCTTGGTAAATATTTTTTTACCTACGTACATGTCAGGGACAGAATAATGACATGTATCAATAATTATAGTGGAATACTTATCAACACGGGGCTCTACAATCCTTGCAGCATCATACATAGGCATTTTGGGTAATAACCCCTCACGTTCTTCTTCCAATATTTCAAAAGCAGTCTTATTATCGTTAAGCTTTTGTTTCCTGTTATTCAATTGGTCACATACTTTTTCAAGATATTCATTTGCTTCCTCTATTGAACTGAAATGATCCTTAAATGCGAATGCTTTCCTGCGGATGTACTCCACACTCCGCTCCACATGGCCTTTCTCATTTCCGGAACGTATGTTGCAGAACCTGAATTTAAAGCCATAGTATATGGACAGCCTTAGTAATGCCTCAGTAGGCTCCTTCTCATGTGTCCCAACAAATTTTTTTACTGCAACCCTTGTGTTGTCATAAACCATTGTCCTGTAAACCCCGGATATCTTATCAAAAAACAATGCATGAGATTCTTGAAAACATGCCGTATCCTGCTTTGTAAATAATCTTGCATATCTAAAATTACCCTTTGCACTTGTAAAAGTAGACAACTGCAAAACTTTATACTCATTATCTATGTATAATTTTACTTCACCCCAATCAAATTCACATACATCTCCTGGATCATATTCAGCTTTTATATAGGCCTCAGCTCCTTTGCTCAATAGATTATTTACTGTATTTACAACAGTGGCAACTCCCTTGCTATAGCCTTTTTTGCTTTATTTTCCAAATATGCTGCTATGATAATTTGCTGCTTCTGGCTCAACTTAATCAACTCCTCTTGCCCCCTCTTATGCATGTTTTACATAAGAGAGTTTACCTGTCAGGGGGGGATTTTTCAATTATAACCGGGGTCCATTTTTAGATTAGCATAAACACGATAACCGACTGCAGGTTGGACTTTACTTTGGAAAGTACCACTTCTCCACCTGCTTCTAATACCTTGGGTATGATTTCGTCTGTTCTTTCTCCAAGTCTGGAAAGCCTGAGCAGGAACTCTTCCGGGATTTTAACTTCCACCTTAGCCACGTTGCAGCCACCTCCTTTTATGCTTTGCTTGATTTCACCTTCTCCGCAAGCACCTCAATATACATTCCGCGCCCCTTCACATCCTCTACACTTACAATGTTGTACCTGCCATCGCTGCAAACGAGTACAAGATCTGTGGTAACTTCCAGGTTAGGTATCTTACGGAAGCGAAACAGGGCAGACGCCTGCGAAAACGCCGCCCTGTTTGCCCATTTTTCACTGCCATGCCTGTCTTCCTTGTATGCCCTTACCGAAGCGAGAATGACATCACCTTTTTCAGCAAAACCCTCACTGTCCTTAACCGGGTTGGTTGAGATGATATCCACGAAAGTGCTCATTTTCCCGAAACTCATCAAATGCCTCCTTCCAAATGTTATTTTATACAAAAATAAAGTTGCGCTTTCCTCTTGATTTTAATAATATTAAGGTATAAACTTAATATTATTAAAGGAGGTGCTCATATGGCCATCGAAATTGTTCCTGATTGGATGTCAAACCTCGAAGATGAAGATCTGGTGTTCATTAAAAATTTTCTTCAAGCCTCTGGATCTCTTAAGGAAATCGCTCGCCAATACGGAGTAACGTATCCCACAGTACGCCTGCGGCTTGACAAATTAATTCAAAAAATAAAAATCACTGAAGATACAGAAAACGATCCATATATCGCACTGATTAAGCGATTGGCAGTAAATGACAAAATTGATTTTGACACTGCCAAAATCCTAATTAATGAGTACAAAAAAATAAAGGAGGCAGTACAGTGAGAAATATTGCAATTTTAGTTCCTGCAGCACTCGTCATCTTTGCGGGTTTTATATTGCTACAGATTTTTCTGTCTAAAAATGATAATAAATGGTTGGGATTAATGCTTCCTGTCATTTGCTTCTGTGTCGCACTTGCCGGTTCGGGTTATCAAATCTATGAATGGTCAGCCACCACCTATGGAAATTCAAACACCAGTGCCTTTGGATGGGTAGGCGCGACAGCCGCTTTCTTCTTTACCTACAATATCCCAACTGTCATTTTGCTTGTGATTTACTTCGCCTGCAGGGGAAAACAAAGGCGTAAAAAGGCTCTTGACAAAATGAACGTGCAGGATTTATAGCCTTTACATTCCCCATTTCCGGTCGAGGCGGAGGAGCATGTTTACTGTATTCCATACCTGCTGTCCTGCCTGTACGCTATCACCGAAAAAACCGGCCGTCGAGCCATCCCTGCTTTCGTAGAAATGGCTCGACAGCATGATGACAGCCTGCTCAGTAGTAGGCGGCATAAGATTTTCCGAATACCAACCCTCGGATACGTGCTGGTAGCTCTCGGCATAGGAAACGGCGGCGCGGATGTACCCTTTCAGTAAATCGTCATCCTCGTTATGCTCTAGAACAAGGTTTGCCTTGACCTTCGGAAGCAAGCTGTCAATCACGCTCATGCCCGCACCTCCCTTTATGACGCCTTCTGCTGTAGTATCTTAACTGCCTCGGCCAGCACCAGCTTTCCGTCCACGCGCTGGGTTGCCATGAAACCTACCTGCCCGGTAGCGGCATAAAGCTCGTTAAGGCGTTTGAAGACCCTGCCCTGGCGGTCTGCTACCCAATAGTAGGAAAAATCTCCGAACACGATCGTCTTGGCTCCGGCGGCAATGGCAGGCATGTAGGCCGATGTCCTGACCGGGCGGTTGAGGATGGTGTCCGGTGTTCCGGCGGCAACGGAAGGCTGCCAGAGATACTGACCGTTGTTGTCTTTAAGCTTCCTTATGGCCTTTATTGTAGCATCGTTCATAATGAATACAGCGTTCCTGCGATAAGGAGACTTTATGCTGTAGAACAAGTCCATGATCTCGTCAAGAGTAATGGCTGTCGCGCTTGCCGCGGTCACTCCCACCTCGCCGCCTCCGTTATTGGCCAAAATTCCCGTGGGCTTGCCGGAACCGTCGCCGACAAAAAAAGCTTCCTCCTCTTTGGCCCCGATACGGCGGGCGAACTCCCTGGCGATATACTGCTCAAGGTTGAATACGCTGTCATTTAAGAGTTCCTCGGACACCTTGATCATGGTCGCCAGCTTATATGCGCCGATGGATACCTGTGCAAAGGAGTCGTCGCTTTCCGGAATCTGACCTTCCTCATCCACCCAGGATGCAGTGCCCTTGCTTGCCACCACAGGAATTTTCTTGTCGCCGCTGGACGTGGTAATAACATTGGCAATCTGCCTAAAGATATTCTCCTCCTCCAGCGCTTCCACAAGAGTACGCTCAAAGTCATCGGGGACAAGATATCCACCTTCGGTGTCCTCTCCGATCTGCAGCGCGTTATGCACATCATATTTGCGCCTGCCGCGCATCATGTTCCAGAAAGACTGCCTGTACTCATCGCTGGCACGTCCGGTTTTTTCATTATTGCCAGATATGGAAGCGGGTTTGTCTGTAATGGGGATATTCAGCGGTTTTGACAGTTCCAGATCTATGGCAGCCTGACGCTCGAGCCGTTCGATTTCTTTGCCTAGTGCAATTACGTCGGCTTCCATTTTCTCATAAGTTGCGGTGTCCTCCGGTGAAAGCAGCCCGTCGTTCCCGCGTTTGCTGTCGAGAAAAGCCTTAGCAGCTTCCCATACTTTCGCGCGTTTCTCACGCAGTTCCAGTATTTTGCTCATAATCAAATCCTCCTTACGGTTTTAATCGAGTAAGGTAAAGCCGAAGTAATTTGCTTCGGCTTTATCCTTCTCACAGAACCGTACGTACGGGCCTCGTATACGGCTCCTGATAAATCTCAGTCACTATTGCTTATAATGATGCAAAATGCCGACATTATATTTTTCCAGGTTTATTAGTCCTAGTTCATCAAACCAGCTGTTCGGCAACGCCATGCTTATTAAAGGACTGGCTGAGTTTTTCCATGTGGTCATGGAAATTTTCTCAAATGTACCCTTGTAACCGCGTCTTCTTAGCATCTTGTGCAGTCCCTTCCAGGTTTTCCATTCCTTCATTTTCTTCATTCGCAGCCGGCGCCTTATCCATCCCATCAGTTCTTTGAATATTCCCTTACAGTTGGCTATCCGGAAGTAGTTTGCCCATCCCCGCAATACGGGATTTAGGAGTTTGACCATCTCCTCTACGTTCATTCCGTGATTTCTGGGAGTCATCTCCCGTATCTTTTTCTTGAAACTTTTCAGTTTCTTGGGGCTAATTGTCACGTGCTTGGAGTAGATTACGAAGCCAAGGTAGGCTACACCCTTTTGGTTGTCAGTTAGGTGGGTCTTTCCCTGTTGACTACTAGTTATAATTCCTTTTCCAAGAACTCTGTAGCTATCTGCTGATATTTCTTTGCTTCCTGGTAGGTCCGGGCAAAGAGCAGTATATCGTCCGCGTAGCGGACGATTCTTATGCCACGTTTCTTCATCTCCTGGTCGAATCTGTCCAGGTAGATATTTGTCAATAGGGGAGAGATAACTCCGCCTTGCGGGCTCCCCAAGTCTGTTTCTTCCCATGTTCCGTCTTTCATTACTCCAGCAGTCAGAAATTTCTTTATCAGTCTCAGGATACTTCCGTCACTGATTCTACGGTTGACTCCTTCCAGGATTAGTTCATGGTCCAGCCGGTCAAAGCATTTGGATAGGTCCATGTCGACGACATGATTCAGTCCGTATTTGTTTATGAACATTTCCGCCTTGGCTACTGCCTGGTGACAGGAGCGCCCAGGTCTGTATCCATAGCTTGATGGGTGAAAGTCGGGTTCAAAGATTGGTTGTAGGATGTTTAGGAGGGCTTGTTGGACTATCCGGTCCCTTACTGTGGGTATACCCAGCGGGCGTTTACTGCCGTCCGCTTTGGGTATTTCTACCCGCAGCACCCGTTGGGGTTCGTCAATGCCGGTTTTGTGTTCGTGTTGAAGTTGGCTTTGCCTTTCTTGCCGGTTTTGGCCGCGGGCTTCCACGGTCTCCCCGTCTACTCCGGGGGCGCCATTGTTGGCTTTAACGGCTTTGTATGCTTTTTCCAGGTTGTCCATCCGGTATACTTTGTCTATTAGGCTATACCATTTCTTCAATCACTTCACCCCATTTCGCTATGCTTCCTCTGTAGTTCAGGATTTCGCGCCGGTTCCTTCATGTGCTTTCCAGGCGTCTCTAGCTCATTGGCAATCTTACCTCTCCAGCCACTCTACTCCGGCTGAGCGGACGTACTGCCCAGCAGGTTCGTCACCCCCGGTTCAGCCGTTCCCTTTGGCCTTCCAGCCAAAGTTGTCTTCTCTTCCCGTCCTTTGTCTACTTTGGTTGCATTCTTTGATTTATCTTCCTCCCTTCGCAAGTACAGCTGCTTTTGGCTTGCTGTACCCCACTGCAACTGGGTGCAGTGTCCTCCCGGTTTTGTCCTCCGGTCTGTTACCAGCTTTCATTGGTCGAGAGTTTGTCACTACTACGGAGTCATCTGCCACCCCACATCACTTCGTCCCGCACTTGTGTTTCCACTTGTTTGGGCCTACCCTCTCTAAGGGATGATGCCGGGCTTCTCCGGTTAAGTTTACCTGCCTGAACCTGAACGCATCCGTCTTAACCCCTCAGGTTATCCAGCTTTCGGGCTTTCCCACTTTATGCAAGGTTACCCACCTGACGAGCCAACCTCGGTTCGCTTGCGCTATGTTCCAGATTCCCCCTTCAGCTTCCTTCAGACCTCACCGTTGGCCAGTGACGCCCTTGCTTACAGGTTGTCTTCCCGCTGGTTAGGCGACAGGGTTTCTTTCAACCCATCGGCTCAGTAAACATGCCGGACGAACATAAAAAAAGCCGCTTTTCAAGCGACTCAATCGGGGTTCCTTTTGGTTTTTCTTTTGGTTTAAGCTTTTGCAGGATGGAATTTGTCACTGCCTGCCTGCTGAAAATCATTCCTCCTGATACTTCAAATTCGGATGGGAAAGATTCATCCTCCATAAACAGAATGCCATCGGCAAAGCCAAGTTCCACCGCTTTTCTTGCGTTAAACCAGCTTTCCGCATCCATAAGGTGCGATATTTTTGTCCGGGAAAGTCCGGTTTTCAGCTCATAGGCGTTGATGATGGATTCCTTTATTTCCTCCAGCATTGCGATAGCTTTCTCCATTTCCTCTGTATCACCTATGGCTATTGTCATTGGGTTGTGGATCATCATCATGCTGACAGGTGACATAAAAACGTCGCCACCAGCCATGGCAATGACCGAAGCGGCGCTGGCCGCAATACCGTCAATTTTTACGGTTACTTTGCCTTTGTAATCCATCAGCATGTTGTAAATTTGATTGGCTGCAAATATATCGCCGCCCGGGCTGTTGATCCAGATCGTTATATCACCCTCTCCGGACAGCAGCTCTGATTTGAATTGTTTGGGGGTCACCTCGTCTCCCAGCCAGCTTTCCTCGGCAATAGGTCCGTCAAGATATAATGTCCGGCTGCCATCATCATTTTGTATCCAGTTCCAAAATCGGCGAACCGGCCTTGGTTTTTGTGACTTGTTCATCTTTTTGATCCCTCCGTTTCAACATTGGTTTTGCCTGCAAATGCTCCAGCATCGGCAAGCTTGGTCATATTACCGTTGACGAGATACAGGTCACCGCCCAACTCCTCTGGGATCCGGTTCATGTCCTCAAGCTCGCGGATATCGTTGGCGCTCATCCAGCCGTTCTGGCGGGCTACAGCATAGCCATTCATGCGGCTTGCATAATCCCCGCGCAGAAGGCCATCTACATTGAATTTGACAAAGTATGTCCGCTTCTCCGACGGTAAAAGCAGCGCTTTTTGGAGAGCCTGTTCCCAGCGCACCACCCACGGGTCAAGCGTGTATTTGACAAATTCCAGAGACTGCTGCTCGATGTTTGAAAAGCTTGATTTTTCGAGGTCTCCTACCATATGGGGAGGCACGCGGAATATCCGAGCAATTTCGTTTATCTGAAATTTCCTTGTCTCCAAAAACTGTGCTTGTTCGGGCGGAATGCCAATTGGCTGAAACTTCATACCCTCTTCCAGAACTGCAATGCGGTGAGCGTTGGCACTGCCTTGATAGACAGCGTTCCAGCTTTCACGCACTTTTGCCGGATCCTTTAATACGCCGGGATGTTCCAGAACGCCACCCGGATTTGCACCGTTGGCGAAGAAGGACGCACCGTACTCCTCGCAGGCGATGGCCATGCCTATGGCGTTCTTGGCCATCGCAATAGGGGAGTATCCGATCAGCCCGTCAAAACCGAGTCCCGGGATGTGAAGCACCTCGTCACTTCGCAGGTATATAAGGCCTGCTTTTGGATTAACCTTGCTCTCATCGCTGTCCCGCCGGTAGGTGTAGTACAGTTCTCCGTTTGGAGCCCTGTCTACCGTCATTTTGTTTGGCAAAAGAGGATAAAGCGCCAGCACTCGTCCGGAACCGTCCCTGATAATCTGAGCGTAAGCATTTCCCCATAAAAGAAGATGACTCATCAGCGTTTCTCGGAACACGAATGAAGTCATCTCAGGATTTGGTTCGTCATGGAGCAGGTAATATAGCGGGTGGGTTAGCGCTTTTTCTTTGCCACCGTCTCCCTTGTACCGGTACACATGAAGCGGAAGTCCAGCGATGGCCTCGGCCAGTATCCTTACACAGGCATACACTGCCGTTGTCTGCATGGCTGTCCGCTCATTGACAGTCTTTCCGCTGGATGTACCACCAAAGAAAAAGCTGTATGCATTGCCGAACAAGCTGTTTTTCGGCTTATCCCTTGCTTTGAATAAGCGGGAAAATACACTCATATGATCAGCAGCCCCCTTTCATCATAAATTGATCCGTTGCGGTCATCTCCTCCATGCCTTAAAGCGCGGTCAAGCGCCATAATAAGCGCAACAGCGCCGTCTATTCTCTCGCTGGACTTTTCTTTATCAGGCTTTATGTTTCCGGCCGGATCGGTTTTGACAAAGATATTGTCCATCATCCATCTGAGCACCGGATGCCCGCCATGGGCGATGCGCTCCTCCAAAGTCAGCTTCATCAGCTCTTTTGTGGGCGGCGACATGTCCTTGAAGCCCTGACCGAAGGGAACAACCGTAAAGCCCATGCTTTCTAGGTTCTGCGTCATCTGCACCGCGCCCCAGCGGTCGAAGGCGATTTCTCTGATATTGTATTTCATGCCAAGCTCCTCAATAAAAGTCTCGATGAAACCATAATGAACCACATTACCCTCAGTGGTGTATAAAAAGCCCTGCCGCTCCCAAACATCATATGGCACATGATCCCGCCGCACACGCTGGTCGATATTGTCCTCTGGAATCCAGAAGAAAGGCAGGATCTGATATTTGTCCGATTCATCCAGCGGCGGAAACACCAGTACAAAGGCGGTAATATCGGTGGTGGATGACAGGTCAAGCCCGCCGTAGCAGATGCGACCGCGCAAGCTTTCCGCATCGACGGGGAAGGCGCACCTGTCCCATTTGTCCATAGGCATCCAGCGCACCGATTGCTTCACCCACTGATTTAAGCGGAGCTGACGGAATAAATTTTCCTCTGCGGGGTTTTGCTTGGCATTTTCACAAGCCACCCTCAGTTTTTCGATGTCCACTGTAATGCCTAATGACGGATTGACCTTTCTCCACACCTTTTCACTTGTCCAGTTGTCAGTATCGGCTGCGCTGTAGATAACAGGGTAGAAAGTCGGATCTATCTTACGCCCCTGCAGGATATCCTCTGCCTTTTGATGCACTTCCCAGCAGATGGAGTTCCTGTCTGTACCTGCCGTCGTGATCAGGAAAAACAGCGGCTGCTTCCTTGCATCGCCGGATCCGTGTAGCATTACATCATAAAGATCCCGATTTGGCTGGGCATGAAGTTCGTCAAAAACCACACCATGGACATTTAAACCATGCTTCGTGTATGCCTCCGCTGAAAGCACCTGATAAAAACTGCCTAGCGGTTTATATACCAGCCGCTTCTGCGACAGCATCGGTTTAATCCGGGACTTTAATGCCGGACACTGTTCCACCATGTCTACAGCAACGTCGAAAACAATGGATGCCTGCTGACGGTCAGACGCACACCCATAAACCTCGCCGCCATGCTCGAAATCGCCGCAGGTCAGGTATAGAGCAATTGCCGCCGCAAGCTCGCTCTTCCCCTGCTTTTTTGGGATTTCTACATAGGCGGTGTTGAACTGCCGGTATCCGTTCGGTTTCAAGACGCCGAATATATCCCGGACAATCTGCTCCTGCCAGTCAATGAGTTCAAAAGGCATCCCATACCATTCGCCCTTGGTATGCTTCAAGCAGTTTATAAAAGTAACAGCGGCATCCGCCGCTTCCTTGTCGTATCGGGAACCTTCGGCCATAAACTTTGTTGGTTTATACCGTTTTAACTTCCGCAGCTTTGCCGCCTCCTTTCTAAAATTGAACAAGAAAAAAGGAACCTCATGGATGAAGTTCCTCTCATTAGTGGATTTCTATGAAGCCTGTTACGTTATTAACGTTATCGTTTGCCTGTCAGGATAAACTCGGCATATTCTTTCTTATGTTCATTAAGAAATACCACCAATTCATAAAAACCCTTTTTATATGCCTCCTCCTGCACTCTTGGCAAGTCAAACATATTGCAGGCACCGCTGTCCCGTATGGCCATAATTTGCCGATAAATCTTATCAGTTATCAGATTTTCGTTACCCATGTCCTACACCTCAGACTTCTCTGCCGCTGAAACTGAATCGCGTACCGCTTTATTGAGAACTGAAATATCAAAACCCGCGTCTATATATCCCTGCCGAATCACCTCGTAATAGTAACGACCCGGTGCTCCCAGTGGTCTGCCTTCATTCATGATATACACCATTGCGGACACCCACTGCCCTTTGAAACGCACCTTAACTGTTTCTTTCCTGTATAGATGCGGATAACCTTCATATCGGTCCAGCGCTTCCTCGTCATTAGGCATGATTCTCCAAAGCAGTATCGGTACACTTTCACCTTTTTGTTTTTCTATTGTCGCTACTGCGCCGCCATTCCCTCCTCTGAATAACAGCCGGTATCCTGTGAGTTTTGCACTCCCCAGCACTTTTGCCGTTGGGCAGCGGTATGCCATCTGCCTTAAATTCAGATTGCTTCCGTATGCTAAATATATTGTTCCTTTTTCTTCGCTCATCATATCATCCTCCTTGTGTTTACCGCAGGCTAGGGGCGGCTCTGCGCCCCCAGCGCCCGGTTATCTATGCTGCCCGAAACCGCCATGCCGCGTTGCCATCGAGATGTTTGCAAAGGTGCTCCCGGCAGTTTTTGAACTCGTCGCCGATAAGCCCTATGCGGTTGAGGTATGTCCGCATGGCAAATTTCTCGTTTTCAACCTGCGGTTTCTTGCTGGAAGCACATTTTTGGGTTAATGCTTGATGGTTTAGCGCAAGGGCAAGCACTATGTAGCTTCTGATTTTTCCCGCATGAAGTTCGCTGTTAAATCCTCGAAGCTCAATCGTCCTATTGCCGTTAAAAAAGCTGTGCAGGTTCAAAAAATGGTACCTGCTGTTGTGGTAATGAGTGCTTCGGCTTTCGCTGTAACCTTCGTACCATATACTTTCAATCGCCGCCATAGTTTTGGGCTTACGCCGGTTCATCTTCTCAACCAGTGCTGCATCCATCTTTTTGCAAAACCGCATCCTGTCCGGTGCTATCTGCAATGCTTTATAGAAAAGGTCATTCTTGCTGGCTATAATGTTGATAAAATTGCGGATGCTTCGCGGCGTGTGATTTGCCCCGTCTATGTGGATATGGATTCCGCAGCTTGTGTTTGCAAAACCTCCAGCCTTGCGAAGCCTCCTTATCAATTCCTGCAGGATTTCAATATCCTCGCGGTACGTCAGTATCGGACTTACCAACTCGACACTATATTCCCGGCCTGCCGCTACAATCCGGCCGCTTTCCTTTTTCTGAGTCCGGATGCTCCCGTCGCTCATGAATTTCCATATCCGTCCATCCGGTGCTATAACCTTTTGGGTATCGTAATAATCTCCACTGGATTCAATCCTTCCTCCAAGAAAAGCTGCTGCAGTTTTGGACGCCTGTTTCCTTGTAATCCCCGTCAATTCTACCTCGATTCCAAATCTCGTTGTAAGCATTGCGTTTTCTCCTCGCTTTCTCTGTGTTTTCTGCCTTTTGGCAGTGTACATTAGGCCATTGAAAACACAGGATAGCAAGGCAATTCTGCATGAGTTTCCGCTGGATTTTGGACGATTTTTCGCATCTTAATTTGAGAACATTTACAGCTTTTTGATCATATCTACACCATAAGCTGCACCCAGAGAAGAACCGCAGTCCCAGTTGATATGAATGGTACCGATATCGTCCACAAAAGAAACTGTACCTCGGTCTCCCGGTTTCAGCATAGAGTACGGATCATCCATGCATATAAGCTCAACTCGTGTTCCCGGCGGATATTGCTCTTTAAGGCGGAGGACTGTTTCTTTTGAAGGAAAGCCTCTTACACTCATTGCTCGTCCTCCTCTCCAGGATAATATGCAGCGTACTTTGGATAATCACTACCGTCCGGCATTACCAGCACTCCGTCAGGCTGTCCCCGTTGCTTAACCAGCAAGCAAAGCCACACTCCATCCTCATTAATGTGACAAAACCCTTTGTTTTCCTCAATAAATGTGCGGTCAACGCACAGGTCGGCAACGAAGTTATCATAGTCAATTTTTGAAAGCTCAATTGTTTTTACAACTGTAAATCGTTTCCTCATATCATGCCGATGCGGCACTTTTAGATCCTCAATCCTAAACGGATGCTTGACAAAGAAAGCAGTGCTATGAAAATTATTCATTTTCGTCCACCGCCTTTGCTCTGCCTTTCCGGTACGCCCCGTTTCCAACCAGTCTTGAAAGCAGCACCTTGCGTTCAGTTTTGAAGTTATCACCTATAAATCCCAGCCTAAGCAGGAAACAGCGAAAAGCATATTTTTCATTATCTGCTGGTTTTTCGTTGCGCAGCACTCGCTTCTGTGCTTTTGCCTGTTCTGCCATTTGCTTTGCCAGCGTTATATATGTCTGCACCTCATCGGCATTTAGGGTCGCGTTCCAGAAAGAGAAGGAAATCTCATCATTTTCAGTTAATACTTCAAGTTCCCGTTCAATCGACATCGCTTTCTTTATCAATGTCTCTTTGCTGGCCAGCATATTATTAAGGTTTTCAAGGCTTATCTCGCTAAAGCCCTCCAAAAAAAGAGTAATTGTCATGGTTCCCTCTGCTGATAAGCCCGCCATATTCAGCGCGTCAATAACGGGACGGATGCTTTTGATTTCATTAAGACTGATTTTCGGTGAGTGAACCACACTGTCCCTGTCAACCGTCCAGCTGCCAGCGGATTTCTCGTCGTTAACCTCATACATAAACCCCGGTGCTCCAGTATAGCGCACCTGGCCTTCAAGGGCTTCAGCTATGACTGAGGCAATGGCTTTTCTCTCCTGACCGACAACCTTCTGTGAAAAGCGAAAGCTGTTATTGTTCATGCCATACACCTCCCCTCAAACAAGCTAAAGCATTTCTGATTCCCATAAAAAATCCCACCTTTCCTTTTTGGTGGGGTACATTAACGCTCTGTTTTGAGGGGAAAGCAAGGACATTTTTAAGCAATCTGTGTTTCCGCGTAAGGTATTTTTTCGCTACCTGACACCAAGAATACTGAATCTGCTCCAAATTGTGAAACATAGCGCTTTACAATCACATCGCAGTATTTCGGGTCAAGCTCCATCATAAAACAAACCCGCCCGGTCTGCTGCGCCGCAATCATTGTCGTACCGGATCCACCGAACAGGTCAAGGGCTAAATCTCCAGTATGGGAACTGTTGAGCATTGCCTTTGCTACAAGCGAAACCGGCTTCATGGTGGGGTGCTCCTCCGATACTTTAGGACGGGGGATCTCCCAAACATCTGACTGTTTTCGGTCTTTAAGCGGGCAAAGTCGCGTCCCTTCAAGCCAGCCGTACCAAATCGGCTCGTACTGGGTATGATAGTCCTTTCTGGATAATACAAGGCTGTCCTTTTTCCATATAATTGTGCTCGACCAGTGATACCCTACCTCACGCATGACGTTCATCAAACTGCCCCATTCCTGAGCACTCATTACCACATAGGTCATGCATCCGGCTTCAGAAACCTCTTTCATGCAATTAAAAGTGCGCAATAAAAAAGCGCCGAATTCTTCGGTGCTCATCTTGTCATTTAGAATTTGCCTTGGCTTCCAGCTCGGATGCTTGGTATCTGAACCATAATCCACGTTCCAAGGCGGGTCAGTGAAAACAAACCTCGCCTTTTGGCCAGCCATCAGTTTTTGCACATCTGAAAGCAGGGTGCTATCACCGCACATCAGCCGGTGGTCGCCAAGCATCCATATATCGCCCTTTTTGGTAACCGGAGCTTTAATCTCTGCTGCTGCCTTTTCTGCATCGAAATTATCCTCTTTGACATTTGTGGTTGTTTTATCGCGGAACAACTCATCGATTTCCGCGGCATCAAACCCGGTAAGAGAAATGTCAAAGCCATCTTCATTCAAGCCCATTAGCAGATCGGTCAAAAGCGGAATATCAAACTCGCCGCTGATTTTATTCAAAGCGACATTGAGCGCCTTTTCCCGCTGATCATCCAAATCAACCACAACGCAGTCGATCTCCTGATACCCCAAAGCTGTTAGTACTTTATACCGCTGATGTCCGCCGACAATATTCCCGGTTCGTTTGTTCCATATGACCGGCTCTACATATCCAAACTCTTCAATGGATCGGCGTAGTTTTTCATATTCAGGGTCGCCCGGCTTTAAGTCCTTCCGCGGGTTATATTTCGAAAGTTTTAATTTTTCTGCTGGTATTTTCAGTATATCCATAAATCTTAACCCTCCAGTTTGATGGCTTTTTCACCGGTGAATTCCTCCCAGCGCTTAACAGCTAAATCACAGTAAATAGGGGATAACTCCATCGCATAGCATTTACGCTCAGTCTGTTCAGCCGCAATTATAGTGGTTCCGCTGCCGGAGAACGGTTCAAGCACAATACCGCCCTTATCGCTGTGCATTTTGATGCACCGCCATGGAAGCTCCACAGGAAACATTGCCGGATGTTCCTTGTTTGCCCGGACAGTCGTCATCTCCCATATGCCAGCATAGCCCCATTTCTTGCGTTCTTCCTTTGTAAGCCGTTTCACAAATTTATAACTGTGTCCCGCAAAGGCTGAAAGCCATACATATTCCTGATCGTTATATTCCTCAACTTCTCCTTTATTGCTGAAGGCCGAAATATACTCATACTGCTGAACCGGCTTGTTTGAAACAAGGTGATAAGGGCCTACACCAAAGTTCTGCCCTTGTTTCTTCCAAATGCGGATCCAGATAGGTCGGTAGCCGTTGTCCAAAAACATATTCACGCTGTACACGCTGGTTGGTTCAATAAACTGGGAGCCGGTTGCATATAAATCACCTAAATTCCAGCAGACAATATCTGCATACCTGCACAAATTTCTAATCACTGGGCGTACTGTTTCAAACCATGGCTCAATCCCGGCTTTTTCATATTCTTTACCTACCCCATATGGTGGGGAAGTCACTGCCATCTGTGCGTGACATCCGTCCATTAACTTCTCAAAATCCTCATCCTTCGTAGAGTCGCCGCACATCAAACGATGATTCCCAAGAAGCCAGATATCGCCCCGCTTCGTTACCGGCTCGTGCTGCATGATTTCCTCATGCGCTTTATCTATGTCAAAGCTGTCTTGTACCGCCTCTTTGGAATACCATCGGTTAAGCAGTTCGTCTATTTCAGAAGCGTCAAACCCTGTAAGCGAAACATCAAATGCACCTGCGTCCAACTCAGCCATTAGCTCGGCCAGTTTATTCTCGTCCCACTCTCCCTGAATCTTATTGAGGGCAAGATTAAGCGCTTTTTCTCTCTGCGGGTCAAGATCTACAACGACGCAGTCTATCTCAGTCTGTCCCAAGTCCAGCAAAACCTTTAAGCGTTGATGCCCGCCTACCACATTACCTGTCTTTTGGTTCCAGATAACAGGCTCCACATAGCCAAATTCCTCTATTGACCGTTTCAGCTTTTCATATTCCTTATCGCCGGGTTTTAAATCCTTGCGCGGATTGTAGACGGCGGGATTTAACAGCTCGGCTCTGATTTTCTGTATGTTCAAATCAACCACCCCTCCTTGCCGTCAGGAGTTTTTCCATCACGTCGTCGTGGGGAGTTGCCCCTTTAAATTCGCTGGCGCAGTTTTCCCGCACGACTTGGTAAATCTGATACCAAAGGTTATTGGCCTGTTTCATGAAGCTTTGACTCATGGCCACATAAGGTGACGGGATGGCATTGCCGGTCGTCGGATGCTTGGCAAGAAAGCCAAATTCGGTGATACATTCCTCGCACTGGATCCACCGCGCCACGCTCTGGGCATACTGCTCTATAAGCTGCGCAGGTATAAGATGAACACACCTGCGTTCCTTAAGCCACTGCCATGTTTTTTCGTATATTTCCACCGCCAGTGTTGTTTTGCCGTTCTTCTGCTTTGCAGCAAGATAATCCCTCGGTGGCGGCATGCTCTGTCCTTCCAGTTCCACAGCGTCCGTAAACTCCATTACCATAAGCTTTCGCCTGCCAGGGTTTCCTTCCAAAATCTTATCCGCCAGCGGCTTTTTCTTCTGTCCTGCTCCAATACGCGCCCCGCCGCGGTTGGTACCGTCTTTTGCCATACGCATCACCTCGATTCCTGTAAAAATAAACGGGGGATATACCCCGTTTGAAACTGCGATTTTTCGCGCGTGACCCCCCGCCCGTTGCACGAAACATCTCCTCCAGAGATTTTGACCCCCCTACCGTCTTGCCCACCGCTCTCCTTCGCGGGCAGTGATCGAAGAGTGGCATTGCTTGCACAGACTCATAAGGTTGCTGTCTGCATTGGTTCCGCCTTTAGCCAAAGGAATAATATGATGCACCTCTTCGGCTGGCGTAAGCTTTCCGTACTTTTGGCACTCCTCGCAAAGCGGATGCTCTGAGATATATCTGTCCCGGATGCGTCTCCATCTCCGGGCATAACGTTTTCTTGTTTGGGGACCTCGTTCATATTTGTTGTAATGAGCATTAACTTGCCTTTGATGCGTGTCACAGTACCTTCCGTCCGTTAACTCAGGACAACCGGGAAAGGAGCAAGGCCTTTTTGGCTTTCTTGGCATCTGGCCACCTCCTTTACGGGTATAAAAAAAGCCCTCGCGGGTTCATCCCATGAAGGCTTATTCATAACTTTTCACAATACCATTATATTTGGCTTTTTACTGAATTTCATCTCATAAAAATCTCATCTGGAATACTAAACAGCACAATTGTTTTTCACCCATGGCATCCTGCCGTTATATTACTTATCCGAAATATACCGCTGCATATCGGCTGGTAAAGCTGCAAGCAAAAGATAAGCTTTTTTCCTGTCTTTCTCTAAATCTTGGGTGCTTTTATAGAAGGAACATTTATCTTGCTGACACTTGCGTACAGTCAGGATATTGCAGCCATTTCTTCCATTACTGCCAAAACATTTATCGCACATCTTTCCTTCCTCCCGTTTTATGGCAATCGAGTAGAAGCTGAATAATTATTTTATTCAGCGTCCTCTCACACCACCGTACGTACCGTTCGGTATACGGCGGTTCATTAAGATTTAATGTACAATTAGATACCTCTTTGATAAACTCTTGTAACCTATGTCTTCGAAGTATTTATTTGTAAGAGTCATATTGAGTATTTGGCTATTGGATATTCTCCAGTAGCCTTTTCTCGTATTAGCGTATATCCAGGCTTTCTGTTTTTCTAATCCTAATTTTACTAGATTATCGTATTTTGTTTTTATCTTCTTCCATTGTTTCCATATACATGCTCTTAGTCTACGCCTTATCCATTCGTCAAGGGCTTTCATTATTCTTTTCGCATCTGCTAATCCAAAGTAGTTAACCCATCCTGTCGTTATCTGATTCAATCTACGTATTCTATATTCCATACTTATTCCCTTGTTTCGATTGGTTATTTCTCTTACTTTTTCCTTAAGCCTTTTGATGGATTTTTCATGGATTCTTATTCTTACTTCGTTTTCTTTTGTGTAAAACGAGAATCCTAAGAACTTTCTTTTCCATGGTCTATCTACAGCACTTTTTGCTTCATTGACTTTTAGTTTTAATTTGGTTTCTATGAATTTCTTTATGCTTTTCATTACTCTGTTTCCTGCTGACCTGCTTTTTACGTATATGTTGCAATCATCTGCATACCGACAGAATTTATGCCCTCTTCTTTCTAGTTCTTTGTCTAGTTCATCTAACATTATGTTTGCTAATAGCGGACTTAATGGCCCTCCTTGTGGTGTCCCTTCTTCTGTTGCTACTTTGATTCCATTTATCATTACTCCTGATTCTAAGTATCTTCGTATCAGCTTCAGTACTCTTTTGTCTCCTATCCGCTTTTCTAATTTAGTCATCAGTATGTCGTGGTTTACTCTGTCAAAGAACTTTTCTAAGTCTATATCTACTACCCATGTGCATCCTTCGTTTATATATACTTCTGCGGCTGTTACTGCATCTTTTGCACTGCGTCCTGGTCTGAATCCATAGCTATTTTCCGAGAATGTATGGTCGTATATTCCACTTAGTATTTGGGCTATTGCTTGTTGTATTAGTCTGTCTAGTACTGTAGGTATTCCTAGTAGTCTTGTTCCTCCATCTGGTTTTGGTATTTCTACTCTCAGCACTGGTTGTGGTTTATACTTTCCTTCCAGTAATTGTTGCTTTATGGTCGGCCAGTTTTCTTTGAGATACGGTAGAAGTTCATCTACTTCCATCCCATCGACTCCATGGCTTCCTTTATTTGCAACTACTCGCTTGTATGCTTCTTTCATGTTTTCTCGGTCTAGTATCATTTCAAGCAGATTACTGGTGTATCTTTGTACATTGTTTCTTCTATCTTTTGACGCCGATGATATACTATGCACTTCCGCTGTCTCTTGAAATTCCATTTCTTGATTGAGCGGATAGCCTCTTTGTTGAGTTGTCTGCAGTCTTTGCATATCTTTCGAGTTCATAAGATTTCCAAAACCTCCTAATGTTCGGTCCTTCCTTATCTATTCATGACTAGATAAGTACTATGACCTCTGCTGACTTCTCAAGGTTCAGCCATACATCACTGTATGGGTTGTCATTTCGGAGTTCACTTTAATGACTCGTCCTTGAGACCTCCCCGGGTAAGAACGATAACCTTCATCTCGTCTATCTGCCAGATTTACTGTATGGAGTTCGGGTAGTGTTGGACTTCGTTTTGTTTAGCAAACTCGTCCGCCCCAATTCAGCCTCTTATCTGGTTTTTGTTCATCAGACCGAGATTTTGCCTACCACTTCCTTCAGATTCCACCTCGCGATGGACACCCTTGCGGTTCAGCTAGTGGTTCCCACTACCAAGCCCACAGCGGACTTTCACCGCCTAGTTATCGCCCATGCCGGGCGCACTAAGAAAAAGCCCCGAAGGGCTTATGAATCGTTATGTCATTTTTCCACAGTATCATTATATATTTGATTTCTGTGTTTTGCATCTCATAAAAATCTCATCTAAAAGGAATGTAAAAACATCAGTTTATTTGTTCAAAGATAGCTTTCGAGTATCCTTCTATATCTCCAGGAGTGAGCATGCGGAATTTTTCTTTCACAGCAACAAAATATTCCCCGATCAATTCTTTTGGTATTACACGATTAGAATGCGCATCCACCGGCAAACCGTCTCTGGTATGCCGCCATGGTTTCTCCAGATGCGTAAACTTTTCTAATGTTTTTCCGCTATAACAGCAGAAATTTTTAATAACACTATCCAGTATCGCTTTTTCAGAGGTTGTAAAAACTGATTCATCGAAAGCTTCAACACTTTCAATGGGGTCAAACCGATAAGATGAATACCTGTTATACACATCTCTGTAAACCGGTCCATGAACCCATGCCTCACAGTCTTCATCAAAAAGAAACCGTCCTTCAAAAGCGTAATAAAAGCCCTGGACATAATATAACGCCTTTTGTAAAGCCAATGGAGTAATGTCCTCGCATTTATAAAGCAGATATTGGATAATTAAATCGATCTTTGAGCCTGTGTTGTTTTCTTCTCCAAGCAGTTCCTGCACCTTCCGCTTACTTTTTTCATATGCCTGCGGAGATTTTAAATTATCCTTATTTTTCTCCAGTAATTCTTTATAATATGCCGGATCATCATAAATCTTTTGAAGGATGTCCGAGTACTGTTTTGTAGGCATATCACCTTCACAATATCTCGAAAAAGTCATTTCTCCCCAGCCTAAAAGCAATGACAGCGGACGTTTCCCAATATTGTATTTCTGAGGTATTTCTAATATCTTCTCCAGCGAAATAATGCCGTTTTTTTGACGGTACATGTCATACAAAGCCTTCAGATTTTCGTCCTCTATATCCGCTACATAGACTTCGCTTCCACATTCCGTACAAACAGCCTTCTTTCCGGTATACTCATATTCTTCGCCTTTAAGCTTACCCTTAATTGTTGCAGTTTCTACCATGTATTCGACATCTCTTCTGCATTCCTCGCAAAATGTCTTATTCCTGTTCATAAGGCGTCCTCCTTTCAAACTTTCTGATTGATCATCGGAAAAGATAATCAATAGGCTTGTTTCGCTTATGAAACGATATGACAACCACTCGTTTTCCACTCTCACTATCAATTAAATTAAATTTCGTATATATATCAACTAGCTCCTCGATGCCATCAAAGTTAAATAACGTAACCTGGGGACAAAATACATATAAAACCTCATGTTCAAATCCTATTTTTGTATTTTGCAATGAATGGCAGAAATCTTCTGTTTTTATTTTTAGTAAAATCTCTTTTTGCCTTCTGCTGCTTAGATTATATTCATTTATAAAATCTATGTTTTCTTGTCTATTCTCATTTTTTGATATAATGAATCTGTCCTCTCTAATACAGTCTTGTATCATTGCCAAAATCTCATCAATCTGCTCCCGGGTATAATTCTGATTATACTGCTGATTCATTGCATCACCTCTTTGTGATACAATGATACTATATTATATGCTTGTTGTCAAGATTTATGCGTCAATTAGTGCATTTTTTCAAAATCCAATTGATTTTCTTTTGAAATAACTTATACTAAAAAGTAAGAGATCCTACGAGCTTATATTAAGCGCAATACAGTAGGCCATAAAAAATACCCACTTAGGTAGATTGCTCTATCTAAGTGGGTTTCCTATTTATATGCAAAATGATGTTATCTTAAACTACTTCCCGTATAAAAGCAGTGCCAGATGATTAAGTGCCTTGTCTTTCCTGCGGTACACCTGTGCTCTTTCAAGAAACAGCTTCTCTCCGATGTTTGCTACGGCTTCCGTCTTGCTCACATCATTAACAAAAAATTCTGTCAATATAAACTGTTCTTCCTCCGACAAGGCTTCCCAGGCAGGCTTGAACCTTGCCTATGGATGGCTGGTTTTAAGTCCTTCTTACTGAAAAGCAATTCTATACTTCGTTCCCTGATAGCCGCTTCATCTGGCGATTCCTCACCAGCTACAATGATAGGTGCCAATAGCTCATAAATAACAGCGCTTTGATCCGCCCGGCCGCGAACACCTTCATGCCCGTCATATGCATCACGAAGATGGTTGTATAAGGCATTTAGCCTTAATTTGTCTATCTTTGAAGGTTTGAACTCATCCATCAGCTGCGGTATCAGATTTGAGGATGCGGATTCCTTCATCAATGTAAATGCAGTGACCTGTGTAGCCGCACGGATTTTACTGCATGAAAATACCGGCAGGATAACCCGCTCCAATGTATTACTCTTTCCGCTGCCCTGTTCTCCGACAAGCAATAAGTGCGGAAACTTAATGCCTGTTTTTTTAAGATGCGGTTTAATAAAGCATCCGGCTACCCATGCCATTACTGACACCGTTTTTATGGGTTCGTTATAGCTGAGAATCCACTCTCCAAGCCTGACAAGCTTTTCCTTTGTCAATGGCTCAAAGGTAAGGATATCGGTTGTTATGCTTTTATACTTATCAAGCTGCACAATATCTTCAACAATGCTGCCTCCGGCTTCAATGGCACCATCCGTTGAAACATAGACCATCCGTCCGCCATGCTCATAAATTCCAAGAGCCTTTACCCCTGCTTTCCGTACCCACTCCAATTCGGATATATATCCTTTCAGCAGTTCTAAATCCCCTTCAGAGCCAAAATAGCCTAAGGATATTGTCCGGCGGTTCAAGATATTTTTGAACTTTTGGATATTATTGAAGTCGGTGGTCATAAAGGTCTGGCGGTATATTTCATCGCGGATTGTAACAAGATCGGCAGTCATCTGCGTTTCATCTTCTGATACAATCATCTCCACCGGCTGAATGATAAAATTTGTTATAGGATAGACGCTTTCGCCTCTGATGCGGTAATACCTGCCCTCATGTTCAAAGATAACCGACTCGCTTTCGCGGCTATATACGTTCTCTGTAGCTTCGATGGCCTTATCCAGTGTCTCCTGCCCATATGTTGCTCCGCTTGCATGGTGCACCGTATCCCATTTTTCCCGGAATAACCCGGACTTTCTAAACAGCCTGTCCATCTGCTCTTTGTTTTTGCTTGACCAGAAAGCCAGCATACAGCAAAGGGCAAGGTCGGCTTCGGATTGGCTGGGATATCCAGCTTCCTGCCATTTTCCTTCCCATAGCAGGTTAAATCCCTTATGGTTTTCAGCTGTCCGGGCTTTTTCCAATATTTCCTCATCCGTAAGCGGTTCTAGCTTAAAATTCTTACGGTCTTTCTTGCTTTTTTCTCTCCGCTTCTTGCTTTTGATAAAGTTCTCATGTATCCAGGCCAGTGCTCCGTTATCTTCGGCAATGCTGTCAGGAGTCCCGGGCAGTTGATCGCCAGTCATTGCGAAATATCTGCTGTGGGCATACATTTCAACGCCGGTTCTTGTATTTTTATTTCCTTTGGCAGGCATCTCCCCTTTATAGAAGATATGAAGCCCGGTTCCTGAAGGACTGATTTCCGTATAGGACGGAAACCGCTCAAGGATAGCCTTGGCGGTATCGTTTAATTCTCCAGTGTTTTTGTCGCGGCAGTGATCGATATCAACTCCTACTAAGCCTCCGCCTTTTGCGAATACAAAACCCAATCCAGTATAGAGATACTGTTCTTTAGCTGCAATTGCATCGTCAAGAGTCGACCAGTCGTTTGGGCTAGTGCTTGAGGCTTTTCTGCCGGTTAAGGGATTGTAAGGGATTTTACTGTCTTTTCCGTCCTTTATGTTTGGTTCCAGACGCCAGCATATCCATTGCTTCCGGTCAGCCAGTTCCTGAGGGAATGAGATGCTCACTGACGCCGCACCTCCTCGCATCGTTCATTGAAATACCGTATCGGAATGCAGCGCTGTTTTGCCTTCTCAATCTCAATGGACATTCCTTTAGTAATATTTCTGCCAAATACCCACACTTCAGAACACTTTGACATCAGTACCATGCCAAAGAACAAGCCTAGATACCGCATTTGTTCGTCATCGTCGTCCATAAACTGCGGAAACAAGAGATGCGGAGCAATAGGTATGCAATTCTTGCTCACCGCATAGCGGCAGTACCCCTGAGCCTTACGGATATTGCGTTCCGTATCCCCAGCATATGGGCTGCAGATGAACATCATCGGTCTGTAAGGCGCTTTCTTGGCTTCCCGCTCAATCCTAAGCAGTGCTTCATAGGGTGTGGGGTCGTAATATCCTTCCGCGTTAAACTTGCTGATACTCATGGTATTACCCCCTGCCTATGCGCTTTTCTGTTCACGTTCGATTACAGGCAATATACCTTTCTTGTTTTTGAGAAGGTCATAAATAAATAACCTTCCTTTTTGTGTCCAATATGTGTGCATTACGCTTCTTTCTGCATCAATAGCATGGGTCTTGGATTGCGTGTATCCTTGATCGGCGTACTCCTGATATAAAAGCCAGCAGTTTCCCATTTTGTACTGTACTCCAAGCTCATGAAGCAGCTTATTGAAAGCGCGGCCAGACATTCCGTAATCCTTGGCAATCTTGCTGATCGGCACAAGGCTCTTATTTTGCAATATGAGATCGTAATAGCTTGCCTTGGGCTTTAACTCGCTGATAATCTGTTTATTCTTTGCGTTTTCTATTTCCAAAGCTTTCCGTCTGTCGCGTTCTGCCTTCAGTTCGGAGAAAAGTCTGATACCATACTCTGGATTGGAAATCATCTCTTCGATAACTTTATCCGTAGCATAGACTCCATGTTTTCTGATCGTAGGCAGCACTTCATCAAAGACCCATTTTTCAAAGCGTTCGGCTGCAGGAAGTTTACTGCGTATAATAAGGCGATATAGATTTCCTTCTGTAATATAAGTCCGTTCAACATGCTGTTCAGTTGAGATACCATATTGATTTGTAGTTAAGGTGACCCCGTCGTGTTTCACGACCCCGTCTGGTTTGCAATGGCGTTGTATCGCATCGCGAGGGTTACTATATCCCAGCATTCTTGCACAATCTGTTGCAGGGAAGAATTCCTTTCCATCAATAACAAGTACTTTAAGTTCTCCAAATTCTGTATTCTTAAAAACCTGTAAATTAGTCATAATATCAATCCTCCATTTCTTTCATTTCTCCAAAATTTCTGCCTATCGAGGCTTCTGCCACGATAGGTACATCAAATTCAGGGAAGGGTTGTGTTTCCATACACTTTTTTATAAAGGCAACTGCTTCATACACCTTATCTTCCGGCAATTCAAAAACCAGCTCGTCATGTATCTGTAGTAGAGGTTTCAGCCAGAGCCTTTCGGGAAGTCCACTGATGATGCGCCCGCAGGCAAGCTTTAAAATATCTGCCGCTGTACCCTGAATAGGTGTATTTAATGCGCACCGCTCGGCAAAAGACTTCTTGCCCCAATCGGATGACCGAATTCCCAGCAGGTATCTTCGCCTGCCCAGCCATGTTTCTGTATAGCAGCTTGCAGCAACTCGCTTTTTAACTTCATCATGCCATCGGACAAGACCGGGATATCCGGCCTTCAAGTTTTGAATGATGGTCTCACATTCGGCCAAAGTTGGGTTTAAGCCAGCTTTAAATTTTAGTGTCCTCTGTAAACCAGTGGGAAACAGTCCGTAGAACACACCGAAATTGCAGTTCTTTGCGATGGTTCTGCGCTCTTTATAATGCAGGGCATTTTTGTCTGCCGCCTCCTCAAAAGGAATGCGGTAAATAACTGAAGTGGTCTGAGCATGAACATCACCGCCTGTACGATATGTTTCCAGCATACGTTTGTCCCTGCAATAAAACGCCCCGACGCGCAATTCTATCTGCGAAAAGTCAAGGTGTCAATTCTTATTTTAAAATAGGTAAGTTTATAAAATTAAAATAGGAGCATATCGTAATTCAGGTAGTATTACGTTTGCAAGTTATGATAGTATTTCTAAACCTGCTAAGATGATTCAAATAGCTGTTTATTTGAATCATCTTAGCAGGTATTCCAGGGGTTTGGGGGTGGAAGACCCCCAAAATAATTTGATAATCTGCAAAATATTTTAGCAATGGTAAATTATAGCAATTCGAGAAAGTCACCTATTTAAAAATGACGATTGACACTTTGAGGGTTAAATGTTGGCACATTTAACATAACAACTCAAAGCTCTCTTCATATCCTCCCAAAATTTTTCTTTTGGAAAGATATTAACATACCTGTAAACGGTCACGCAACTTGAGCAACTCCGAGACATTTATCCGAGGCAGAAACAAAATTAATACTTTATTTTGACAGTAATCAACTTCAAGACCATTAACATGATCGGTTTCATAGTCTTTTAAATCAACTATATTTGTTACATTAATTTCTCTGTTTTCAATAGTATCATAAAACAAAAAGCCGTGAATATATGTATATCTTCTATCCAAGGCTCTCCCATAGTGATTAACGGTTTCGGCTCGTTTATCGCTTATTGACGCTTTATGATTTCCATTTTTTGTTTTAAGATATATTGTATTGCCTTTGTCAAAAACGGAAGATATGGATTCTATCTCTTTTTTTCTTTCCTCGATTGGTACATTTAAATAATCTAGTATATCTTTTGTTTTAACACCATTCTTCCAGTCAAAGTAATTTTCAGATTGCGTTTTTTCATGAAATGCATCCCTTGTTGTTGAAGGCTTGCTCACGACAGTGTCAGGCACTTTGTTATTTTTGTGTTTGTTGTAAAATAAAAATACAGCAAATTGCCACATAAAAATGCAGCAGTTGAGCTGGTAAGATTGCAAATATTTTACAACGAAATCACATCTATAAAACTGTCACTGCTACCGATTCCATCATCGGTATCAGGAATAAGAAAGTCACTTCTACCAACATGATGGAAAATAAAATAGCCATTGCCAGCACCCCATAATAATAGTACCCTTTTAGTTGTCTACACTAAAAGGGGGGTATTAGAAAGGATGCTAACAATGACTGATATAAAGTATATCAAGGATTTATTCGAAAAGAAAGGCCTATCTCTTAGGGAGATAACGAGGGTAACCGGATATAATTTCAGGACTGTCCGGAAATATATTGATCAGGAGGATTGGTCCCAACCTGTCGTTAACAGAACAAGAGAAGCTTTGATTGATAAATTCAAGGCGGATATTGATGGATGGTTGGAGAACGACATTAGCGCACCAAGAAAACAGAGACATACGGCAAAAAGAATTTTTAAAAAACTGAAGTATAAATACAATGATGAATTCAACCTGTCCTACCGGACTGTTGCAAGGTATGTAAGCCAGAAAAAGAAAACTTTGGTTCAATGCGCTCAAGGGTATATTCCTTTAGATCACCCTGCCGGTGAGGCACAGGCGGATTTCGGTGAAGCTGTTTTTTTAGAAAACGGTATAAGGTATGAAGGGTATTATGTTACCATGTCGTTTCCATACAGCAATGGAGGGTACATACAGCTCTTCAAAGGTGCTAATATAGAATGCTTGTTGCAGGGAATAAAAGACATTTTTAAACACATGGGGAAAGTCCCTACCTGTATCTGGTTTGACAATGACAAAACCATTGTCAAAAAAATACTGGCACATGGGGAAAGAAAAGTTACTGAAGCCTTTGCACGGTTCCAAATGCACTATGGCTTTGAAAGCAATTTCTGTAATCCTGACAGTGGACACGAAAAAGGGCACGTTGAAAACAAGGTTGGATATTCCAGGAGAAATATGCTGGTGCCAGTACCGGAGTTTAAGGATATCCGGGAATTCAACCGTCAACTGCTTGCCGAATGTGATGAAGACATGCGAAGGGAGCACTACAAAAAGGATCTACTCATCAATAATTTATTTGAAGAAGACAAAAGAGCAATGAGGGCTATTCCAAAAGCTGAATATGAAATATACCGCATCGAAAAAGTAAAGGCTGACAAATATGGCAAATTGAACTTTGACAACAGAAAATACTCCTCCGGGCCGCAATATGCCCAGAGAGAACTAATGATAAAAGCAGACGCCTTCTCGGTTGTAATTATGGATGAACAATATAATACAGTCCAGATACATGACCGTCTGTATGGAGAGCAGAAAGAGTCAATGAAGTGGGGGCCATATCTTGAGCTGATGAGCCGTCGGCCAACTGCCTTAAAGTATACCGGTTTCTTCCGGGAGTTGCCGCAAACTCTCCAGGATTACCTTAAAGTCTGCGACTATGAACAGAAAAAAGGTGCTTTGCGACTATTGGTGAAAATGTTGAAGCAAAGTGAACTCGATACAGCAATTGAAGCTTTTAGATTCTGTATTGAGAGAGGGATAAAAGATTTGGACAGTATATGGGCCAAATATTACACGATGGTCTGTATGCATACACAAGTCCAGGACATCTTGCTTAACGCGGAGACTCCTGCTGTCGCGCCTTATACTGTTGATAATGCCATATATGATAATCTGCTGTCCGGGAGGTGTTCAGCATGTATGAACTAATAGCGAAATATTGCAGCACCTTGAAACTTGGTTCCCGGATTGTCCAAAACTACAAAGATATCCAGGCACAAACACATGAAGAGTTTCTTGCGAAACTATTAGCTATGGAAGTGGAAGCCCGGGAACGGAACCGTAGAAACCACATGCTCAAGCAGGCCCGGTTTGACGTGATAAAGACCTTTGGGAATTACCGTTTTGAAAAGATGAGTATCCCAAACAGTATTGATATAGAGACATTGAGAAATGCCTCATTCATTGATAAAAAGGAGAATCTTATTCTCTATGGGCCTGTTGGACTGGGGAAAACGCACCTTGCTACTGCCATCGGTGTGGAAGCATGCAACCAGGGCAGGCATGTCCGATTTTTCAGGACGGCATCCCTTGTCAATCAGCTTCTGGATGCAAAGGCAGACGGCAGCCTCAAACGGTTCTTAAAGCAACTGGACAAAGCAGAGCTCTTGATTTGCGATGAATGGGGGTTTATCCCCTTTGAAAGGGAGGGGTCTCAACTTTTATTCCAGGTTATTTCCGACTGTTATGAGCGTAAGAGTATGATTATAACTACAAACCTGGAATTCAGCAAATGGAACAGTATTTTCTATGATGAAAAATTAACCAGCGCCATTATAGATCGTATTATCCATCACAGTCACCTAATTGTCTTCGATGGTCCCAGTGACCGGCTGGTGAATTCACTCATGAGAAAACAGTAAACAGAGGATAACGCAGCGGAACTCTCTAAGTTGTATCACTTTTTAGCTGATGCCCTGAGATTTAAACTTTACGCGGTTAGTGAACCAGGTCTGCGGTCTGCCATGCTACAATGGATTTTTGACGGGGCGTTATTAAATGTTGTATCACTCTTCCCTTCAGCCCCTCGGTAATTTCTACAAAGCATGGCAGATGATATGAAGTCAAGAGCAGAAGCGTAGCGACTCTTGACTTCATATCAAGCAGACCGTTGCCTAAAGGGTAAGACATAATTATATAAACCATAATTTAACAAAGTTGGTTTGGTGGGGTGTTGCATTTTTCTTGTCATTTTGTTGCACTTCCTATTGACAAAACACAGTTATTTGCCTTTTGACATGCAGTCATATTAGAAAGAGCAACTACTAAAAGTAAAATAAACGTTATATTTCTTATCTTGTTTATCCGGTAATTCACTTTTTATTTACTCCTTTTTTATAGTTATGTCCAACTTTTCCAATGAATCTTCTGCAATGTTTTATGTTAATACGTTTAATTAAAACAAATGTCGTCAATTGAACCTATCATCAAAAGTTTTAATTTCTCCATTATCTGTGTTAACAATTAAAAGATCACCCATACCGGAATCTGAAGAACAGAATAAGTATTTGCCACAGTACCCTATTAACGGGAAATCTGTACTTACAATTTTATCCAATTTATTGGTTTTTAATGAATATCTAAATATTTGTGTATAATTATGTTTATCAACAGTAGAAACGTATATGCAGTTATCAATTATTATGGAATTAAACATATTTTCTATTTCAAATAATACAGATGTCTCTCCATTTAAACTCCTTATATAACTTTTGTTTTTATAACCTATTACACTTCCATCATTTAACATTTGTAATATTTCCATATCAAAAAAACCATATGAAGTAATTTCTTTGGAAGTTGCATTCCAAATATTTATATTTTTATTTTTATCAAGGAAACATATATTATCCTTATAATTGCTTAGAAATCTCCAATAAATATCTTGTGCAACCTCAATAGCCCTTTTTTCTTTAATGTAATATGCTATCAGATCACATTTATCGTTGTTATCAATTCTATTATAAAACAGTATATCGTTTATGACCAAAGGACCGTAAATATGGTATTTATCATTGCCATCAATAATGTTTGCTTTAAGAGAAGCCATATTTAATTCAACTAATTGTCCTTTTGTATCTGTAAAGTACAATAAATCATTATATACATTCAAAAAGCCTTCGAAATCATTATATAGTAACTTTCTTCCTTTTCCGTCAATCTTTTTTGAGTATAAACCTTGGTACAATCTTTCATTATTTACCGTGACAAAAGATTTATAATATATTGTATCCCCCTTGGAATTCATAATAAACATATTGGGATTCCTTCCAATATTGTAGTTAATAAATTCACTACTTTCCGTTTTACCATTAGAAACATTATTATTTTTATTAACTGAAGCACATCCAGATAATACAATCAACAAAGTAATAAAAATAAATAAGCTCTTACACATTTTATACATTATAATTGCCCTCCTTAACAGTTAATTTTGTAATTATAATATATTAATATTGTAGGAGTATCTAGCGTTATTAGATACCCCTACGATACATATTTTGGTCGACTAACTATAACTAAACGGCATATAATCCTAACATATGAAAAATAAGTGGATTAGGAAGCAAAAGTAGTACTTTTGGGTCTTAATAGTCTCATTTTACATGTGCTTCCTCCAAAATATTGAATTAATTCATCTAGAGGTCTCCAGTAGTATTCACTTTCATGCTGTGCCACTCTTACATTTGTGTATTGTGAAACTGTATAATCAGTTGTAGTAACAACTATAACAGAATGATACCATGTCTGAGTATCGGGATTGTAAAATTGCAGAATATCACCCTGTTTCATAGGAGTGCTTAAATTTGTATATACTGAATTATTATTATATCCGTCAGCTTTAGGACCGTTACCAGTATTTGAAGTGGCATAATTCCAAAGATTTGATACGCTACAAAAGTTTGTTATAGGGTCACCATATGGTGAATCATAATTTCTACCATACCATTGACTTGTTTGCCTATAATTATTAGCCACCCTTGCTCTTAACGCTTGCGCAGTTGAATTATTATAATAACTTGAATCATATCCAATGTCAGAAATATCATAACCACTGCAACCGCCATATCCGCTCCAAATACATTGTGAAGCAAAATTAGTGCAATCAAGGCTTGCTCTTTTAAATATGTAGTTCTCGTAATGATCTCCAAACCACCAACCATAATAACGGGAATCTGATGCTGTATAACTTACATTAACCAATGTTGTACTTAGAGAGGAACTGTTTACAACAACATTTCCTAGATTCAAAGATGTGTTTAACTTGGCAGCATTATCAGCTTTTTGCTTTTCTTCCGGTAATTTTTCATTTCGCTTGCTATATAAATCATCAACAATCTTGAGTTCTTCTAAATTACCATTGATGCTGTTATTGATACTGGACATTTTAGCTTTTATAGTATCTTTGACTATTTGGATGTCAATACTTGTAGTATCTATTCCAATAACAGCAAAATCGTCGTTTCCTTTCCTTAATTTAACTTTATATAGAGCGCCCATTGAACTATTTTCATTTTTATTAAAAACATAAGATACATTAACATAAACAATAACGTCAATATCATCAGTGTTTTCCTTAACTTCTTTAATAATAAATTGATCTACTGATATATTTTTAATGCCATTATGGAATATATTGTACAGATTACTTTTATACTCTAAGTCTTTAAGAATTATATAAGTATTGATATCAGATGAAGATTGCTTGAAATTTGATATATCCCCAGTCTCCAATATCTTATACAGATTATTGAAGTAGTTATAGAGATAATCGCCAAATTCTTTATACTGACCAATATTATAAATCTTTTCTATATTTTTTGTTTTACTTATGTCTTGCTTTAGATCTTTTGCTCCTGTGTTTTCAATTGCGTAAGTTGCTGATGAAAGAAATGAAATCACCAAAAAGCTTACTAATAAAAGTAATGATGCTTTCTTAAAAATATTTTTCATGGTAATATCTCCTCTCTAATTTTTATTTAAATAGATTTAAATTTTATCAACAAAACGATATCATTGTTCTAATAAGTTACAGTCTTGCTGTAAATCGTGCCCGACTCGTATCCGCCGTCGCCGGATACATAGTAATATGTCTCAACCCTGTAAGTCCCACTGCTTACTTGATATGTTTCCAGTATGGATGCCGACGAAGATGTTGAAGATTTAGACCAGCTTTTCACGTTTGACCATGATCCGTTAGAATAACGCTGCAAAGTAGACGTGAGATAAATGTTTTTTCCGGCCGGTGTTTTTTGCACATACCCATATATAGTGGCCGTTCCGCTTGATGAAATAGTGAGTGAGGTGCTTGCCTGGTTGATGTAAACATACTGAATGGACACTATTGACTCCGGTGCTACGTTTGCTTCTCCTGCGGCCAACACTGTCGGTGCTGACACGGTCAGAAGAAGTAGCATGCCCAATGCTGCGGATAAAAACTTTTTCTTTAACATAGAGAAAACCTCCTCTGATTTTTGTTCTTACTAATAAAACAAATCAGAAGAGGTTTTTGTGACAGGAAAAAAATAAAATTTTTATGAATTTTCTTGAATTCCTATGAGCTTATGTCCGTGCCCGTCATTTCAATGTTTTCGGCGTTCCTGAACACTGCGTCCCTGTCCAGCGTAGAGGATATCATATGCAGGTATTCGTCGTATCAGAGCAGGTTTTGAACGCCCTGATTGGAATAATACTTAGCCGTTAACCCTTTGAACTCAAGTTTTTCCTGAAACCATCAAAAAACTGCCAGAAGTTCTTATAGGCTACCCCAAACAGTTAATGATTCTGTAAATCAAGTGCTTGCTGTATCCTTGGTAGCCATTAAAGCTTTAAAAAGGAATACACTTGTTTTCCTTCAGCAAAGCTTCTATATTTATATTGCTTATCACATCCGGTTCAGAGAATGATATTAAGTGAATCCAGAATTTCTGTCCTGCCTGGCGTATATTCACCGTAACATTACACGGAATTTGCCCGGGAATAAACTCTATAAGCTTAGCTGCATTAGTTCCATAATAGACATAATGCCACTCATTTTCAAATATTGCATTCTCTGTATGGGTAAATCTTTTTGCTCCGGCACTCCTTATCCATGCAATACCAACAAGATTTGGCCTGACAGAAGTCGCTTCGCTGGTTTTTTTCACCTCCCAAAAGCCCATAGAATCTTTAGTAACCAGAGCAAGCACTATCTCATGCTTTTTTGAACTGGTTTTTATAACTTTAAATTCCTTCATGACACTGTCATAGCTGTGCTCAATATCCTCAACATCACCTATATTCAAACCAGCTCTGACAAGTGCTAGTGAAAAACTACAGGACTGAAGAACAAAAAAACCGATTACTGCAAAAATTAGAACCAATAATAATATAATGTGTGATTTTTTCATAATAAATACCCTTCTCTACTCACAGTGTAGTGGAAATTGCGGATAGCATGGATATATAGTCTGGACTTTCTTGCTTTCCGGCCCTGAAATTGTGATTTCGCTTATTGCATCGTGATATGTGCCACTGACATTATTGTATGCCCAAAGAGCCCTCGATGTGCTATTATAATATGTGGGAGTATGGTATAAATATCTTGTATCGGCCTCCAAATCCGGATAAACAACCCATGAGCCTGTTCCATTTTGTCTCCAGCTGTCTACATCAACAATATATGCAACTTCCGTAACACATTTTGTTGATATGTGTGACAGCCACTGATAGTCATCACTCTGACTTTCCAGTCTTACATATGTAAAAACAGCCGTTGTTTGTGTTTCCCATCTATAGGTTACATCAGATGGGTCAATATCTGAAACCGTTTTAAGCCCATCCCAGACAGATGATAATGCATCATAAACAGTAATAGGGGTAGTTGCTATTGAACCTGCTGCAGACAATACAATGGATTCAATTAAATTGGTTATGCCCGCTTTCCAGTTTAAGCTAAAATTCACTGTCCTCTGTCCTTCTTCCCATAAGCCTGAGTCTTCCGAGATAGGCTGGGCAATTAGTTTCTGAACATTGTAGTATTTACCGTTGTAATACTGATTAGAATAGCGATAGGATGCCCATGTATTAACGTTTGAACTTGGCGTAACTACATTTGCAATAACATCTGTTCCTGCAGATGCCTTGTTTGCGGTTTCTCCTTTTAATGCCTTATCCTTTATCGCTTTTGCTTCTGGAAATTGTCTTTCAACTTCTTCAAGTGTCAGAAACTCAACTCCTAGAGAATTGAGTTTAATATCTATTTCATTAAGCTTTGAAATGTCAACCGGTTTATTAAAGAACAGTTTTTGTCGCTCATCAAACAGCTTCATTATGCTCGCCTCTTTCAAGGCATCTTTGTCCTTGATATCCGCATTACTGTTTGCTGCAAAGCACGGAACTACTGAAAATGAGGCTATAATTGCAATCGCTAGCACTATACAAATTATTTTTCTCATGGTAGAAACCTCCTTTTTGTTTTTTAACACTGTTTGGCAAAGAACAATTCAACTAATAAACGTATATCGCCTTAAATAGCTCAACGGAATCATCTCCCTCGTTTTTTGTTCCCATTAAATAAAACAAATCAAAGGAGGTTTTTGTGACAGGAAATAAAAAATTTTTCAGAGAAATTTTCTGTACTTTATGGACTTAACTCCCTGCCTGTAATTTCAACGCTTTCCGCAATCTTAAACACGATGTCTCTATCCAGTGTTGATGACACCATATACATATACTTATCATCGTACCAGAGCAGGTTTTGAACGCCCTGATTGGAATAATACTTGGCCGGTAAACCTTTGAACTCAAGTTCTTCCAGTTTTACACCTTCTGTATTTATGTTGATTGAAACGTTTTCAAGGCACTGTTGGCTGTAGGATATAAAATCATTTTCCTTTTCATATTCCAGCAGAACAAGGCCGTCGGTGTTTTTATTGACCAGTTTAAATCCTTCCGGTATATAGGCCGGTTCATATATGGCAAATCCATCGGCCGCATCCTGAGATGACCGGCTTTCATTAAAGAATATATGAGTGAATTTTTCGTACACCTCGGTTATGAATTCAAATACCGCGGTACGTACAGCCGATACGCTCATTGCGGACGCAAACAGAATAATGATTGCAGCAACAAAAGCGACCGCACGCCTACGCAAAAAAGCCATTGCTCCAACCGGGCTTCTTGTTTTGCTTTGGCGTATAAGCTTTTTCATCTTTCGTTTAAACTCATTTGAGAACTCATACTCTATTTCATCGTCTGTAGGCAGGGTTTCTATCTCATATATGTCCGCTTGAATAACGGCTTCTTTAAGCATGTCTTCCGTAAAACTAATTGACATCGGCGCTTTCCTCCCTTTCCAGAATTTCCTCAAGCCTGCGTTTTGTGCGCTCAAGCCGCTTCCTAACCGTCGCCTCAGATATATCCAACATCTTTGCTATTTCTTCATTTGAAAACTCTTGAACATATTTCAGTGTCAGCACATCTTTATATATAACAGGCAACTTCAATACCGCCCTTGCAAGATGATCTAAATCCTCCGTAACGCTTATTGGTTCGGTTGTTATACAGTATTCCACATCCTCAAGGGGAATTGTTGTGCGCCTTTTTCTTTGGTTATATAAATTGATGGCGGTGTTTCTAACCATAGTAACAATGTAGCTCTTAGTTTTGTGACAGGAAATTTCCCCCACTTTATCGAAATTCTCAAGAATTTTCAAAAACGTCTGATGTACAGCGTCCTCCGCGAGCCGTTCATCATTTAGGATGCGGTTGGCGACATAGAACATAAGCTTCCTGTATGTAACATAAAGCAATTCAAATTTATTTTTATCCTCTTCGCCGTCAAGCATCGCCAGATATATTGGAAGCATTTTGTCACCTCCCGCATTTTCATGCTCTGTTTTGTTTCCTCTCTCTTTGTGACTTAAGTCTGCCATCAATGGGTTTTTGGGCGTCTCTTGGTATTGCCCATACACGGCTAAAACGCACAGCACCATCTATTCTGTTTTCCGCACACAGCTTTTGTATGCGCCTGACGGAGATACCCCACTTTTTCGAAGCTTCATTTACAGACATGTAATCAGTTACCATAGTGTTCCACCCAAATTTGCAATTATTAACAATTAATATTGTATACGTTTAAGCGAATAATATCAAGCCAAAAACGGTTAAATTGGTTTACATTTCTTTTTCTCTTTTTCAAGTCATTAAACTTTCTGATATGTTCCCTCGAACAATCAACCGCCGTCTTTTCCGTCTACACAACCCCGCCCGCCGGAAGCCGCCCCGGAAGGCTGTGGATGTGTTTCCACGAACAATCACACACATAAAAATACAGGGTTTCCCGGTATCTCCGCCGCCAGAAAACACATTTTCGGCAGATGGCAAATCACCGGAAAACCCTGTATTCAAGCCGTTTTTCAGGCTCTTATTTATTTTTTACATTTTGCATCAATACCACGCACTCCACGTGCTTTGAGCGGTGAAAAGCACTTAAAAGAAAACACATGGGATATGTTTATGTACTCACATTAATTCTTTACGCTGACCTATTACACAAAATTGGTCGATTAGAGGAGTTTTATACCAAAAGGTGACTTGACCTATGTTAAAGTGGTCTGATGAAGATTGTTAATAAATTTATCAAAGCATTCCATTGCTCTTCTAACCAATTCTTTGCTAGAAAATATCGGTTCCTCCGGTGGGACTTCGGGTTGATTTAACATTCCAATAAAGGGAGAAACATGAATAATCCTATGGCGAAATCGAATAATTTTTTGCAAAAAGGAAAGTTCTTCAGATGTTAAGCCGATTTCACCGAACTTAATATTATATGCTTTATTATATGCTTTTTTGTTCTCCTTATAATTTTGGAAGTTTATCTTTTTCTCAGCAATTATCTCTAAAAATGTCTTATTCTCATTTGCCGCCTTATCCCTTAAGTTCTCCGGGAACTGTTTATCAAGTTCTTCTTTAGAAAAACAACTGGTCACTAAGGCTTCAATATTAGGCTTAATGCCTTCTTGTTCCAATTCAATAAATCTTGTTTTGCAATAAACCTCAAAGCCTGTCACTAAAGTCGCAATAGATAAATTGGACATAACGGTTTCAAAAATATATCCATCTTCCGACGAACCTTTCTGCAATATTTGTATTGCCATAAGTGTATTTTTCCACGCTTCAATTGCAGTAGGTTGAAGTATTGGCTTACCTCCAACAAAAAAACTATAATGACCTATCTCAATCCCAGAATCTCCAATTCGTATGATATCACCATTTTTTGTAATTCTAATTTTAGTAGATGACATTTCACCGGTAACTTTTGTTAGTTCTCCACCTTCTATGTATGGACCTACATACGCATTTATTTCTTTAGGACTCCAAGTAAAAGCTATATATACTTTTGGTGCTTGCTTTACTTTTTCCAAATCAATAGTAGCGACTCTTGTCTCTGTACCTGGTGAGAAATGATAAAATACCAAGCTCATGAACTTTTTTTCAATTTTAAAGTAATGGGCCCCTGCTGGTATTTCAAATATGACGCCTCCTGGATCGTTTGGATCAAATAAACTATCTGAAGAATATTTGAATTCTATAGTCCCTTCCGGCCTACAAATTGCATCCCGAAGCTGTTTCAAAATATCGGTCGATAAATTGAGCATATCCTCCCCCCTATCTCGCGCAAATTAACTTTCATAAAAACAGTGTACTGGTTGTACAACCAAACACACCAATATTATACCATAATTTTCATGCAATTTGGGTTATTATAGTATCTCCCTTACCTCAACCCCCGCCTTCAACACAAACACCACCTCCACCAGTGACTTTACCCGTATTCTCTCCACCAGTGAAGTAAACAAATCCTCATCAAACCCCTTCACAATTTCCTGTCCCCTAAGCATTTTTTCTATCTCCCTAACCCTTGCAAGGGTATCTTTCCGCTTAAACTCTGCCTGAGTAAAGGCCGAACGTTGCTGCCTTAGCTCCTCCATCTCTCCGGTTATCCTGGCATATTCCTCGCCGTAAATATCCGCGTCAAGATTGGCCTTAACATTGAGCTTCACAAGCCGCTCCATTTCTTCCCGGAGTTCATCCAGCCGCTTATCAATAGCAGTAACATCAACAGAATTGGCCCTCTCCGCAAAAACTTTTTCTATATTCTCAAGCATTCTTGAGATAAACCTTTCTGGATCCTTTATCTGCCGATTAACCATCCGGACAAAGGCTTGCTTAAGCTTTTCTTCATCCACCGCCTTCATGCTGCAGCCTTCCGGCCCCTTTTCATCCCGGTTTCTGCACACCCACACATACTTTTTATACTTCTCCCCCTGACCCCAGCGGACTCTCCGGAACCGCGAACCGCACTCGCCGCAAATAATCTTTCCTGAAAAGGCATATTTGTTGCTGTGCCTGCTGCGGTTTTCATCAGTAACACCTTTCAGTTTGCGCCTCCGCTCCATTTCCTGCTGCGCCCTTTCAAAGGTTTCCTTCGATATAATGGGTGGATGGCTGTTTTCCACATAGTACTGCTGAACATGCCCCTTGTTTATGATCCGCTTATGGGTGAGAAAATCCACTGTGATAGTCTTCTGCAAAAGCGCATCCCCGGCATATTTTTCGTTTTGCAGCATCTTTTTAATGACCGATTCATGCCACTTCCTTCCACCTGTAGCTGTAAGGATGCCATCTGCTTCAAGGCCTTCTGCAATCTTATAGCAGCTTTTACCCTTCAGGTATTCTTCAAAAACCCGCCGGACAATTTCCGCTTCCTTCTCATTTATCACCAACTCTCCATTTTCATCCTTATCATAGCCCATGAATTTTTTGTGATTAACCCTGACCTTGCCCTGCTGGAACCTGCGCACAATTCCCCACCGGCTGTTTTCCGAAATCGACCTCGACTCATCTTGCGCCAACGATGAAAGAATGGTGAGCAAAACTTCTCCTTTAGCATCCAAGGTATCAATGTTTTCCTTTTCAAAATATACCGCTATACCCTTCTCCTTTAAGAGCCGCACATATTTAAGGCAATCCAGAGTGTTTCTCGCAAACCTTGAAATTGACTTTGTAATAATCAGGTCAATCCTGCCGGCCATGCAGTCATCTATCATTCTTTTAAATTCCACTCTGTTTTTTGTGTTAGTCCCTGTAATTCCATAGGCTAAGGGCACAAAATCCCTCGCCACCGAACCGTACGTACACCTCTCGACGTATACGGCTCTCCGTTAATAATTACCATATCATTTTAAAATTCAAATTAACTATGTATTGCCTTATGGCAATCCTCGCATACCACTAATGTTTTTCTATTTTTGATTTTCATTATCTGCTCCCAAAGCTTATTGCCTTCTAGTCCCTTTACACTTGAAACATGGTGAACCTCATAATTAGACTTTCCCCTGCTACCGCAAAGCTCGCAAACTCCTGCTTGCAGTCTTGCTCTAATAGTAGCATTGGTATTTACAGAATAAATGTGTCTAACAATATTATCATCACAGAACCCTTTGCAATCTTGAAGTTTTACAATTCTCTTTTCTCGTGTTTTACCTTTTTCTGTTTTATATTTTATTGCCCAACCTTTGCCGCTTTTATATTTGTCAATTACTTTACTTATTGAAGAATTATGCTTTCCTGCTAAAGTTGCAAGGCAGCTATATTCCATCAAGTATTGAAAATAATTAAGTTTATTATAATTGTTGGCTAGGTGGTAATAATTGAGTATTCCACGAATTTCAGCATTGTATCTTTCCAAGATTTCTTGGTCTGGGAGATATAGCCATCCTTTTCTGTGTATCGGGTGAAACTTTTTAGCTTTGCTCTGTCTAATGATACCTTTATCAAACATAAACTTTTCTATCTTCTCTAAAGGAACTAATAATTCTACAGTGCCATTCAGCTGACGTTTCTTGTGTCCTAATGAATTAGTTGATATTTGTTGATTACGTCTAACTGAAATGTCATATCCTAAGAACCTAACTTTTTCACTACTGTGAGTAATCAAAGTCTTTTCATCACTTAAGGTAAGCTTTAATTCATCATTTAGAAATTCTCTTAATTGTTCTTTAATTTTAATGCAATCTTCTTTATTTCCTCTTACTGCTATTAAAAAGTCATCAGCATATCTTACAAAAGCTATATTTTTATCCGTTTGTGATTTATAGGGTAATTTCAAAAGTTTCTTACTATATTCATTAATTCTTGAAATCAGAACCGGTTTTTCTTCATCAGTAGCATTTTTAAGTTTCTGCTGTAACCAATATCTTTTCCCTCTAATCTCGTCGTATGTTGGATTTACACACCTTGTTGCCGGCTTATCGAAGTTTTGTTTAATCTCCATGATTTTATTATCCAATTCATTCAGATAAATATTGGCAAGTATTGGGGATAAAATCCCTCCTTGAGGTGTTCCAGAATATGTTTGGTTATATCTGAAATCCTCTATATATCCTGCCTTTAGAAAACTACGAATAATGTTTATAAACTTACTGTCTTTAATTTTTCTTTGTAATATTTCAATAAGCTTATCATGGTCAATATTATCAAAACAGCCTTTTATATCTCCTTCTATAAACCATCTTGCACCTTTGAAATATGGAAGTGTCTGCTTTAATGCAGTGTGACAACTTCTATTAGGTCTAAATCCATGTGAAAAATCACTAAAAATCGGTTCATAAATAGCTTCTAAAAATCTACGCATAACTTCTTGTAATAGCTTATCTCTAAATGACGGTATTCCTAAAGGTCGCATTTTCCCATTGGATTTCTTGATATATTCTCTGCGTACCGGCTTGGGTTTATAAGTATTATTGCTTAATTCTTCTATTGAACTTTCTACATATTTCTTTCCAAATCCATCAGCAGTATCATTATCAATACCTTCAGTTGATGCTCCTTTATTGGAATATAATTTTTGGTATGCACTGTAATAAATATCTTCCCTTAAAAGATAACGGTATAAGCGAGTATATACTCCATCTTTGTGCTCATTTGAATTTTTATTGATACGCTCCAAAATTTCAGCTGTTGGTTTCATTCAGGATTCTCCTGCCTTTCAACTTTCTAATTTTGAAATTTATTAACTGTTTCCCTTCGCCATGTAATGAGCCTTACTCATCTCGGACTACTATGGAAACTCTGTTACCATACAAGTGAAACTTGCTTAGGTAATCCCCAGTTTAGCTTTGTTTCTTGGAAATGTGGATTGTCGGATATGCTTTCAGTCTGTTATAACACGTTCTCGTGCCTGCTCTGTAATTTATTGATAACTCTATATGCGACGAAGGTACATATAGATGTTACAGCTAAGGTATCAGGACATTTCCTTAGACCCTACGCAATGGCAGCTTAGACCTCACATTCGATAAATACAATCTTATCCTCATATCCACTTGTCATTGCAACATAAGTCGTGGCTTTTGTCCTAAGCCAACTTGTCGCTTTCCTATCATGCTATGTTCCTGTATCGGGTTTCCCCTTGCAGTAAGATAGGTTGACTACTGCGTTATCTTGCAGTGTAGTTCCATAAATTCTACTTTAAACAAAGCCCTAGTCTGGGCGCACTTCATCGGCATATATCCCTGCAAACTCCCAATCCGGGCGCTTTTTGATGTAATCCTCGTAATAAGTAACCTGCGCCTCGTAGCTTGAAAGCTGTTCTTCCGTATCGGTACTTACGCGGCAATAGGCACAAACCCGCTTTTTCGCTTGAGCAGGCAGCCCCTTTATAACCTGCATGGGTTTTGCAGGAATCACCGAAACCACCTTGCGCATAACCTCGACCCCCTTACCTTAGACCATGAATTCCTTTTTTCTTAATAAACTTCTCTTCAAGCACAAGTCCATTCTTGAGTTCAAATTTAAGATGGGTGGGAGATATAACCAAAATACGCTCCACCAATGCTTTAAAAACATCATCATCAAATTCCGTCAGTATATCCTCCATCCCCTGAAGATATTCATAAAGCTTTTCTGTCCGTTTCAGGAGCTCCTCGCACCTGTCATCCAGTGAGCCGTAGCTGTTTCTTTCTTCCCTTAATTTATCTAGCTCGGCTTTCAGTTTCCCGTACTCCCTCTGGAATACCTCAGGGGCAATATTCTCTTTAATTTGCAGGCGGATAAGCTGTTTCATCCGCCCTGTTATATACTCAATCCTTGCATCAATAGCTTTTACAGGCTCGCTCTTTAGCTCATCAAGCAGCACCTTTTGCACATTCTCCATAAAGGGCTTTAAAATAGCCTCTTTATTTCTGTAAAGCCGGTTAAAAACCCGAAGGAATACCTTCTTCAGTGTAATGTCATCCAGCGCTTTCATGCCGCATTGATTTTTTCCTTCCTTTATATAAGTGCTGCACTGCCAGACGATTTGTTTGGCTTTCGATTTACTGTTCCATGTCCGGCGCTTAAAAGTTGATCCGCAATTGCCACAAATAAGCCGGCCGCTGAAAACATACTGGCTAGCGTATCTTTCCCGGTGCTCCGGCAGGTTTCCGTATTTGGCCGCCCGTTCAGCCATGAGCTTTTGCACCAGGTCAAATTCTTCTTTAGATATGATTGGCTCATGATTGCCCTTCACATGGTACAGGGGCACCTCACCCCTGTTCTTTTTCTTTTTATGGGTCAAATAATCCACTGTGTAAGTTTTCTGAAGGATGGCATCGCCATAATACTTTTCGTTTGTTAAAACACCCCTCAAGGTTGCCTCCGGCCACTTGTCAAGTCCTGTAACGGTCTTGATACCGTCACCTTCAAGGCCTCTTTTAATCTCCCGGATACTTTTCCCGGCGATATATTCCCTGAAAATTCTTCTTACGATTTCAGCTTCAGCAGGATTTATCAATAATTCCCCGCTTTCACTGGTATCATAGCCAAGAAAGCGTTTTGTAGTTACCGTAACTTTTCCCTGCCTGAACTTTTTCTTTAGCGACCAGCGGATGTTTTCCGATATGCTGCGGCTCTCCTCCTGTGCAATACTTGAAAGTACGCTTAATATAAGCTCGCTTTCGCTATCCTGCGTATTGATGTTTTCCCTTTCAAAAAACACTGCCACGCCAAGGCTTTTAAGAAAGCGCACCGCCTCCAAGCAGTCCGCCGTATTTCTGGCAAACCTGGAAATGGATTTAGTAACGATAAGGTCTATCTTGCCGTTTTGACAATCCTTTAGCATCCTGTTAAACTCTGTGCGATGCTCTCTGCCTGTCCCGGAAATGCCGCCATCCGCATAAACATTTGCAAACTCCCACTCCGGCCTGCTATTAATGTACTTAGTGTAATAAGCCACCTGTGTTTCGAAGGATTCCATTTGCTCATTGGAATTGGAGCTGACCCTGCAGTAGGCGCAAACCCTAAGCCTTGCTTCTTGCGGCCTGCCTTGTATTTCTTCCCTCGTTTTGGCCGCTATTGTTGTAACCTTCTTCATTTGCTTTTCCCTCCCTTCCAAGGTCAGTGTCACATGTTAACTCTTCGACTCTCTCAAAGCAAGTTAATCCCTTGCGGGAACATATTTTTAAGGACAAAAAATATGGCCTGGGTGTTCCCCCAAGCCATTACGTTTCCTTTTTCTTGTTAATTTCGTCAAGCGCATATCTGGCAGTATCCTCGGCAACCTTTAATAATTCAATGACGAGCCGTCCTCCCTCTTCGCTAACGTCTATGCTGTCTCCGACCTTAAACCCCAAGTTAAAAAGCCACCTCCCCTGCAGTCTGATGCATGGAATATTCCTTGCTGTGCAGCCCGGAGCCTCGTAAACCTTCAGCTTCCTTCTTTTCAATGCTTTGACCTCCCTTCAGGTCAGGCAGGTTAACTCTGTTTGAGCTGGAAGGCAAGCTTAAGATTATCATTTGGCAAAAGTTTTTCTATTTTCAGCATCAATCTTGATGAATTCTTCTTCCGTAATAAACCCTTCTGCCAGCAGCTTTTTCAATAGCTCTTTGCTTAAAAGGTATTCAACGCTCTGGTTTACCGTCATATTCACCGCCTCCCGGCCTAAAAGCTGTCCCTGCTGGTAGGATTATTGAAAATCCCAAAGGAAGTCAAAGCCGCAAAAAGCAAAGTCGTCAGCTCCTTAAAGCTGTCCTCGGTGAGCCCAATGGGCGCTAAAAGCCCATAGGTTTTCAGTATGAATAACACCAAGGCCGCAAGCGCCGACCATGCCACCGGGCTTCTCCATCTTGACTGCTGCATAGTTAAATTCCTCCCTTCAATAATAAAGCCGCTACCCTTTGAATCAGGATGGCGGCGTATTCACCTGCTACTGTTCTTCCTTTTACTGCATTCTGCCTCCAGTACTCCGGCGACTCAAGGATGCCGAATTCCTGAAGCAGCTTTAGCTCTCTGTCCAAATTAGGACTGTCCTCCTTGTATGGTATATTGAAGTATTTCAGTATCCCTTTTGCCAAGGCGATACCAATTGCCTCGATGTGGGATATAATCCACTTGGCATCGTCAGGGTTGTCATGAAAGGCTATCTCGACAAGCGCTGCTGGTGCGAAAGTATACGCCAGTTCGTACATGTGCTTGCCAGGACCGTAAAAGTTATACCCCTCCTTGACACCTCTGTCTCCAACAGGAGTCAAAGGCGATAATTCCTCATAAACTGCTCTTGCTAATTTTTCGCCGCCGCCTCCGAACCTGTGACAATAAACCTCACAGCCCCGGCCTCCCCCGGCATTGCTGTGAATCGCGAAATGAACATCCGGTCTCTTTGCATTGCTGTCAGCCACAACCTGGGCAAGCGACCAGTCCGGCTTGTTCCTATAAACCGTCACCCCATACCTCTCCAGCACCCTCTGGGTAACGTCCGCCACCTCGTTCATCCTTTGCTCTTCCGTCCCGTAATTGCCGTAACCTGCGTTATGCTCTTGGGTGGACGGACTCAAATACACCGATTTCTTCATAATGTATATGCTCCTCCCTTCATTTGCCCATCAACTTGATGGCTCCAACGATTGCCCCTAAAATGGCAATACAAAGGCCTGCCAGCTTGATGAGTTCAATCATCACAGTCTGCCAGGCCTTCATCGTTGTTTCGTTTTGCTTTTCCGGTGAACCACGTATTTCTTTTATGGATGCTTTAATTTCATGGATATCCTCTTTAATCATCTTGACATATACCCGAGTTTCAGTCATCCCAGTCTCCAAATCCCGGATGCGTTGCTCCTGGATACATCCGTGCTGCTCCATCAGGCGCTCCTCCTTTCTGAAACCAGCCAATCTATCTAAAATACTGGCAAGTTAACCTGGAAGGTATAAGTAATTTTCATGGTGTTGGTGTTGGTCTTGGTAACCGGCGCAGCAAGCAGGGTTTGTGCCCCGGGGTACCACATGGGCTGTAAGCAATATAATCGGTAATTACCGGAATATGAATACCGGCTCCAGAAGAGGTTATGCTTCCGGTCATACATAAGAGGCCCATAAAGACTGCCAAAAGAGTATGCTGAAACAGTATGTTTTAAAGTATTTCCATAAGAGTCCAACATAGCAACCCTTGAAAGGTTTGAGCTGTGAAATAGGATGCACTTTGCTTCCCCCACAATATAAGTGCTGCCCGGATCGGAAACTCCTGTAGCACCATAGAGGTTTAACTCACTCTCCAAGATGCCTTCATGATTGTAACGCCTAAAGGACCAGTTATTGTTCGCCTCATAGGTATAACTGAAAAACTTTCCGTTAAAGGTGGTAATATTCTGTCTCGTAGACCTGCTGTAAGCTGCCGGGGGCGCATCGAATTCGCATAGAACCGCAAAGCTTTCATCACACTTATAATACCTGCCATTGGTATCTCCATACAGCCAAAAATACATTCCATCCCAGTGAATGGCCTGAATTTTTGTATCGATATAGCTTAAATCCAAAGTATCAGACGAAAGCGAACTACTGTAGTAGTCTGGGTAGCTCATGTCATTGTAAGACATCTTTCTTACCAGAATAACCCCTGTGTTTTGCGGAATATATATGGCAAAACCAGGTCCGATGCATGCTCTGTAGCTTGTTTGAATAGATCCGCTTACGCTGTAATCATATAGGCTATAAAAATCTATAGTTGGCATGTAGGAGTTATACTGTCCTGTCCACCAGATAGTCCTGAATGTCCCATTACCGGCATGGGTTGGCCAGTCAAATACAAACTTAAATTGCCCATAATCCCTTATAGACTCTGCAATGTTTATCGTTCCACGCTTTGTATCAGCTCCTACATAAGGCCCCTGCTTTCTTGCCCAACCAACTATATCCCCCGCCACATAGAAATTATCTGCACTTTCGGCCCCTGTGTAGTTGGTGAGTACAATATCCTGAAAATATGACCTTCGAGCGGAGCTTCCTAATGAGTCCCATCCAATGAGGCTGTCAAAAGTAGTCAAAAACGCCTCTTTTGCCAGCACTGAATTAATGACGTTTTCTGTTTCAGCCTCGAGGGTTTTCTTTCCAGTAAGACTGTTGAACAGTTCAATCTTGGCATGGCCTTTGACAGGAATTATTTCAGGTTTTAACTTTTCCATTGTAACGGTTTGCTGTGTCTCAAAGTTTCTCACATAGTTCTTAAGCACCGTATCACCTCCACAAACCTATTTAAAATTCACTCGGATGGAATCCACTTCACAGGTATCTGCCGTAGCAGTTTGGCTTCTGAATATTCCAAACCGAATGGTTCCTCCCGGGCTGATAATAGCATCCCATGCAGTCTCGGTAATTCCGTTTATAGTTTCCTTGGTCATCCCCATACTTTCCACTTCTGTGAGGCTTTCTGTATTGACCGCTAGCCATTGGGAACTATTCCAGGCTTTCCAGGTTACCCCGCCGTCGATACTTAAAATAAGCTTAAGGATCGCACTTCCCGCGGTATTGGCTACAACCTCTACACTCTTTGCCCCGGTAGGTAAGATATAGTCTGTGACCATCTTGAGAAGTTTGGGCTTTGGTACAACCTTTTCTATCAAAAACCTTGCCCTGCCGCTTAAATCGTCTGTCCAGCAATGAAGGACCGGATTTGTCATAATGAGTCCCGTCCGGGAAGCAGGAATTGTCTTCATGCCATGCTCTAGAAACATGGCCTTCGTTGGGGGTGCCTGGCCAACACTAATATAATGGGATAATCCCTCATCCCACCTTTTAACCTCCGTTCCATCAACGACGAGATACTTTATAATATTGTCTCTTTCAAAGCTCTGGATAATAAAATCCTGTACCGCCTGAACAGTTGTATATCCCCATTGAATAAACACAAGGCAACCATGAGTCATGGCTACCGTCGTGCCCGTTTCGTTATCTCCACTCCTGCTGGAAGTGGCCGGTGGCACATCGGTAGCCGTCAACCCCGGGTCATAGGGCACTACGGTCCATGTAACCTGAGGGTCTCCCCCCGCCGCATCCTTGCCTCCATCGTTATTCCAGAAGGTAGTCAGGTAAACCTCCCCATATTGGGTTGTAACCCTACCATACTGAGAGGAACTATCACTCCCATAATTTCCGCTTAATTTGAACTTGAAGGGCTTATCTTCTCCGGTGATTTGCAAAACTTGCATAGCAAAGATACCGGGAACCACCCAGCCCTGCTTTAACTCCCAGGTTTCTCCGTCATGCTGAAACTCCTCCGTATATATCGTCCCATCTGGTCCATTGCGCTGTGTAAATGGCAGGTTCGTTACGACTGTGACTTCTGCATTTGTTATTTGAAAATATCCCCAGCTGTCAAAGGCATCGTTTCCACCATCGGAGAAATAGGCCGGAGTTCCTTGCATATCCTTATTGACTGTGTAATTGTTCTGAAAGGAAGGAAAGGTCTCTTTTAATATATATCCACTCACAACCTGACCACCACGCTTTCAATAACTGGGAAATCATTGGTATCTGCCATGATCGCAGTGTACAGTTTCCCACCCTCAAGGTCCTGTTGGTTCATTTCGGTCACCTTCTCATTGACAGGCTTCATCATCCCATCAAATATAGTGGTTACACTATCCTGCTCAAACAGCACTGCTTCTTCCGGTGTAAAATTGCACTGTACCGCTACCTGTGTAAGAGAAATATTGCAAACAGGGGTTATATCCCCGGCAGGCGGTTCTGTGCTTTCAACAGTTTCTACAACCTGAGAGCCAACATCCTCTGTTATAGTAACCAAATCAATAGTCAACACCCTGCCGCTGCCTACATCAAAGTAGGATAAGGGCTCAACCACATTGGCCTCTGGCGGGGCTGTTCCTATGCCTGCCATACCAACAGCTCGGATATACCCTTCATGGCCGCCCTCACCTACGCTTAATGTCCCGCTGCTAACACTGGCCAAAAGCTTTACCGAATGTCCTCCGGCCTTGACTGAGGCAATAATGGTAGACACCGAAAAGGTGTTGTAGCCCACTGCAAGGGTGTGTTTATAGGTTCTAAGTACGTTTCCGTTGTATTGAAGGTCTACTGTTAATTGCGAGGCCACATTGGCTGTCCCGGTTATGGTAAAAGCCAGATAAAGGTGGGTCATTTCTGAAACACTGGGGGATAAGTTTAAAGTAACCTGGGGTGTCGAGGTTATTGTCAAGGCTGAACTGCTGTAAACAAGGGCTCCTTCATTTCCTGAAGAACTTCTCTTGGCTGTTTTCACTTCCTTGATAATATTGTGAAAATAATCCACCCAGTTTTCCTTGCGCTTACTCGATTTTTCAAAATTCTTCTTAACGGAGTCTATACTAAACTTGAAAGTCCCATTCCCCATGTCGGTAATGTCCAACTGTTCAATAAGATAACTACCTGAAGCCCCGAAGGACGGAAGATCCACATGTAACCGCTGCCCCCCATCAAAGCCCCAGGTGAAGGTGGAAAAGGAGAGGGTAGCAGGGATATGCTGTCCATAGCGGCTTAGAAGTTCGTCGGCAAGGGCTAGTGCATCAGCATTGCTTTGGACAGTAGTGTTCTCCATTACCTCGCCGTATACACCAGTACCGCCTTCCACTGTCGCCCTTGCCTGAATTTCATTCTTGTTCTCAACAACCACCACCATGTCGCCGCTTTTAACAAACTGTTTGTTGCGGTAGCCTTCAAGGGTGTCGGTAACTTCCACCTCTCCAAAATCAGTGAATGCCCCGCCTTCTATCAAAGAATATGGAGCCTCGATTACCTCCTCCTCACGGAGAAAGTGAAGGGCCTTATGGTCGTCTATATACCATTTAAAGCCGCAGGCTTCTGCAAGATCGTCTAAGATATCCCGGATGGGTTTACAATTGGCATCGTAGTTATACAGGGTGATGCCATCTTCGATAACCCCCTCGGTAATCCCTTCCTCTGAAAGCACATTTTCTATCATGTAGCGTACAGCCTGCCCTGCAGAAATGTTATCAGGATTATATTGGATGGTCCGGCGTCTAGGGATATGGTTATAGCCCTGGCAGGAAACCTTAATACTCGAGTATATGACTCCCCGGCTGTTTAACCGCTTAAGCCGTCTCTCCTTGATAACCCCGCCAAAGCAAAGTCTATTATCCAGGGTTACAATTACTTCTGCGCCAATAGGCGGGCTGTATGTTGCATATGGTGTTATCAGAGAAAAGCTGCATTCGTTCCGCCCTTCCGCACACCTTTTGATGTGAAGGGTCTTTGATTTTAAAATAGCCGTTTTATCCTCTCCGGCAATGGTCAAAATCAAGGACATTATACATACACCCCCAAAAGGTTTAGTTTCCTTACCAATTGGGAAGCAATTCTCTCAATATCCACTTCATCCCGGATGTAATTACCGGTAATAGTGATATTGATAGGCCCACTCGCTCCACCACCACTATTTACTGCGGGCGAAAGTGCCGGAGCTTCATAAACAGGGCTAAAGGCAGCACCAAGAACAGAATCCAGCTTGGGTAGTTTCGACTTAAGACTACTTAACATCATCTCAATGAGGTTTGGCATCCACCTGTCTGCCTCAGCTCCGGGCCCTTCTTCTGTAGGGGAATGAAAGCCCAGGTAAGATGAGATCTTGGAGGCCACGCTTTTGGCTGCTTCACCGGCTTTACTGATCATGGATTTGATCCCGTTTATCAGGTTACCTACAAGATTTGCACCCCAGTTGAAGGCTTCTCTGACCACATTCATCACACTGTTTCGAATGTTGTTCATTATGACCGCCACGCTATTTCCGATATTTGTCCCCACACTGGTGATGGTGTAAAGCAGGTTATTCCAGACGGACGTAACATTCCTCCATACCGTATTAAAGGCACTGGTAATGGTGTTCATGACCGAATTCATGATGTTTGCGATGGCATTCCATAGGTCAGTTACAGCATTCCTGAAACCTTCGTTAGTTTTCCAGAGGTAAATGACACTAGCAACTAAGGCAGCAATTACTGCAATGATTATCCCTATAGGATTAGTTAAGAAGGTAAAAGCTCCCGATAATGCTTTTAGTCCACTAACTATGGCACTGATGCCGCCGGTAAGCTTGGCAAAGGCGCCAACCAGGGCACTAATGCCGCTGGCTACACCGCCGATAATGAGAAATACCGGGCCAATAGCCGCAGCTAAAGCGGCTATGGTTACAATAGTCTTCTTCACTCCATCGTCCAGGCTTGAAAACCATTCTACAGCAGGTTGGATATACTTTGTGACAAAATCCCTAAGTATGGGGATGAGGATATTGCCGAATTGGATAGCGACCTCCTCTAAAGCCGACTTCAATAGCTTCATGCTGCCCTGAAAGGTATCAAGCTGCTTTTTGGCCATGGTAGCAGCGGCATTTGTCCCAGTGAGCTTGCTTTCCATGTCAAGGAGAGCGTTACTCCCCTGGGATATTAAAGCCATCATACCTGGGCCAGCTTCCTGACCGAAGATGCTGATGGCTTGAGCAGTGGTGATAGAGTGATCGCCCAGCACCTTAACAATGTCTGCAATAGACCTTGTCGCCGGATTTACTTGCTCATAGGTAAGGCCCATCTCTTTAAGGGTGTCGGTTATCTCTTTTGTGGGCTTCATAAGCCTTGACAAAGCGCCTCGCAGGATAGTACCTGCCTGTTCTCCCTGAAAGCCCGCGTTATATAAAAGCCCCAGGGCTGCTGTGGTTTGTTCAATAGAATAGCCCAGGCTGTTGGCTACCGGGCCCACATAACGCATGGAATAGCTCAGTTTGTCCAAGGTCGCCTGGGAATTGCCAATGGCCGCCGCAAATACGTTTGTCACCCTACTTGCGTCCTGCGCGCCAAGCCCGAACTGGTTTAGGGTAGCGATAACCGTATCGGTGCTGAAGGCAAGGTCACTCTGGGTCGCAGCGGCAAGGTCAAGGATTGGTTTTATGGACTGGGCCATCTGTTCGGCCTTATACCCGGCAGAGGCCATGTAGTACATGGCATCGGCAGCTTCACTGGCAGAAAACACCGTAGATTTGCCCATTTCCCGGGCGACTTCCTTCATTCTTTCGAATTCCTCTGCCGTCGCACCGGAAACGCTAGCTGCATTGGCCATGGATTGTTCAAAGTCGGCTGCTGTTTTTAGGGCAACCGCCCCTGCCCCTACAAGCGGAACTGTGACACCGGCAGTCAAGGTCTTACCAATATTGGTAAATTCCCTGGACACCTTTTGAAGCTGTCCCTGGGCATCCTGAAGGCCCTTTTGCAGAGCTGAAATATCTGCTGCGATCTTAACTACAATATTCCGGATAACCGCCAAGCTTAAGCCACCTCCTTCCCCAAAAGCACATAAAAAAAGCCTCGGTTACCTATCCCAAGGCCCTTTGAGTCCTTTCCTTTTAGCTGTCTGTATGAGTTCATCCATATCCGTTTCACGTTTTTTTATCTGTTTTGCCCTTGTTTTTAATATAACTTCAAGCTTTGGCAGCTTCTTCTGCCGGGCAAAGGCCTCCACATGCCAGGAAATATACAGCATATCCTGCACCTGCTGCTGTCGTTTCCTTAAATATCCTTCTGTCATTAACATGATTTCGTGGGGCGTAAGCTCCCAGACTTCCTTTGGCTTTAAACCTAAAAGGCCGGTTGCGGTAACAAGAAGTTCCTCATAGTCTACTCCCTGTTTACCGCCTCCGGCCCTGATCCCTTTCCCTTGCCAAAGGCTGCTGTCATCGCCTCGCCCAGTTTCTTCGCCACATTTTCCATATCCCCATGCTCATCGATGAGCTCCCCTACCTTTTCCGGGGTAAGTTCCTTATCCTCATGCACCAGCCCTGCGTAGATGATAGCGCGTAAATCCTTTATGCTTACCGCATTGAGGTCAAGCTTGCTGATAGGCTTGCCAGTCAATTCCTCAATGGTAACAAGAGCGTTCATTCCGTAGCGCAGCCTTCTTGGCCTGTCCAGTTCAAGAATTATATATGGTTTGCTCATTGCTTATCCCTCCCTGTAATACAGCGGGCCTGTGCCCTGAATTTCAATAGATTCATTGATTACTTCCTCTACTGCTGTTTCAATGCCGTCAGAAGATATGATGCCATACCCCTCATACCTTCGCTGTGAAGTGCTCGAATCAACATACAAAGCGACAATAATCTCCTGCCCGAGTCTTGAGAAAAATTCCGCATCTCCCCAGTATTTTTCCGCGCTGGCTGAAAAACCCTTAATAGTCGGTAAATTTTCCTTCCAGCCACCACTCTGAAAGGTAGTCACATCGGATGTGTCCATTTCCAGGTCAGCTGACCAGTTGAAAAAGCCTCCATGCTGCCCGACAAGAAGGCTCATGCCGCTGACGGTCACCACATCCTCCTGGCTGCGGGGTGTCTGAAACACTACAACACCGCCACAGTATTCAACGGAAAAGCCTTGTGTTATTGGACTGCCGTTGACTTTTACGAGCACCTCTGAATTTTTAGCCCAGTATCTCAGTATTTCATTAGCAATGGTGTAGCTTGTATAACTCTCATTTGCAACAGTAGGTTCATCCTCAAAAGAAATGGGAGCATCTTCTGTTTGAATAAAGACCGCTCCCACGCTACCTGAAAGTGCCATCATTTATCACCGCCTTAAGTATATGCCAGTACACCGGTACCTTGGAATTCAAAGGATACATTCACGGTATCATCCACCGGATCTTCAATCCCCAATGAGGAAATATATGCATCACCTGAATAGTAGTGCGTGGCATCTACATAAAGTTTGAGACTTACTAGACTACCACTTAAATACGCATCTTGGATTGCCTTCTGACCCATCGTGTCTACTGCAATGTTCCAGCTTCCCTCTGCGCTGGCCGACCATTCCTTAAGACCTGAAATAAAGGTCTTCCACTCATCACCAAGAGCAGTGGTATCAATGGTATCCAAGCCAAGATCTAAAGACCAGTTCTTTATCTCTGTCACTGTATTTGTCCCTATAACCAACTTCCCGCTCTTTCCTGATATGGCCATTGTCTTTTCTCTCCTTTCTTAAAACCTAATCTCCTCAATTTTGAGAAGATTAAATCGGCTCAATATATTGGAATTCGAAGTCAAAATGCGCGTAATATATTTTTGTATCTGGGTCAAAGCCTTCCATCTCGCCTTGGAGAAGTATCGCGTTAACCTCTACACCTCCGTTACCACCCATAAGCCCAGAAAAATTTTGCAAGGCAAACCGTACCTGCTCACTCACAGCCTTTAACTGGGCGTAATTTTGCGCCCAGCAGGAAATCTGAAACACAGGCGTGGTAAAGCCGGTATCTCTCTGCAGGCAGTGCTGCCGGCTGCCTGATACTTTCTGGTAAGTGATTGCTGGAAGTTTGCAATTCTGGGGCATAACAAGGGGATATATCCTATCCTCGACAAGGCTTTTAAGATCAGGATAATTTTTTAGATGCACATACAAACCTTCCTCAAGCTTCATTTACCGAATCCTCCCTAATGCCCTGGATACTTCCTTTGTCACCGCTTCAGAAATCCTCTCTTTGTTCTCATCTACAGCAGGGCGCATAAAGGGGCGTGCAGGCATCCGCTTTGTTCCAAGTTCCACGAAGGTTCCATAATACTCCTTTTTCCCTGGCTGTATTTTTACATCCGCTTTTATTTCAGTCTTTTTCCCGTTTTGTAAGTGCAGGCTCTCTTTAAGGCGGCCTGTCCTAACCGGGCACCGCCTTTTCGTTTCAAGAAGGGCTAACCTTCCGCCTGCATCCGCCGCCTGCTCTAGAACTTCCTCCGCAGCCTTGCCCATGTCCTTTAACATCTGTATAACCTCCTCGGCACCTTCAACACTGGCGGATATTTTCTTTGCCTTTGCCGAATAGGCCCTCGCCATCACACCACCTCCCTACACATCAGCTGCAGTTCCTTTTTCTTTTCCTGAAAGTGTATCACCGCTAGAATTTCAAAGGTACGTTCTCCATATGTCACTCGCATTTTCGATTCTACTCCGGTACGATAACGTATGATGATTTTTGTCGAAATTTCTGCATTAACCTGTTGTGCGGCAAAATATTCCCGGCCGGAGATAGGGTAAATGGCTGCCCATACAGTGGCAACATCCACCCATTCCGGGTCCTCCGCACCAAAACTGTCCCTTGAAGGGTTTAATTTTTGCAGTGTAATCCTGTGCCGTAATTCACCAATCCTCATCCAGATCACCACCTTGGTACCCAAAAGGGTCGAAGCAGTGAGGATACCGCAAGCGGAAGCTCCTTTATTTCGCCGCCTCCGACCGTACCACCGCCTATGTTGACCGCTTCCCTGTGCTCATAAAAATGGCCGATTAAAAGCAGCATGGCCTGTTTTATGCTTTTGGGCACCTCGCTATAGCCTGCCTTAAAGCGTATTTTAACTGCGTCCGGCCGTAGTGCACAGTCCAGCGGCCAGCCTGTGGCAGGTATAGGGCATAAAACAGCGGGCTCAAGGCTTTTGACTGCATAGAACCCGCTGTCTTCTATCAGCATTATCTCTTCTCCATTTGCATTGAGGTACTTGAAGGAAACCAGTTCAATGAGTGGCGGCATTGGCAGCTTGATAATACCGCAGTTTGAAAAAAAGGGCCCGGAAACATATTCAAAGGTCTGCAGTGCAAAGCTTCTGCCGGTAAAGCTCTCACAAAATTCCCGGGCGGTGGAAATGAGGGCGGAAATGAGTGCATCCTCCTCTGTCCCATCCACCCTCAAGTGCAACTTAGCTTCCTCTAAGGATACAGGCTCAAGCTCAGGCCCTTCTATCAATATTAAATTCATTTGCCTTCACCGCCTGTATTAAACTAAAACCGAGTCGCTGACCTCCTGCACATACCTTCCTCCGGTGAGGATGGCAATAACGCCACCGACTACCGGATCATCGGTAACCTCCACCGATTTCAGGCGCACATAGCTGTAACCTGATTTTGCAAGAGCCTGGGCATCCACCTCGATTTTGTACACCTTATTCGCCGCTGCAGCAGTGGTAAAACCAGATGCTTCTGCCTGTCTCACTTCGCTGAAGGTATCTCCAAAAATACATTCATGATATGTGAAGGGAATTGCTTCTGTGTTGGTAGGTGTCGTATCGTCGCAGGCCTCCACAGTAATGGTAGAGGTTCCAACCGCGCCTGCGCCGCATTGTATCAAGAAACTCACATGCTCCCAATTTTTGAGGTTTATAACGTCGGTAAAAACCGTACCGGCAAAAACATCTGCCGCCGGTGGCAGTGCATTGACTACATGATAGGGTTTATACATTGAAATCTCCTCCTTTGCTTATGAGAAATCCGCTTATCAATGTGACAAGCGGATTTCTCTACTCACTACTATTATTTTCTGCTGGCAAGCGCCACAAAGGGTGATACTGACGCGCTGCCCTTATATGGCTGCAAGGGCTTATTCCAGATGGGCTGCCCGTCTACCCTGTAAATGAACCTGTAAACGTTCTCGTCATACAGGAACCTTACATGGATGGAGGAAGCCGCATTGATACCGCCCTTGTCGATTAAAAGGTACTGAGACATATCCGCCAGGATGATGTCTCCCACCTCCCCTGCTGCCGAGCACTGTTCAAGAGGTACTACCGGTCTTCCGAAAAGTGTCGCATAAGGTGCTTCCGAAAGTCCACCTGCCGGGATATATACCGGCACATCACCGATTTTCATGGTAAATAAGAGCGGCTCAATCTCCTGATTGATATACCACACAGCATTTGTCCTACTTCTACCCCAGAGTCTTGACCACATGTTGAAGAGGTTTTCCACCCTGATCAGCTCGGTCTGGCCGTTTTCCTTAGACACCTTCACCAAGGCATCGCTATTCAGAATGCCAAGGGGCTGCCCGGTACCGGTACCTGTCAGGATGGCATCATCTATCTTAAAGCCGAATTCCTCGGCAAAGCCCTGACGGAGTACACTCTCCAAGGCTGCCGCATCCTGCAGGAGCTCGTCGGTTGCGTAGCAAAGGCCGGTCAATTTCTTCAGGGACAAATCCATCACTCTGAATTTGGGCTTGGAGGCGATAAGCTGGTCAGCCTCGTTCTCCCAGTAGGTCTGAATGCCACCCCAGCGTGCGCCGTTGGCGCGGCTTGTCTCGTCTACGCCGTTGATTTTCAGCCCGTTGGCGTTGGTGGACAAGGGAATCTTACTGACCCTTGAAGCGAGAACCCCTGTCTCATAGGTGCGCTTTAAAAGGTCTGTGACAAAGTCCTGCTGGACCAGAAAACCGCCGTCAGAGGGTACGCTCTCGGAAAGACCGCTGGCGGCTCTTGTGGTAAGCCTCGGGTCAATACGGCCATCCGGCGCCGCCGCCCGGTACACAGCCAACATCTGCTCGCCGAAGCTGGCAAAGCGTTGCTCTCCTAAAGCTACCGTCGCCTTGGGATTGGGCCTTGCAGGCTCCATGTCCCTTTCCTCCGGCTGCTCCTCTTCCTCCATCAGCGCCCTGGTGCGGGCAATTGTGTCGTCCCATCTTTTCATTTCCTCCTCAAGCTGCTTGACCAACTTTTCCTCTTCCTCAGTCAGAAATCGGCCTTCAGCCTGAGCCTTCTCAAGAATGGCAAGGGCCCTAAGCCTTGCATCCTTTTTACGTGCTTCCATTTCCTTGATTTTGTTCATAGCACTTTTACCTCCTGTCAAAATAGTTGTATTTTCCGTTTTATCAGTTCCAACCGCTGCCTTGCGCGAGACTCCTCCGCCTCGGACACTTCCTTTAAATGCCTCTCATAGCTTAAAAGGGCGCCTCTTACGCCGACATCAGTCTGGGGGTATGCCGGAAAGGTTACCGGAGAAACGTCAAAAAGCTTTACCTTATGAAGCTCCCTGATATCACCGCCGTCCTCGGTGCCCCAACGGTCCTCAATAACTAAAAAACCGAAGGACATTTGCGAAATGTCTCCTCGGTCTATGCTGACTAACAAATCTTTTGCCCATTGCGTTTCCGGAGGTGTTATCCTTACCAAAAGCCCCTTTTGCGTTTCCTTAAGTTCAAGAGTGCCTGAACGGTTCCTGCCCAGCACATAGTTTGGATCATGGTTAAACAGCGCCCGTATGTCATCCACCTGAATGGTCTCCTTGAAGGCGCCCGGCATTACCTTTTCCCGGAAGGAAAACATGCCGCCAAGCTCCTCCGACCACTGGTTGAAAACAGCGGCATGGCCCTCAATGATGGGCTTTGTCGCTTCTTCATCACCCTCGCTAAGTACCCTGAGCTCCGTCATGGATACCGTTCTTCTCTCCAGCTGCGCTGGCTCAGCCTGTCTTCTTTTCTGTTTGTCCATTTAAGTTTTCACCTCCCTCTGTTTTACTGCCCACCAGAGAGACTGGCAGCATGTTGCCGTTCACAAGGTAAAGGTCGCCGCCTGCTTCCTCAGGGATCGGGTTCATATCCTCCAGTTCGCGGATGTCGTTGGCGCTGTACCAGCCGTTCTGGCGGCCAATGGCATAGCCTTCCATCCTTGTTTTGAAGTCGCCTCTTAAAAGTCCGTCAACGTTGAATTTAGGGAAATACAGCTTCCTTTCCTCGGGCAGCAGCAAATCTTTTATAATAGCCTGCTCCCAGCGCACCAGCCATGGCCTGATGGTATGCACCACAAAGTCGATGCTCTGATGCTCGATATTTGAGAAAGTAGCCCTCTCCAAGTCTCCTACAAGGTGGGGTGGTACCCTAAAGATACGGCAAATTTCGTTAAGCTGGAATTTGCGGGTTTCAAGAAACTGTGCATCCTCCGGCGGTATGCCGATTTCATGGTACTTCATGCCCTCCTCAAGAACTGCTATCTTGTGGGAGTTCTGAAGCCCTTTATATACCTCCTCCCAGGATTTTCTCAGCTTCTCCGGGTCCTTTACCACCCCTGGATGCTCAAGGATTCCTCCCGGGCGCGCCCCGTTGCCGAAAAACCTCGCGCCGAATTCTTCGGTCGCCAGCGCAAGCCCGATGGCTTCTCTCGCCATGGCAATTGGAGATAAACCTTTCACCCCGTCAAAGCCTAAACCCGGAATATGGAATATTTGTTCAGGCTTGTACTCAGTGGTTTTCATACCTTCTGTATGCCTGTAAACCAGCTGCTTGGTTTTCTCATCCCGGATGATCTCCATGCCTGCGGGCGAAAGCGGCCATAGTTCCAGCACCTGTCCGCCCTTTCCCCGTACTATCTGCGCATAAGCGTTTCCCCACAATAAAAGCTGGGTCATTAGCACCTCCCGGAAGGTAAAGCTGGTCATCTCCGGATTGGGCATATCGTGAAGTATTGAATATAAAGGATGGGTAGTAACCTTTTCCTTGCCCCGGTCAAGCCTCCTGTACAAGGGCAGGGGCAGGCTGGCCACCGTCTCGGCAATCACTCGGACACAGGCATAAACGCCAGTTACGCGCATTGCGGTTTCCTCATTTACCCTGACACCTGCAGTAGAAGCCATACCTGTACCGATATCCTCTCCCAGCAGGAATGCCTTCAGCCTGTCGCTTATAGGATTGTCCCGCCTGTCGTTAGGACCTGCTCTTGGTTGAAAAAATCTTGATAATATCGATAGTTTCATGCTCGTTCCTCCTGAAAAATAGGCATAAAAAAAGCACCGTCTAAGCGATGCTCTTACCAATCAAAAATCTTATATTTGATAATCAGTTGTCTTCTTCCTCTGCAACATCCCCAAAGAGGATTCGCATAAAATCTCGTCTGCCATATAGCACTCTGTCCACATATACAGTATCATTTTCATAACGGTAAAAAGCTGTATATTGCCCACACACAAGGTAATGATAGCTTGTTTCAATTTTAATAACAGAGGACAAGGGCGCTCCAATCAACGGGAATTCCATAAGATCTCTGAATCGTTTGGTGATTTTGGCCAGCACATTCGTTGCTGCTGTAGGATTACCTAATTCCTCGGAGATATATTCTTTTATCTCCAGCATATCCTTTTGCGCTTTGGGCGAGATTTTAAGATTAACCATTCGTTACCCCCAGGGATGCTTCTAGTTCATCAATGGTTAGCCATCCATTTTCCTGCCCCGCCTTTTCACCTTTAGCAAGTTCAGTAAGCAATTTTAATTTTGCCTGCATTTTTTCATATTCCTGCATATCCATAACCACATAGCGGCCACGGCCATTTTTTGTTAAAAAGACCGGTGAACCCTCCTCTATGCTGCGCAACACTTCATTGTAATTCCTTAAATCGGAAATCGGCTTAATGTTAGGCATAATAAATCTCCTTTCCCTTTTTGCTGTTATTATTATAGCAATATTCTTCGTAAGATACAACAGCAACGATGAAGGGACTTAGAATATTTATACCTGAAGCCCTCAAATCTTCAATAAAAAATAAATTAAAGTTTTTCTATAGTGTTGACATTTATTTTTACATATGTGATAATACATATGTAAAAATCTTTTTTAGGAGGGATAACCTATGAAAGCATCATTTAGGGATTTTATTGCCCAAAACCCAAACTGTAAAAAATATGACGGCAATCCGGAAGCAATCCATATTTTTGAAAACATCCTGTCAAAGGACGATAACATTATCGCAATGATAGACGCAACCGAAGCAGACAAACCAGCTTTATCTGCCTGCATTCAAGAAGTAGAAAATTATTATAAAAATCTCCCATCACCTACTTTTGATTTAACTGATAATTTCACAAAACAGGCACTGGGACGGATGGTAAAAACTATCTTAGAACCTTTTGGCTATCAGCCCGATACGCAAAAAGACATGCCAAAATCCTGCTCTGCTGAATTTGTAACATCAGCCACTGTTTACAAATATGTTGGAAATGCTACCATGAGGGTTGTTCGAAAAATAGAGGAAATTAACAAATAAAAATTCTATAGCACAAGAATCCCTCTGTTGTCATACACAGACCCTCTTTTCTGATGCCTAACTGCTCTATCGAGAGCCATTATAAGCGCAACAGCACCGTCAATACGCTCGGTGCTTTTTTCTTTGTCCGGCTTGATATTGCCTGCCGGGTCGGTTTTAACATAGATATTGTCCATCATCCAGCGCAGCACCGGGTGTCCGCCATGGGCGATTTTCCCTTCCAGTACCAGCTTCATAAGTTCCTTGGTGGGCGGTGACATATCCTTATACCCTTGCCCGAAGGGCACTACCGTAAAGCCCATGCCCTCAAGGTTTTGCACCATCTGGACCGCCCCCCAGCGGTCAAAGGCAATTTCTTTGATGTTATATTTGGTGCCCAGTTCTTCAATAAAGGCTTCAATGAAGCCATAGTGCACAACATTTCCCTCAGTGGTTTTAAGATACCCTTGTCTTTCCCACACATCATAGGGCACATGGTCACGCCGCACCCGAATCTGAAGGTTCTCCTCCGGAATCCAGAAAAAGGGTAGCACCTGATACTTGTCCTCCTCCGCCTCCGGTGGAAATACCAGCACGAAGGCAGTTATGTCTGTCGTAGAGGATAAGTCTAAGCCTCCATAGCAAATTCGCCCTCGGAGTTCCTCCGCATTAACGGGAAAGGTGCAGGCATCCCATTTGTCCATCTGCATCCACCTGACCGACTGCTTCACCCATTGGTTTAACCTAAGCTGCCGGAATAGGTTTTCCTCAGCTGGATTATCTTTAGCGCTGTTAAAGGCATCCCGCAGCTTTTCAATATCCACCGTTACGCCAAGTGAAGGGTTAGCCTTGTACCAGTTTCTTTCATCTGTCCAGTCGTCATTATCATCAATGCCGTAGATGACAGGATAAAAGGTAGGGTCAATTTTCCGCCCCTTTAAAATATCCTCCGCCTTTTGGTGGATCTCCCAGCAGATGCTGTTACGGTCAGTCCCTGCGGTAGTTATGAGGAAAAACAATGGCTGCATCCGGGCATCACCGGAACCTTTGGTCATAACATCGTACAGTTCCCTTGTTGGTTGGGCATGCAGCTCATCGAATACCACACCATGGACGTTTAGTCCATGCTTGGTATAGGCTTCAGCCGAGAGTACCTGATAAAAGCTGTTGAGCGGTGTATATACTAGCCGTTTCTGAGAGAGCACCGGTTTGATTCTCTTTTTCAGGGCCGGACACTGCTCCACCATATCCACCGCAACATCAAAAACAATGGAGGCCTGCTGCCTGTCAGAAGCACAACCGTAAACTTCCGCACCCCATTCACCATCAGCGCAGGTGAGGTAGAGAGCCACCGCTGCAGCCAGCTCACTTTTACCTTGCTTTTTCGGTATTTCCACATACGCGGTGTTATACTGCCTGTACCCGTTTTCCTTGACCGTTCCAAAAATATCCCGGATGATTTTGTCCTGCCAGGGGAGGAGTTCAAAGGGCACCCCATACCAGATGCCCTTGGTGTGCTTCAGATTTTGGATAAAGTCCACCGCATGCTGCGCTTTCCTATCGTCATACATTACCCGTTATGCCTCCTCATAAGCAGCTTTTCCATGGGGTCGGCGCTGTCTTTCATGGCATTATCAACGGCAATTCTGGAGCGGCTGGAAGGCGTAAGTCCAAATTCGGAACAGAAATCCCTCATTATCTTAAGGTAGGTCTGGGCGATGGATACCTGCGGCACCTGCTGGATATATCCCGACGGTGTCTTAAAAATGGTACCGTGCTTGGAGAGAAATTCCTCCGCCTCCTTCCAGCGTGCATAGGCCTGGCAATAGCCTGCAAAGGCTGCGGCATCCACCTGTGTCAGCACCCCCAGTTCCTCAAGCTGCTTGGACATTCTGCGCCACTCCTTCTTTGCCTCCGGCTCAAGCCAGGAAGGGCACTTCGGAGCCTTTTTCTCCGGTTTTGGCTCATTCATGTTAAGTGGACGCTTACCGGGATTTCCCTCGAGTACCTTAAGGGCTGTTGGCTTTGGTTTTCTTCCTCTGGTCGCCATCGTCTTTCACCTCCCTCTTCATAAAAACAACATGAAAAAAGGAAGCCTTTACTTGGGCTTCCCTCGATTTTTTTCTCTTTAATATTTACGTGTTATTTTGCCCACTCGTAACCGGACTTCTCTAAAACCGCTGCATCGGGTGCATAAATTATATATGACCCATTATCTGAAAAATTACCGTCTAGTTTACAGTAGAAGATACTTTTTCACATATGTGATAAATCTTCCAGTAAAAATGGGTATAGTTACCCGATTGTTATATACATTTTTTTACATGGATATTATTTCATACTATTCGTTCACTACTTTTACAACGTCATCCCATTTGTGACTTTCATACTTTGCACGTAATGCAGCTATATACTGTCCACCATTGATACTCCAACGCATTCCCGCCTGTTTCATCCTTTGTCCAATCACCATTTTGTTACCACTTTCTATCGCTCCGCTGCCTATATAATAGCCTTTTTCTTTAAAAGTTTTATAGCGTATTCGCTCTCGGTTGTTTTCCATATATGTTGGAAGATTTACTACATTGTCTGGTAACTTTTTAATCTTAACCTTGTTTACAATTTTAATTGCTTCTTCAATTTCATCATTGTTTACTCTATCCATTACTTCTTTTACCCACCTTTTACGGTTTATCTCATCTTCAGGATATAGTATTTTTGCATACTGATGAACATTCTCACTTAAGTGATAGTAGTCAAGTATCCTTACTGCATCCGGAAATAATTCGTCGCACATGTTCCATATCCACTGTGCTCCATCTCCTATGACAACTACTTCTTTTAGTTTACCGTAACCTGCTCTGGCGGCTGCTGCAAATATTGCCTTTTTAAATTCTGTGACGCTTCCAAAATATGATACATATTCCTTTTTTACAATTTTGATATTATCTTCTCCGCGCTTAATTACATCCTTATCAGTAAACACCAACCCTAACTTCATTTCACGCCAAGTCGTACCGTTTTGCTCTATCCTTGTATTTAACTGCATTCCATCGGTAAATATATATAGCTTCCCGTCTTTTCGCTTAGCCGGTGGTAGTTCTGGTGCTGCTATTTCCGGTTTTTCATAAGCTTGTTGTGCTTTTTCCATCTCTTTTTCAAATACTTTTTTACCAATTTCTTCAGATACAATCTGTATTTGGGTTGGACTTACCTCTACTTTTAATAGCTTTTTCAAAACTTCCGATGCTCTTTCAAAAGATGGAAGCAGTTGTGCTACATAGGTTATCACTTCTACCATTGCCTTTGTAATCCGATGCTTATCATCAATTTCAATAAGTTTATCAATAACACCATAGCCCTTATGACATCTCCTGCAATGAACAATATCTCGTGTAACTGGGATGTGCCCAAACATTGATAATATATTGGTTTGTGAATTTTTCTTTACTGTGATCAGTTTCTTTCCGCAGCTGCAATATTCATCAACTTTAGTTACTACAATATTGGTAAGTAACGCCCCTGCCATACATAGTATCAATTGCGTTACTGCTTTAATTGTTGCGCCTACCATCTTCTCAATACTATTGATGGTTAGCTGTCCTTCGTGCTCTTTTTTTATTGCTTCCTCAACAAAATTCCTTAAAATACCTTCGACTTTTATGAGATTTTGTGTTAAAATCTCATTGGTATTTTTGATCATAGTCTAAGACACCCCTTTTTAAAATTTAATTTACATGGGTATCTTAGACTATTTTTTTGTCTCTTTTCAAATGAAATTCTTTCCTTGGAATATTATTCATCAACTAGATTAAATGCACCCAAAGGTGGTTTTTACTTATGCAAGGTGGAGTAAGGAAACGTGGTAACAACTGGTATTACTATTTTGATTTAGGTAAAGTTAATGGGAAGAGAAAGAAGATTGAAAGAAAAGGTGGAAAAACGAAAAAGGAAGCTGAAGCAGCTTTAAGGAAAGCACTTCAGGAATATGAAAATGCCGGTTTATTCTTTGAACCAAGTGAAATATCTGTTGCTGATTATATGGATTATTGGCTTAAAAACTATGTTGAAATGAACTGCAAGTATAACACTATTGATGGATATAAAAGAATTATTGAGAACCACATTAAACCAGCCCTTGGTTCATATAAACTAAAGTCTATTACTCCTGCTGTTCTTCAGCAATTTGTGAATGAAAAGTCCAATATGGGTTTTACAAGGCATTACCTGGTTAATATTATGTCAGTGCTTTCAGGTTCATTTAAAGCAGCAGTTTTCCCTTATAAATTTATCAGGGAAAACCCAATGCAGTATGTAAAGCTTCCAAAGAATGAAAATATCAAGGCTGAAACTGATAGGAAGGTAATCACCCAGGATGAATTTAAAAGGATTATTGAAAGATTCCCCCAGGGAAGTTCTTTCTATATTCCATTACAAATTGCATACCATACTGGAACAAGGGTTGGTGAATGCTGTGCTTTAACTTGGGATGATATTGACTTGGATAATAAAGATATTGATATTAATAAAATCCTGATTAAAAAAGGAAAGCAATGGTATTTTGGAACAACAAAAACTGTTTCATCAGTTCGCAAAATACCAATTGGTGATACTTTGGTTAATGTCCTGAAACAGCATAAAAAATGGCAAGCTGAAAACCGCTTAAAATGCGGTCAATTTTATAATTATTACTATAAAGACAAGAATGACAGGATTTATTCGGTTGATGGTACAAAAGATTATAAAACCACTGATTCACAAATTCATTTTGTTTGCACCAAGGAAGATGGAACTTTGGTCACACCCGAAACCATTAAATATTGCAGCAGGGTAATAAATTATGAATTGATGATTCAATTCAACTTCCATGCTTTGCGGCATACTCATGCCACCCTGTTAATTGAAAATGGTGCAAACATGAAGGATGTTCAGAAAAGGCTTGGTCATTCCAGGCTTGCAACTACAATGGACACCTACACACACGCAACAGAAAAAATGTCAAAGAATACGGTTGATATATTCGAAAAAATTTGCCACCCACAATAAAATTAGGGTGGAAAGAGGGTGGAAAAACCACCCCTTTTTTATTTTATAAATCCCTAAAACCCTTGTCATTCCTCACTATTAGACAAACACATTCTGTATGGCTCGTATGAGGAAACATGTCCACCGGCTGCACTTCTATTGCCTTATATCCTCTATCTTCGAGAAATCTTAAATCTCTTGCTAAAGTACTGGGATTACAGGATACATATACGATTTTTTCTACCTGCATTTTAGCAATGGCATCCAGCAAAACTTCATCACAGCCTTTGCGGGGAGGATCTACCACTACCACATCCGCTTTGTATCCCTGCTTATATAATCTGGGAATTATTTCTTCTGCTGCCCCTACATAAAATTCTACATTATCAATATTATTTATTTTGGCATTTTGCTTTGCGTCTTCAATGGCCTCAGGGACAATTTCCACACCTACTACTTTTTTTGCCTTTTTGGCAAGAAATAGTGATATTGTGCCAATACCACAGTATAAGTCAAACACCGTCTCAGTCCCTTTCAGGCCAGCATATTCCAGCGCCTTATTATATAGAACTTCAGTCTGTACGGGGTTAACCTGGTAAAAAGACATGGGGGAAATATTAAACTTTACGTCCCCAATATAATCTATGATGCTATCCGAGCCCCACAGTACCCTATTTTCCTGTCCGAGGATTACATTAGTAGCTTTAGTATTAATGTTCTGAATAATACTCTTCACATCAGCACTAGTACTTCTAATCATGTCAATAAACTGTTCTTTGTTCGGTATATGAGTCCCGTTTGTCACCAGTACTACCATGATTTCTCCCGTCTTGAACCCCACACGGGTAAAAATATGCCGTACCAGCCCTTTTCCTGTATTTTCATCATAAGAGGCAACATTGTTATTTTTCATCCACAGCTTTAACTGCGTGATGATTTTATCATTTATTTTATGCTGTATATAGCAGGTATCCGTCTCTATAATCCTGTGGCTTTTTGGAGCATAGAAGCCCACCTGGATCTGTTTCGTTGCTTCATCCGTACCCACCGGAAACTGAGCCTTGTTCCTGTATCTTTCCGGTCGGCTCATTCCTATGGCATCATGCACAACAATGTTCTCAAGCTTGCCTATACGCTCAAGGTTATCGATTACCTTTTGCTTTTTTAATTTTAATTGTTCCGGATATGCAAGGTGCTGCAGCTGACATCCTCCGCATTTTACATGCATAGGGCACATAGGATTAACCCTGTTTTCTGACGGACTGATAATATCTATTAACTTGCCATAGGCATAGCTGCTCTTTACTTTTACAATTTTTACTTTAATCCTGTCTCCAGGCAATGCATGGGGTACAAATACCGTAAAATTTTCTATCCTCCCTACTCCTTCACCTTCATGTCCCATGCTATGTATATCCATTTCATAATATTCGTTCTTTTTCACTGGAATGTTTTTTGTCATAAGTTCACGCTCCAAAATAATAGTTCGGAGTTCGGAGCTCGGAGTCCGGAGAATAACACCTGATAATCTAACCCCGAACTGAAAATATGTTACTTATAGTATATGTTGTATTTCTTTATTCGTAAAGTAATATTTTGCTCTTGTTCCCGACTAATAATTATTATTCTACATAAACTATGATTGTACTCAGAATATTTCAGAATATTAATGAAGGGTGGTGTATAAATGCGTACAGCCATTATGGGCGCGGGTTTGTCCGGCTTATGCTGCGCATATATTTTAGAGAAATACGGATATAACTTTGACATATATGAAAATAGGAGTTGCGTTGGAGACCGGTTTGTTAATGGTGAAATCATCATGGAAATACTTGACCGCCCCGTTCAAGATATTTTTTCATTATTGGCAAAAGAGTACGGCTTGTACCTTAAAGCAGCGAATGTGATTAATAAAATAATCATTAAGTCTCCAAAAGAAACTGCAACAATTCAAGACTTTATCGGTTACATCACCATACGGGGAAGGCATGAGCAATCTTTAGAAAAGCAAATTGCTGCTAACATAAAAAAGAGAATTATTTTTAATAGTGATAGAACGGTGGAAGACCTCCTTAAAAACTATGATAAGGTAGTATTAGCTACAGGAGATGGAAGTTATTCCGAGAAATTTAACAATTATACTGCTCACGTTCCTGTCAACCTTAAAGGCGCTACAATCGAAGGAGATTTTGATCCTAACACTGTAATCGCATGGTTAAACAATAATTTTGCCCCACAGGGATATGCGTATTTAATCCCATTTAACCAGAAGGAAGCAAATGTAGTAATTGCTTACCCTAATTATGAGCATAATAAAAAGTATTATATAGACCGGCTGTGGGACAATTTGTTAAACAGCTTTAACTTTAGATTTCGAATAACCGACCAGTTCCAGATTACGGACTACCAGCTAGGTATCGCTAAGAAGTGTAAGATAGACAATATCTTTTTTGTGGGTAACTGTTTTGGTACCACTATGCCATTTCTGGGATTCGGACAGACAGGAACCATACTGAGCGGGATATATGCCGGTATGGATATATGCGGTAAAAGTAAATATGAAAGGGAAATTAAAAAGCTAAGGAATAGTTACTTTGACTCTCTGGCACTGAGGCGCGAAATGGAAAAATTCAATAATAATGACTATGACAGGCTGGTGAAGCTTTTCAATACAAAATTAGGAAAAAAAGTATTTATTAATAAGAAGGTTAACTTTCTTAAATATGCTGTCAAGGCATCTAAGGTCCTTACAAGTCCTCATATGTCAAAATAGTCATATCTAATCTAAAGATATGACTATTTTTTACTTCATGCTCCATTCATCGATATCCTCTTATTCTCATCACATACAATGAGCTTTCTCACCCGGTCAATAACAGTCCTCAACATTACCTTTCCGCCCCAGAGTATAGAGAGATATTTTAGTGTTTCATAAGCATATGTCAGCTCCAGTTCTCTCCCCTCATATTCATGGACCAATAGTAAAGAACGGTCTTTGGGCGACATTTCAACTACTTTAATACATGGAATTGTTGCCATGCCTATATTCTTTACGATAGTATCTCTTATTTTCTTCCACCCCTCCTCATCGGATACTTCCTCGATTACATAATTGCTTCCTTTCTTGGCATATTCAAATAAATTCATCTCACTGCAAAGTTCTTGCGTAAGATACCTTCTGATAAATGATTCATCCCTCTCCAAGTGGCGGACCTCAAATATTTTATCTTTTCCGAAACGTTTTTCAATATCTTCAAAAATCTTAAACCCCAGATAATAAGGATTAAGGGCACCTAAAAAGGGTCTGATGACCTGATTGTGCCGGCTCAAAAACTCCATATGAAGGTCCTGTGGTAATTCCAACTTGTTTAAAATCCTGTAGTGCCAGTAGCTGGCCCAGCCCTCATTCATAATCTTTGTCTCAATCTGAGGAATGAAATATTTTGTTTCTTCTACCACAATCCTTAAGATATCTTTTTCCCATTCCTCTAGATTACTATACTGTATTATAAATTCCATAATATCTTCGGTAGGTTCTAAAGGAATCTTGGTCAGATTTGGAAAAGGTACATCCTTTCTTTTGTCTAATAGACCATTCACTTTTATTTCCTCATAATATTTATCAAGAAGTTTTTTCTTTTTTTCTTCTTCAGATAACTTTTTATTCCCTATCACTCTGGTCGTCTGAAATCGTAATGCATGTGCCGCATCCAGTATACGTTCTACCTTCTCGTAGCCAATGCTGGGGTCCTGGATGTAATTTCTTACTCTACCGGCATGGTTTTTGAACATTTCAACCGTGGACTCTGCCAAAGTGCCTTCTACAAATAACCGGTTATTTTTGAAAAAATCATTATGTCCGTAGACGTGGGCAATGGTAAGAATCTGCAGGAGTAAGGTATTATCTCTCATAAGGTATGCAATACACGGATTTGAATTAATCACCATTTCATAAGGTAAGCCTTCTAAATTATACGTATAGAGTGTCTTTTTCTTTTCATAGGCCTTGCCGTAGCTCCAGTGCGGGTAATGGGATGGCATCCCCACATAAGCCTCATAACAAAGCATATCCTCATAACTGCAAATTTCAAACTCCTGCGGATAACAATCTAAACCCTCATCTTTTACAACTTCTTCAATTTTATTATTCCAATCTTCCAACTGCTTAATAGTATACTCCATCATAAGCAAATTGTTATTCCTTGAATGCCTTTTCTTTATCTAATAATTTTCTAAGAGCAGGAATAACATCCTCCTTCTTTGACATGGTAACAATTGAAAAATTCGGATATTTTACCTTTGAGGCAAATTCTTCCCTAATGGTACTAATTGGCGTATAGTAACCAAGCATAATCTCTCCGTATCCAAACAGGTTGCACGTTTCGCACAGTTTTTTGGCAAGTTCTACAGCTTTTGGATTATCTTCTGCCCAGTTATCACCATCGCTGCAATGAAATGCGTATATATTCCATATTGCAGGATCGTACCTTTTTTCAATAATTTCAAGGGCTTTCTGGTAACCACTGCTGATGTATGTGCCTCCCGATTCGCCCCTATGGAAGAATTCATCTTCCGTCACTTCCTTGGCAACTGTCGAATGGGCTACAAACACGATTTCTACATTTACATACTTTAACCTTATAAACTGGTATAAAAGGAAATAAAAGCTTCTTGCAAGATATTTCTTTGTAATATCCATTGACCCGGAGGTATCCATAATGCAAATTACTACTGCATTCGATTCCCGTTTTACATCCTGCCGTAAGCGATAATACCTTAAATCATCTTCTTTAAAAGGAAATCTTTCTCTCTCTTCCTGTTGTTCATATAATTCAGGGTTTTCTTTTTTTCCTCTCTTGTATGCTTTTTCCCTTTTAATTTTTTCAACAACAGATCTTTTTTTAGCTAGACGTGGCCGAATCCCCTTACGTTGATAGCCTAACTTTTTAAAGATTTTTTCAGATTCTATCTCATTAAATTTCTTCCGTTCCATAAAAGGCAGATTCAAATCTTCAAATAAATAGTTAATCAATTCTTCTATAGTTATCTCAGTTTCATAGATATCCTCACCTTCATTGCTTCCTGCCTGCCCCTGTCCTTGTCCCTTTTGCATATCATCGCTGCTTATTTTATCTCCCCGTTTTTCGCTGCCATCTCCTGAACCCACTCCCGGTTTATTCTTTCCATAAATGAATTGATATTCCTTGAGTCCCCTAATAGGGATTTTTACTTTTTTATCTTTACTTTGTCCAATAATACTCTCTTCTGCAATAATATTACCTATATTTCTCTTAATGGAATCCTCCACCAACTCTCTATGTCTTCTCCTATCCTCTGCCGACCGGTCCCGTCCCCTGCTATCGAATTCCCGAAATATAGCCATATACTCACTCCATTCACATCAGTCTTTCCACAAATTATTCGCAGCATATTTGAGAATTACATTACAGCAGTGGTCGCAGTATCCGTTTCTTTTCATTTCTTCCACCATTGCATTATATTTCTCATTCTGTTCTTTATCTCTAACCTTCGTACGGGTAATTATTCTACTCAACTCTTTTACAGAAGCCGTCAACTTCTTTTCTATCGCTTCCCTTAAAGGTTCATAGCAGGAATAATCTACCTTGCCACCGCTCCTCATTACAAAGAACATATAAGCCGTGACATCCTGCCGGAATCCGCGCGCTGCAGTTTCGGTAATACCTATCTGTTCTTCAATGGACCTTAAGAATTTTTCATCCGGTTCTAACTCTTCACCGGTACTTCTATCTTTAATCTTTGTTTTGTTTACATATGCTTCTGCATGGTCCAGGTAATTGTTGAACAAATCTTCTGCCTGTTCCCTATAACCATGTATAAATGCTTTTGTGACTTCTTTTTCAAGTATTTTATGATATTCCTTCTTTATTGAATCCTGCAGGAAGTTCAGATACTTTTTCTTGTCGTCATCACTAATTGCCAGCTCTTTCACAGACTTCACCAGCGTCTCAAGAACGATAATCGGATTAATGCAATTATGTTCCGACTCTGCGAGTGCAGTATCCAATGCCTTCATGATAAATCTTGTAGATATTCCTGTCATTCCTTCCCGGGGTGCTTCTTCCCTGAGTTCCAGTATATCTACTTTCTTTGTAGTACCCTTTTCAACAATCTCCTCACCATTATATATTTTAAGCTTGGTCATAGGATCTACCTTAGGTGATGGTGTCAGTCGTGTCAAAATCGCAAACATGGAAGCCACTTCTATGGTATGAGGCGCAATATGGGCATTAAATTTACTCTTGTTTAAAATCTTGTTATAAATCTTTATTTCTTCATTTAATTCAAGACAATAAGGAATCTCAATCTTTACTATTCTGTCCAGGATTGCTTCATTGGTATGGTCTGCTTTAAATTTATTCCATTCAGCCTCATTGGAATGGGCCAAAATAATACCGTCAAAGTATATCATGGCACCTTTGCCGGGAGAAGGAATACTTTTTTCCTGTGTTGCCGTTATCATGGTATGGAGGTATTCCACCTCATTTTTAAAAACCTCGATAAATTCTACGATTCCTCTATTGCCAACATTGAAAGCCCCATTCAAAGACAATACCCTCGGGTCGTCTTCAGAGTACAAGTCCAGCTTGGATATATCTACTGAACCAATAAGCACAGAAGTATCCTGGTTATTAGGGTCAACAGGCGGAACGACTCCTATCCCTTTTCTTGACCGGATGCTAAAGTCTACCGTTTCCACAGGGAATCTTTCAAATTCTCCATTATATTCCTCTTTCAGCCTGTACCGGCAAATAGGACATAGTTCTCCTTCTATCTGTACCCCCAGTAGATCCTCAAACTGCTTTCTCAGGTGTTTCGGAATAAGATGAAGCGGCTCCTCTCTCATAGGGCAACCTTTAATTGCATATATTGGAGGGCTCATTTCCAGAGCTTTCTTTAATACCTCCATGATAGATGATTTTCCTGCCCCTACCGGCCCTACGAGGTAAAGCACCTGGCGTGATTCCTCCCCTTTCATGGCTGCTGCATGAAAATATCTCACAATTTTCATTAAAGTCTTATCAATACCAAAGAAGTCATCTTTGAAGAAATTATACTTCTTGATGACATCATTGCCATAAATCCTCCTTAACCTCGGATTCTCCTCCGTATTAATTATTTCAACTCCCTTACTTACAATTGTCTCATACATTCTTTGATGTGCCAGCATACATAGAGAAGGATTTTCTTTTAATACCTCAAGATAATCTAAAAATGTTCCTTCAAAATGCTGCTTTCTTCTCTCTTCCCTATCTTTCTTAATGAGGTCTGCAAATTTTGTCATTGTGTTTAATAACCTCCTTTTCCTGCAGAGCAAGCTATTAGTTTGTTGCAATTCCTATTAGGTTTCTTATTCATTTTTTAAGATATAAAATATTATATAATTGATGTTTATAGTTTACGGTTAACCGTTTTTGGTACTATCGCAAGAATGTTATTCAAACAATTCTGTAAACTGTTAACCGTGAACTATAAACTTATGTATTATAATACATATGTATGTTGGCAGTTGTCATTTTAACACCTTAATATTTGTACATAAGGTAATAAATATTTTTAAATAAAAATATGTTATAATAATGGTACGGGTTGAAAGGAACTGGAGTGATAGCATGTCTAGAAACATATTTGATGAATTTTTTGCAAACCGTCAAAGCTTAATCGACCAGTACAAGAAAGGAGATCTTACAAAAGAAGAGTTTATAGAAAGCAATTACTATTATATCCAATCCATGAACACAAAACCTTTTCAAAGGGTGGATAATATCAAAAAGGGACTGTTCAACTATCAGTATTATAATGTTCTGGCGAAATACTGCCAGAAACGTGCACACGAATCGCCTAACGGAAGCCTTCAGAAAGAGGATTTCCTGGAGAAAGCCAACTACTATTATTCAAAAAAAGACAATGTAACAATGAAGATTTTAGAAATTCTTGATTATACAGGTGTGGATGCGTATTATGTGAAAGTAAATTCACCCAACCTGAAAAACAAGTTATTTGAAATTGTTCTAAAAGACTATGAAAATGTTATTTTGCATTCGAAAAATGAAAAAATTAAAGATCGACTGGTAGAAGAAGGAGTATTTAGAGATGAAAAAATTAAGTCGGTGATAGATAGTTATATTAATCAGAAATATTAATTGAGATTGAGGCTAATATGAAAATAGTGGGAAGTGGATAGTGGACAGTGGGGAGTAAAACCGAAACCACAAAAAAGTCCGGTTTAGCAGGAAGAAGGGATGCGACTTGGGGACGGTTCGTCTGTCGAATGCGCTTTTCATGCGACTGAGGAACCGTCCCCATGTCGAAGCCCTGAGCAATCAAGCATATTTTCATCATTATTTGTGCCGAGCTTGCCCGGAAAATCACCCCATGGAGGGTGATTTTAGGCTTATAAAATCTATTTTTATTGTTTTTTTGTTCCGGAATCTAAAAGTTTTTTAAACAAACTCTCACTATCCTCATTTATAATTACCACTTTTGCTCCATTTCTTTGGGCTATACCGGGAAGCAGGTTGGCCGGAGCTACCTGGAGGCTTGTGCCTATGACAAGCATTAAATCACATTTTTGTGCCTGTTCTACAGCCTGTTCCCAGTCATGTATCTGGTCGCCAAACAATACTACATCCGGTCTTAACATACTGCCGCATGTGCAGTGGGGAATCTTCTCTTCCAAGGCTTTACCCGATGGATATATTCTTCTACATTTTTCACAAATTAAATCTCTTAAATTGCCGTGAAGCTCCAGCACATTTTTACTGCCTGCTTTTTGATGGAGCCCGTCAATATTCTGCGTAATAATTGCCACACTGTACTTTGCCAATGCTCTGTGTGCAGAGTTAGGCTGCACGTCATTCCATCTGAGTATTTCTCTATATAGATCGTAAAATATGTTCGGTTGATTTAAAAAAAATTCCCTCGTCAATATGTCCCTTACCGGTATATCATTCCATGAAATATCAAAAGTGGGCAGTCCGCTGGCCACACTTATCCCTGCGCCTGTCAACGCTAACGGATGTTTTGAATTTGAAAGTTCATTTTTCAATGTTGTTGGATCCATTTTTGCCTCCCTACTTCAGCCTGGAGTTTGGAATTCGGAGAATTTTTCTTAAGTTTTATTCTTATTATTGAACTCTAAGTTCCAAATCCTAGCTTTCTTCATCCACCGAATATTCTACATCCGAAATTATTTTACCATCTTCATTTACAACACCCGATCTTTTACTATCAATATAGTTTTCAAGCTCTTCCTTGAGTAAATTCCATCCATAAAGAACCGCTACCGTGTCATCTATAAATCCAATTCCCGGGAGCAAATCAGGCATTACATCGGCAGGATTTATGAAATATAGTAAAATTGCCCCAATAATTAACTTTTTATAAATTGATACTTCCGGGTCAAAAAAATAGTTGTACATTATTTTTAACTTATCAATAATACCTTCTATTCCCTTGGAAGATTTCAATTTATCATTAAACTTAAACCGTATTTCTTTTCTGCCTGCTTCTGTTCTTGCTTTTCTCATCAAACCCCTTAATATCCTGGCAATGCTTCTCATATTGATCCTTCTCATACCATCACCGTCCCAAAATATATTATATCATATTAATATGTATTTGCTAACTCATATCGAATTAAAAATGGACAGCACCCTAGCTGCTGCTGCCCACTTTGAACCTGACAGTTCTGAACTTTTCTATTTGTAATTCTGCATTTAATTAAACCCTGTACGGGTGAGACGGAGTGGAAATCTCACTTAATGCTTCTGAAGCTTCCGTATCAAAGCTTGGATTAACAGCTAAGTCCCCTAAAGCAACCATTCCAACCAGCATGTTATTTTCTACGACAGGAAGTCTTCTAATCTGTTTTTGTGCCATCATTCTTGATGCCTCTCTTACGTCCATTGTAGGAGAAGCAGTAGTTACCTGGGAAGTCATTACATCACTGGCTTTTAAAGTCTTAGGGTCGGTACCATGAGCGACATTTCTTACAACAATATCCCTATCTGTTACAATTCCTTTGATACCACTTGCGTCACAAACCGGTATAGAACCTACGTTATGCTTTTGCATTAACTGGGCAACCTGTTCTACAGGTGTATCAGGACTTACATATACAACTTTACTGGTCATTATATCTTTAAGTTGCAAAGTGATCATCCTTTCCATTTTATTCTAGAATCATCTATGAAAATAGACTTCATATATTATGTTATCCTCTTTAAATAAAATAATTCCCGCCATTTTTTTGAATTATTTTTAAAGAATTTTTAATATTCTATTTCATGTAAATTTTTACCTAGCAATATAACTAAAGCTTCCTCATTACATCTCTATCAGTTTTATTAAATAACAGCGCAAAAATCTTCAAGCTTTTACTTCCTGATTTAGTATGTATCCTGTTTATACCTTATATTCACTTTAAAAATGCCATTTTCTAGGCCGATAACTGTCTATACATATTGAGACATTATTACTGATATGTTAAAATAAACTAAATACGATGTTGAAGGAGCGGATTGTAATATGGATGAAAAATTTGTTCCAAATGTGACAGGTATCCTTAGAAGACATATGATTCATATCCCTCAAGTCATTGAAAATGCCAGTGGAATTAAAATTAATGGAAAGAAAATTCGTTCCCTCGTTTTTACAACTGATGTTGCCATTATTAAAAATATTAATACCGATGCTATTATTGCTGTTTATCCCTTTACACCTCAACCGGTGATCACACAAGCCATTATGACTGCAGCTGATGTTCCGGTCATTTGTGGTGTAGGAGGGGGAATTACTACCGGTAAAAGAGCTATCAATCTTGCACTTCATGCAGAATTTCAAGGAGCAATAGGTGTCGTTGTAAATGCCCCTACTTCTAATGAAGTAATTAGGGAAATGGCGGATTCCATTGATATTCCTATTGTCGTTACCGTAGTCTCTGAAAAAGCAGACTTGGAAGGTAGGTTAAAAGCGGGAGCAAGCATTTTTAACGTATCTGGGGCAGCAAATACAGCCAATATTGTAAGGACTATCCGACGGCAGTATCCTCAGGTTCCTATCATTGCAACGGGTGGACCAACTGATGAGTCAATAATGGAAACCATTGAAGCCGGTGCCAATGCCATCACTTATACTCCTCCAACTCCCGGAGAACTGTTTAGTGAAATCATGAATAAATATAGAGCCGAACTTTAATATTTTCATATTCCTCTTAAAATCCTTTTATTGTCTGGTATATTTATATGCTTTATAATATGAATATAATTACAACTTACAATAAATTTTGATGATCAAGGGGGAATATTGGTGATTAGCAAAAAGCTCCCACATATTTTTTACGGTGGAGATTATAATCCTGAACAATGGTCTGAAGAAATATGGCTGGATGATATGAGGTTGATGCAAAAGGCTGGAGTAAATCTGGTAAGCATTGGAATATTCAGCTGGGCATCACTGCAGCCAAACGAAGATACCTATAACTTTGAATGGTTGGATAAGCTGATGGACTTGCTTGCCCAGAATGGTATATATGCAGATTTAGCGACTGCTACAGCTGCACAGCCGGCATGGCTTTCACAAAAATATAGCGATGTATTGCCTGTTGATATCAAAGGAAATAGATTAAGCTATGGTTCCCGTCAGTCCTACTGTCCTAATAGCATATCTTATAGAAGATTAGGGCAAAAATTAGTACGGATGCTGGCGGAAAGATATAAAGGCCACCCGGCACTTGCTCTATGGCATGTTAACAACGAATACGCATGTCACACTCCCTCATGCTATTGTGATAATTGTGCTGCAACATTTAGAAAGTGGCTGAAAAAAAAGTATGGGTCAATTGAAAATGTAAACAAAGCCTGGGGTACAAATTTCTGGAGCCAGCACTACTATGACTGGGATGAAATTCTCCCTCCAAGGGCAACTACCGCTCAAAATAATCCCGGCCAGGTGCTGGACTACCGGAGATTTATGTCGGATAGTATCTTAGAATTGTACATGGGTGAGAAGGAAATACTCCGGGAAGTTACTCCGGATATCCCTATTACTACTAATTTTATGTCTGACTTTAAACCCCTGGACTACTTCAAATGGGCTGAAAACATAGACGTAATATCATGGGACAGCTATCCCAACCCCGAACCAGGCTATCATCCAGGGTGGGCTGCGCTTAATCATGATATCATGAGAGGGCTAAAAAATGGAAAGCCTTTTATTTTAATGGAACAGGCTCCCAGTCAGGTAAACTGGCGTCCGGTCAATACCAATAAACGTCCCGGTGTTATGAGATTATGGAGTTACCAGGCAATGGCTCATGGCGCAGACGCCATCATGTTTTTCCAGTGGAGACAATCGCTCAAAGGTGCAGAAAAATTTCACAGTGCAATGGTCACCCATACAGGAAATGAAAATTCCAGGGTGTATAGAGAAGTTGAAAAACTGGGAAATGAGTTAAAAGGTTTAAGTGAAATTCTTGACTCAACAGTTTCTGCAAAAACAGCTATTCTTTTCGACTATGAAAACTGGTGGGCTGTCGAATATACACCCGGACCAAGTGAAAATTTGAAATATATGGAGCAGATAAGAAATTATTATAATGCCCTTTTTGATTTGAACATTCCTGTAGATATTGTACCTGTCAATGGCGACTTGAGCAAATACAGCCTTGTAATTGCTCCTCTTATGCATATGGTTAAACCGGGTGTTAAAGAAAACATTGAAAGTTTTGTTTCCAAAGGCGGTACTTTTATTACCACCTTCTTTAGCGGCATCGTAGATGAAAACGACGGAGTATTTCCCGGCGGCTATCCAGGACCTTTGAAAGATGTTCTGGGTATAAAAGTAGAAGAATTCGATGCGCTGGAGCCCCATATGAATAATAAATTTAAAGTTACTCAATATTTGGGAAAAGCCAGCGGAGAATATAATTGCAATCTATGGTGTGATGTAGTCCATACTGACACGGCAAGAATACTGGCTGTATTTACTGAGGATTATTATGCCGGATATCCTTGCATAACTGAAAATAGCTTTGGCAAAGGGAAGGCATATTATATCGCTACCCAGCCGGAACAGGATTTTATTAAAGAATTTCTAAAGTACATCTGCCGGATTGATAATATAGTTCCACCCCTGGATGTACCGGAAGGCGTAGAGGTTATGCCGCGTGTAAAAGATGGAAAAGAATATTTATTTATTCTAAATCATAACAACAGTGAGATAAATATTATACTTCCCCCTGGTGAGTATATAGACTTGGTCAGCAATAAAATTATAAACAACACTTTAAAGCTGCCGCCAAAAGAAGTTATGATTCTGAATCAGAAATAGTTGGAAATACGGTATAAAATTAGGAGTAAAGAATAAGATAATATTCTTTACTCCTTTTTAGATTATAACTAATACCCTATATATTTTCCATAGGTTTTTTGGTCATCATGTGCATCTCATGCGGTGGAACAAGTTGTTGTGCAGGCGGGCATTGAATTCCCGGTATCGGCGGCACAGGTCTGCCGGTGCTTAATTTTATTGTACTTTTTCATGATTTTTCATACTATTTTTATATGTTTAATCAACTTTATGATATATTGCAAAAAATATATAAATTTTACAAGAGCAAATTTTAAAACCGTATTAAAATCAAGCCATAAAGTTCAAAAAAGGAGTGAGGAAAAATGTCAAATAAAAAATTTAATGATCTGGTTTATAAAAATGTAGATGAGCTTGTTTATGGCTCTTCAAAAAATCCGGTAACCTGTAAAAACGGAATGGTAATAGGTGGTGGACAAATTCTTCCGGAGGTTAATTTTACGTTGCCTCCAATGAGCGTAACAAAACAAACAATGCCTGAGGTTTTAAGACAGTATAAAGGCATCATCGAAGACATATGTAAGCGTGCAAAAGAATTACACGTGCCGGGATTTGTGGCGGAAATTGAACTGCTTCCTCCGATGACCTTCAACCCTGCATGGGGAATAGAAATTACCAAGACTGTCAGGGATGTAATGTATGAATATGAAGCTAAACATGGCTTAAAAAGCGCCTTAAGAATCACTCCAAATGATATAAGGGAAGGCAAGGAAGTAACACACATGTGGCACGGGGAACACTGGGAAAACATGTTGAAGACCTTTGAAGGTTGTGCAAACGCAGGTGCGGATTTCCTTTCTATTGAATCAATCGGCGGTAAGGAAATTCATGATGATGCAATCATGTTCTGTGACATTTCAAAATCCTTATTTGCACTTAGCATTTTAGGAACAAAAGATATGTCCAAGCTGTGGCAAGCTATTGTCGATATCGCTGATAAGACCGGTACCATTGCAGCGGGCGATACGGCATGTGGATTTGGTAATACGGCAATGGTACTGGCTGACCGTGGATATGTGCCTAGAGTATTCGCAGCAGTAGTTAGGGTAATGACTGCCGTAAGAAGCCTTGTAGCCTTTGAAGAAGGTGCTGTAGGACCTCACAAGGATTGCGGATATGAAGGAGTATATATTAAGGCAATTACCGGCTCCCCAATTTCTATGGAAGGTAAGTCCAGCGCCTGTGCTCATTTAAGTCCGGTTGGTAATATCGCTGCTGCTCTGGCTGACCTCTGGAGTAATGAATCTGTACAGAACATCAAACTTTTAGGCGGTATGGCGCCTACCGTTTCATTGGAACAACTGGCCTATGACTGTAGATTGATGAATACTGCTACGGCAAAAGGTAGTAAATATTCAATACTCATACGTGACCTATTAAGTGACTCAGACAGCAAACTGGACCCTCAGGCATATATATTGCGTCCTGATGTTGTTGTAAAAATTGCCGGGGAAATGATTAAGGAAAATGGTCATTTCAATAGGACTAAAAGGGCTGCTCAGGTAACTATAGATGAATTAAGAAAAGCTATCGCCGACAAAAAAGTGTTTGTTGAAGAAAAAGATTCAATGTGGCTGGATACCATTGAAAGTCAACTGGAATTAATACCTGCTGATGAAGAAACCTTTATCCAACAAATGCTGGAAGAGAATGAATCAGATAAATTTGAGCCTAAAAAGTATGATATGTAAATGGAGGATATGAAGATGGGAATTTTGTTAGAAATATCTGAAGCTTTACAAAAAGGTAGTGCTAAAGTAGTGGGTGCTAAAACCCAGGAAGCGTTAAATCAAGGAATTGCGCCTGCGGCAATACTGAATGATGGACTTCTGGCAGGAATGGGAATTATTGGATCAAAATTTAAAAACAATGAAGTGTATGTACCTGAAGTGCTTATAGCTGCCCGTGCTATGCACGCAGGTTTGAATATACTTAAACCTAAGTTAGTTGAAACCGGTGTAAAACCTATTGGTAAGGTTGTATTGGGGACTGTAAAGGGTGACCTTCATGATATCGGAAAAAATCTTGTTGGAATGATGATGGTTGGGGCCGGTTTGGAAGTAATTGACCTGGGTATAGATGTTCCTAAAGAAAAATTTGTTGAAGCTGTAAAGGAACATCAACCAAAAATTGTAGCACTTTCCGCTCTTTTAACCACTACAATGTCTGAACAAAGGGTGGTAATAGAGGCATTAAAAGAAGCCGGATTAAGAGACCAGGTCAAAGTAATGGTGGGTGGTGCCCCTGTCACCGAAACCTTTGCAAGAGAAATAGGAGCTGATGCCTATACACCTGATGCTGCCTCAGCAGCTGAAGTTGCAAAGCAGTTTGCATTGGCGTAAAAATATGATTATTAGAAAATATTAAAGGAATAGTTCAAAGTGAACTATTCCTTTAATATTTTCTAATTTACCTGGGCATAAAAGTTGCGCAGTCGGTTTCCTGTGAATTATGTGCATTTCGTGGCTGAATTTCAATTTTTGCGGCGTTGCAGTAATCTCCTTCAGCATAGTAGTGGCAAGTATTTACCACGCATTTTACACCGGAAAGGTGTTGATTCTTTTTCTCTACCCTACCTTGCATAAAAGTATACCTCCTGTAATTGAAATAGAATTCTTATTTATTATCATCTTTTTAAAAACATTCTATTCAAATATTTAAAATAGTAACTTAAGGTATACTTTGTATAACAAAAATACATATCATTGTTAACAGTTAAATATAGTACATGTTAGCTGAATTGCTATTAGATTTTTTATACTCCCGCACTAAATCCTCTAATGCAATGGCGCCAACGATAGCATTAATACTTTCATTAATCTTTTCCCATACATTCACCGCTAAACTATTTTCCACGCCGTTTTTTATATTGGCTTCTGTAATACTTTCATCAATAATGGATAAGCTTTCTTCAAACGTCTGCAACACCTCACCTACTGTTATGCTTAAAGCACGCTCTCCTAAAACATACCTTTTCCGTGTGCCCTCTATACTTTTCACTAACCCCGCTTTTATAAGTGCAGGAAGAATCTGCTCTAAATAAGTATCGGGTATATTCTGCCTTTTCGCTATATCCTCCAGTGTTACCTCATGGTCTGTAGAATTAATTGCAATATCTACTACCGTTCTCAAACCATATCTTCCCTTTTTAGAAATATCCATTTTTAAGCATCCCATAAAAATTCTGATATGGTCTTCCAATTGTGTAATATTTCCGGCATCCTCAACAGGTGCTACAATAATTCCTCCACCGCTTACATCAAACCCATCTACAATAACAAATCTACCGGTGTTTTGATTATCTTTAAATTTATCAAAGCAAACAGCTTGTTTTGTTTTTATGGTCACTTTCGCCACATCATTTATTTTTACTTCACTTGCATTTTCAATGGTTTCAAGGGTTGAAGCGTCTACCACTTTATCAATAGAAAAAATTTCACATTCCACTTCCTGGGTGGTTAACTTAAGTTTATATTTTTTATTTTTTACCAAATCCTGTTTACCCAGCCAGAACAGATTTGCTTTGAAAAGCTCTCCAATAAAAGGTACATCCTCTTTGTGGGAAATGAGCTCTCCTCTTTTGTTGAAGAATTCATCTTCCACGGTAATGCCCACAGACATTCCCGCCTGTACACTATCTCTTTTGTCTTTTTCTACCCAGTACTCTATGGTCTTTACGCGGGTCACCTTATTACCTGGGGAAATAAGTATTTCATCACCCACCTTTAATTGTCCGGTTTCTATTCTCCCGGCAATGATTCTCCTGTCATCAAATTTATATACATCCTGGATGGGAAACCTTAAAGGTTTATCGCTAAGTTCCTTGTCTTTTTCAAAAAGGTCTATGGCTTTAAGGATAGGTTCTCCATCATACCATGGCATTTTTTCAGATGGAACGGTCATATTTTCCCCTAAAAATGCAGATACCGGAATATACTTCTGGGGATATACACCCAGATTATTTAAAAACTCATTCATTTCATTACGGATTTGATTGAATCTTTCCTCCGAATAATCTACCAGGTCCATTTTATTTACGATAACATATACTTTTTGGATTCCAAGAAGAGAAAGGATGTAGCCATGCCTTTTGGACTGTTCCTGGACACCTTCATAGGCATCTACCAGCAAAAGTGCCGCCTCTGCACTGGCTGCCCCCGATACCATATTCTTTAGAAATTCTTTATGTCCCGGTGCGTCTATGATTACATAGTCTCTTCTTTCGGTATGAAACTGCAGCTGGGTTGTGTCTATTGTAATTCCCTGCCGCTGTTCTTCTTCAAAGGCATCTAAAAGATATGCATACTCAAAAGGCTTCCCTTTTTCTTTGGAAATTCTTTTGACTCTCTCAATAGCACCTTCAGGCAATGATTTTGTATCATAAAGGAGTCTTCCAATCAATGTCGATTTCCCATGGTCTACATGACCTACTACAACAATTTTTAACGTTTCTCTTATACCGGACATAATATGCCTCCCTCCTCACATATACCCATCTTTTCGAAGCTTTTGCATTGCGTGTGCATCTTCCTGGTCCTGTGCTCTTCCTGCACGCTCGCTCACCTTTGTGTGTTTTAATTCTTCTATAATTTCATCAATAGTGGTTGCCGTTGATTCTATCTGCCCTGTACAAGGTGCGCAGCCAAGACTCCTGTATCTTCTTCCATCTTTAGCAAAATAAAGGTCAACCAGCGGAATATTCTCTCTCTTTATATATGCCCAGATATCAATCTCGTTCCAATGTAAAATTGGATGCACACGGATGTGATTACCTTTTGGAAAATCTGTTTTAAACTGGTCCCATAATTCGGGAGGCTGATTGGTGTAATCCCATTCCGAATCCCTATTTCTTTCACTAAATACCCTTTCCTTTGAACGGGAACCTTCCTCATCTCTTCTGATCCCTAAAATCAATCCTTCAAATTCATATTTTTTTACTACCTGCTGGAGGGCATCGGTTTTGAGTGCCTTGCAGCACACCAGCCTCCCCTGTTCCGGTCCCATTCCGGCTTTAAGCGCCTCTTCATTTTTGTGTACAATAAGGTCCAGATTATATTCTTTAGCAATTCTGTCTCTGTAGGCTATCATTTCGGGAATTTTGTAAGTAGTATCTACATGAATGAAGGGAAACGGACAATGCCCGAAAAATGCTTTTTTAGCCAGCCATAACAATACGGTTGAATCCTTTCCGATGGACCACAACATGCCCAATTTGCCAAACTTTTTATATGCCTCTCTTAATATATAAATACTCTGTGCTTCTAACCGGTCTAAATGTTCCATAGGTTCTACCTCCTCAATACTTATTGGATTCCTTTTGGTTAATGATTATCATTTGTTCTTCTCCACTGGCTTTAACAATAAACCAATGTAAAAAGTCCTTTTCTTTTTTTGTATATAAAAATGCCCCTTTTCCGCCTATGTCCGCTCCAAGATAGTACTTTATGGCACCTGCCGGGCATTCTTTAAGGCAGGCTGTACACCCCCAGCATTCCTTTGGGTATTTTATAAAAGCCTTGTTCAAATTATCCCTGTACAAAAGATTTCCCGGACAGACGTTAAGGCATTTCCCGCAGGCCATGCATTTTTCTTTGTCTATTCTAATGCTCATAGATTTCATCTCTTCCTATCAAATCTCTGAATACAATTTCTAATTTTCCGTCCTCGTAACGTGAATTCACATATTTTCGCCAATGCTCATCATCTTTTTCGGGATAATCCGCATTTTCCTGATAACAGGGCCACCTTGTTTCCTTCCTTGCCTCCAGATGGCAAATAAGTACTTTGCAGATATCCAGGCGGTCTATGATTTCATGAATAAATAAGAGCTGATGCAAATCTTTTGCTTTTAAGTTTTTGCTTATTTCTATCAGTTCTTCAATACGCTGTCCGGCTATTTTTAATTTATTGGCATTTACGACGTAACCTGCAGAAATCCCTCCGGCGTATTCATCCATTACCTTTTGCATAGCTTCTTCAACCTCTTCTATGCTGTACAAGCTTTCTCCTTCTTCCAGGAACCGGTTTACGCTTTGAAGTTTTTCCTCTATTTTTGAAGTATCAAGTCTTTCTATACTTTTGCCGGTTATATATTCAAGGGCTGACATAGCAGCAATTTCACCTTCTGCAAAACACCCGGTAACATATTTTTTAGGACTTCCTCCGGCTACATCCCCTGCAGCATACAGTCCCTCAAGGGTGGTGGCCCTTCTGGTGTCCACCCAATACCCGCTTGCAGTATGTCCTCCTACAATATAAGGCTCTGTCCCCTCTATCTCCACGTCCTCATCCCTGGGACCCCTGCCGGCTTCTACCCATTTTAGCGTTTGGGCAGGTGCCATGTTGAGATATGCCTTGTATAATTCTTCCTGCTGCTCTCTTGTAATTCCCCGGGTCTGTAAATAGCAAGGGCCTTTACCGCTCTTATTTTCTGATACAGTGGCATACAGACGCATTGAGGTGGAAGGGTTACCATATTTCTTCACATAGTCTTCTCCCCGGCTGTTTATCTGCTTTGCCCTGATTCCCTGAGCAATGGTCCCGGTGGGTGCGATTGTATCTTTGCACCTTAAAGCAATAAACCGCATCTCAAAGGTTGTCATTTCTGCACCGGCCCTGATTCCCATTGCATATCCCGCTCCTGTATTAAAAGGACTATACCACATCTTATGTCTTGAAAATCCGGGATTATTAGGTTTGTATAGTCCCGACGCTCCCCCGGTGGTACAAATCACTGCTTTGGCATAAATCACATAGAAGATGTTTTCCTCAAGAGAGAATCCGTAAGCCCCTATGACTCTCTTACCCTTTACGATATAGTCAATTATGTTTACTCTGTTTAAAACCTGTATATTTTCCTTTTGCCGTACCGCTTCTGCAAGAATAGGTTTAATGTTTTCACCGTTAATCTTAATGCTTCTTTTGCCTCTGGAGACGTAGTTGCCTGCTTCATCTTTCAATATGGTAAGGCCCAGACTTTCAATTTTTTCAGTCACTTTGTTAAGTCTTTTTGCAATGGTATATACTAAATCTTCCCTGACCACTCCTTCGGAATCCTTTCTTACATAGTCCACATAGGATTCGGGCGTTTCTCCTTCGGTAATATAAGCATTAAGTGCATTTACTCCTGCTGCAAGACAGCCGCTTCGCTTAATATTGGCCTTATCTGCTATAATCACCTTTGCCTTTGACTGTTCTGCAATGGTGATGGCACTATAGCAGCCTGCCGCTCCTCCACCGATAATCAGAATATCACTTTCAAGGGTTTTCAATTCTAAAGTCATATAATCCCCCTCGTATTAAGATTCAATCCCTAAATACCTTATAATTCTATCTACACATTCTTCAATGGTCTGTTTATCTGTACTAATCGTAATTTCAGGGTTTTCAGGTTTTTCATAGGGTGAACTGATACCGGTAAATTCCTTTATTTCTCCTCTTCTTGCTTTTCTATATAAGTTTTTTGGGTCCCGGGATTCACATACTTCCAGAGAGCAGTCTACAAAAATCTCTATAAAATTTTCTTTGAGAAGCTCTCTGACCTTTTGGCGGTCTTCTTTTAAAGGAGAAATAAAAGTAGCAAGGGTGATGATTCCGGCATCCACAAAAAGTTTGCCTACTTCTCCTATTCTTCTTATATTTTCCTTCCGGTCCTCCACACTAAACCCTAAGTCTCTGTTTAACCCGTGTCTTATATTGTCTCCATCCAGCAGGTAGGTCAGCTTTCCCATTTCAAAAAGCCTTTTTTCCAGCGCATTGGCTATTGTGGATTTCCCTGCTCCCGATAAACCTGTAAACCAGAGCAGCAATCCCTTTTGCTTTAATAGCCTTTCCCTGTCTTCTTTTGTAACACTTGCATGATGCCACATTACATTACTTGACCGTTGATTTTCCATGGCTCCCCCTTCTTTTCACAATTGCCTTCTGCCTGCTTATACTTTTTTCTTTACAGTTAAAAGGTTGTATCCATCATAACCTGCATCAATGGATACTATTTCATGCCCTTCTGCTTCAACACTTTTAGGGACATTTTGTATAGGTTCTCCGTCGTCTAAATAAAAACCAATGGTTTCTCCCGGGGCGATTTTGGATAGTTCAATTTTTACTTTTACAAAGTTGATTGGACATTTTACTCCTCTAAAATCTACAACTTTTCCTTTTAAATTTTCTTTTTCTTTATGTGAATCGGATATATTTTGCTCTTGTACATCTTCTTTAGGTAGTGTAATTTCCAGTTGTGAATTTAAAGAAGAATATAATGCCTTTACTCTTGAAACCAGATATTCAACTTCGCTGTAGTATTCTGAAAGACTTTCCAAATCTCCCAATTTAAAATCTATAAAATTATCTATTAATTTCTGTATACTTCTTTTCACATAGCCTGTTTCTATAAAGTGCTTGTTAAATTCTTCAAATATCTCTCTTTCTTTATTGGTATCAATTCCTTTCAGGATCAAAAGTGCCCTTGCAGCAGAAAGTCCCGCCTGATATAACTTTAATGACTGTGCATCAGCTTTAAATTCTTCTATATACCTATCTGCATTGGATAAGTCAAGCTGGATGACATCCAACACCCCTGCACTGCATTCCCCCGGCCCTCTTCCTTTTAGAGAAAATTCCTCCTCAGCTCCAAAATCAAAATATAAGTCAGAATTTTTTTCTATTGATTCAACATCACCATATTCTTTTATGAGCTGCGCTATCGTTTCTTTTTCTTTTTCTAAAAATTCTTCGAAAGAAGAATTTCCGGATTTTTGTTTTAAATTTGCCAGGGTATAAAGAAACTCAGGAATTCTTTTAGCCGGAAGATCTCCCTGGGGAGTTCCAAGCACTGCTTTATCTGCTCCTACATTTCCTCCAAAATAAACTGTATACATGGGAATCAGGCCATGTTCTGTCCTTTGCGCCTTTCCGGAAAAACCAATTCTTCCTTTTTGATGTTGCCCGCAGGAATTTGGACATCCTGAAATAAAGATTTTGGGAAGAGCCTCTTTTACTTCATCCTCTGCATTTTTAAACCGCTCTTTTATTGCAGATAAAAGATTTTGCGATAAGCATAAACCTAACTGGCATGTGGCAGCTCCTGCACAGGCTACGGAATTGTCAATATCAAAAGGAGAAATGAATTCCGAAATGATATCAAGCAATCTGTCTGCATCTTCTCCATTTAAATCCCTTACGAAGAATCCCTGGGTACTGGTTAACCGGATGGAAATCGCATATCCTAAATTATTTAGAAACGAAAGAATTTTGTTTAAATTATTTGTACTTAAGTTTCCATTTTCAGGATGAATATATACCGAATAAAGCCCTTTTTCTTTTTGCTCAAATAGAAGATTGCTTCTGGACTGTGCCGTCTTCCCAACTGTTTTTTGCGTATTTTCCTCCGGTACTTCAAGCTCTAATTTTCTTTCGCTTTTTACTTTTTCCACCTGTTGCCTGTACATTTTTCTGAATTCTTCTTCGCCTATCCTATGCACAATGTGCCGTATTCTCGCTTTATGTTTGTTGCTCCGGTCCCCTTCCTTTTCAAATAACTCTTTCATTGCCTGCACATGATAAAGTACTTCCTCCGCCGGAATTGTCTCTTCCAATTTTAAAGACACCCTGGAGTTTCCACCCAGGCCTCCGCCGCCATAAACTTCAAAAGCCTTTTTTCCTGCCTGTATTTTAGCGATAAACCCTAAATCAGCAATGGTTGCATTGGCTGTGTCTTCCCGACTATTGGAATAGGCAATTTTAAATTTTCTGGGAAGATTATAAACCGTTGGATCCTGCAAAAGATAATTAGTAGTCTCAACTGCATAAGGTGTAACATCAAATACCTCGTCCACAGCTACCCCGGAAAGAGGAGAGCAAGCTACATTTCTAGGGGTGTTTCCTCCTGTCCCTCTTGTAACCATGCCTACTTCCAAAAGTTCTTCCATAATATTTACCGTATCTTCAATGGTTACCCCGTGAAGCTGGACATCCTGCCTTGTGGTGAAATGAACTTTTCCATGGGCGTACCGGTCTGCCACTTCACTGATTTTTTGAAGCTGCTGTAGGCTGATAACTCCGCCTGCCACCCTCACCCGGGTCATGTAGGTTTCTTTTTTCCTTTGTTCATATACTCCCATGGGGACTCTAAAGGTTTTAAACCGGATTGCCTCTATGCTTCCCTTTTTATACCCATTGACCCTATTCTTATATTCTTTTATATCCTGCCTTATCTGTTCCGGTATCCTTAACACAATACCCCTCCCCTATTACACAATTTCCACTTCGAGTTTTTCTACATTTTTGTTTTTATCAATTTTGAATATATTAAAAACTGGTTCTTCTTTTTCTAAGGACAATATTCCGTAAACCGCCTCAGCATCAAAGGCTAATCTCTTATCTTCTTCCGAAGGCCTTGAAGGAGTATAAGGATGAGAATGATAATTTCCCAGAAGTTCCAGACCTTCTTTTCTCATTTGTTTTACTACTGCAAACTGTTCTTTTGGGTCCATAGAAAAATGCTCGCTGCTTTGATCTACATTTTTCACTGCATAAATCTCCCGGATTAAAATTAAGCCCTCTTTCTTTTTGCCTCCCAGCAGTCCGCAGCACTCATAAGGAAATTCTTTTTTTGCATGAGAGATAATCTTTTCATAATTTTCCTTTGATAAAACAACAACCATTCAATCACCCCTTTAAGGTGCCACTTTTCAGATCACAAACCGGCCTGCTGTAATCAATTAAATTTTTAATGATTGGTTCCTTTCCGCAAACCCCGCAATCCGGATTATGTCTTACTTTTATTTTTCTAAATTCCATTCGCAGTGCATCATAGGTCAGAAGATACCCTGAGAGGGATTCTCCCAGTCCCAGTATATACTTAATGGCTTCCGTCGCCTGCAATGTTCCGACTACCCCTCCCATAACACCTAATACCCCCGCTTCGCGGCAGGTAGGCACCAGCCCTTCTGGTGGCGGCTCTTTAAAGATACACCGGTAACACGGGGCATTTTCTCCTGGAACGTAGGTGGTCAGCTGCCCATGAAAACGGATAATTCCTGCGTGGGAAAAGGGTTTTTGTGCAAGAACACAGGCATCATTGATTAAGAATTTAGCCGCAAAATTGTCGGTCCCATCAATAATAAAGTCATAATCCTGGTCTTTTATAATATCTAAAATATTTGAAGAATCTACAAAGGTGTTGTAGGTAATAACATTGACATCGGGATTCATTTCATTGATGGTTTCTTTTCCTGACTGTACTTTTAATTTTCCGATATCTTTTGTTTGATGAATAATTTGCCTCTGTAAATTGGATAAATCCACTACGTCCCCATCCACCAGACCAATGGTTCCTATCCCTGCTGCTGCCAAAAACATCGCTGCCGGCGCTCCCAAGCCACCAGTCCCAATAACAAGGACTTTAGATTGCAGTAATTTCTCCTGTCCTTCTACGCCAACTTCCTGTAAGATAATGTGGCGTGAATATCTTTCAATTTGTTGTTCATTAAAATCCAATGCTTCCACCCCCCATGAAATAAAGCATCTCCAGTTCATCATTTTCCTTGATAATGGTTTTTTCATATTCTTCTTTAGAAAGGATTTGTTCGTTTAACTGTACTGTTACCATATCCGGCATTTCAATTTTCTGGATTACTAAAAATTCTGCTATGTTCACCCCTTCTTGCACTTCTATCCAATTACCGTTTAATTTTACCTTCATTGTCCCATCCTCCTATTTTTGTATTTTCTTATTTTCATATTCTATCCAATCCCCATCTGTATCTTATGTTAGATTCAATTCTGCCAAAGAAAAGTTTATCTACTATTAATCCAAGTATTATAATTACAATCATGACAGCCATAACCTGGCTTATGTCTGCAAGTTCTCTTCCCATCATCAGCACCTGTCCTAATCCTATTGAGGCTGACATCATCTCGCCTGCCATTAATGCCCTCCAGGCAAATGACCATCCCTGTTTCATTCCTGAAATAATACTCGGTAGTGCAGCAGGAATAATAATGTTCCAATATGTTTTTATTCCCCTTGCTCCCATCGTTTTAGCAGCCCTGATATATAGCGGATTTACATTTTTAATTCCAGACTCAATGGCTATCGTAATGGCAAAAGTTGAGCCGATGGCTATCACAAATATAATTGCACTTTCATTAAGTCCATACCAGAGAATGGCAAAGGGTAACCAGCAAATGTTGGGAAGTGTTTGAAGTCCTACAATTAATGAGCTAAGATTTTCATCTATATATTTAAATCTTACAATCATAAGCCCCAGTATTACTCCTATTACCAATGAAATGAGATACCCAGCTGCAATTCTCTTTAAACTTGCCAGGATAGCGATTCCAAGCGTATTATCCATTATTAATCCGGCTAAGGTTTTCAATACGTCAATTGGAGAAGGAAAGATATACGGCTTCCAAATACCTAAAAACTCTACACCCACTCTATAAACCAATTCCCATATAATTATCAGTATTAGATAGAACAGTGTCCTTTTGAATATTCCAATCGCTATCGTACTCGGATTTTGCAACCTTTTCCACCTCCTCCTTCAATGCTCCCATGATATCGGCAACCATGTATGTCAAATCCAGACTTTCTAATTGTCTTGGCCGGGCAAGCTGTATATTAAATTCTTTTTTTACTCTCCCCGGGTTAGCAGCCATCACTATCACCCTGTCGGCCAACAGTACAGCTTCTTCTACATCATGGGTGACAAATATGATTGTTTTCTTGGTCTCCCACCAAATTCGCTGCAGTTCCAACCGTAAGATGCTCTTTGTCTGGCTGTCCAATGCGGCAAAAGGCTCATCCATAAGCAAGACTTCCGAATCAAGGGTTAAAGCCCTGGCAAGTGCCACCCTTTGCCTCATACCACCCGACAATTCATGGATAAAGGAGTTTTGAAACTTTGTTAGATGAACTAATTTAAGGTATTTTAGCGCTTTTTCCCTTCGCTGATTTTTTGGTATTCCGGCCATCTTCATTCCAAACTCTACATTTTCTATGACGCTAAGCCACGGAAATAATGCTGATTCTTGGAACATTACTGCCCTATCGGGACCGGCTTCCTTTACCTCTTTACCATTTAATATGACAGTACCTTCCGATGCTTTTTCCAGTCCAGCTATAATATTTAATAGTGTTGACTTACCACATCCTGAAGGGCCCACAAGACATACAAATTCTCCTTGTTTAAATTCAAGGGTTACTTTATCCAGGGTATAGGTTTTCTTATGTCTGGTTATAAACTGTTTGCTCACACCATTAACAATTAAACTCAAAATCAACACCTCACAGAATCACCGTCTTTATCCATCTATTACTTTACCTCTTGTACTCCTTTTTCTTTTAAGACCCTGTTGAGAATCTCAAGATTCAACAAATTTTCTGCATCTGGAGCTTGTTTTAAATTTCTTATATTCATAGAAAGCGTTATAAATTCTTTTATTGAATCTATTTCCGGATTGGTTGTGATCACTAATCTTTTGAATGATTCATCTAGGACATCTTTTGACAATGATTTTTTAGTCAATTCATTGATTTGTGCATTTACGGTTTCTTTGGCTTTATCCACATTTTCATTGACGTACTCTGTCAACTCAACATGAGTCCTCAAAAATTTCTCTACAATATCAGGATATTCCTTTAAAAACTTTGTCCTTACAATGACTACAGCCGCAGCGTATTTTCCGTCTCTCCATACCTGGTCATAATCCAATACGATGTTCGCATTTACTTCTTTTACTAATCTAGATCCCCATGGTTCGGGAACTAACGCTGCATCTATATCCCCTTTATCAAGGAGTATCTTTATATCAGAGTTTGCTGCCTGCCGTATTTCAACAGTACCACCTTTCGTAGTACATTTAAGTCCATACTGCTGTAAAAGATATCTAAGAATTAAATCCTGCGTATTGCCAAACTGTGGGACAGCAATTCTCTTACCGCTTAAATCTTTAATATCTTTAATTGCCGTATCTTTTCTTGAAACTAGTATTGCTCCTGCATTTGTCGCCCCAGATATTATCTGAAGTTCACCTTTTGATTTTACATATCCATTAATTGCCGGCCCGGGACCTATGTATCCTATATCTATTTCACCTGCCAGCAGTGCTTCTATTTCCGATGACCCTGCATTAAACTGTTTCCACTCTATCTTAATGTTATCACCTAAAGCTTTTTGAAATTGACCTTCTGCCTTACCTATAAGCGCTTGCGAATGTGTTATATTTGGGAAATAAGCAATTCTTACAGTTAGATTTCCATCTTCTTTTTTAGCAGAACAAGCAGTAAAGGTCCCTACTAAAAAAATGAGTACAAAAAATACCATTATAACCTTAGTGATTCTATTGATATTCATCTGAGTTCTCCTAAAATAATATATTCATATCTGTTTACTATGTTTTTTGTTTATTTTTAACCCTCACCAGATTTCGTGGAAAAAAATTTATGGTGAGGGTTTTTATTTAACTTTAACTGAGCAAGTTCACTGTTCTTCCTGGAAAAGAACTGTAGACAGATATCTTTCACCGGTATCCGGCAATAAAACAACAATTGTCTTACCTTGATTTTCCGGCCGTTTTGCAATTTGAGTAGCCGCAAAGGCTGCTGCCCCGGAGGATATGCCAACTAATAATCCTTCAGCTTTAGCAAGCTTTCTGGCTGTTTCAAACGCTTCCTCATTTTTCACTTTAAAAATTTCATCAATAACTTCCTTATTTAAAATATCTGGAACAAAACCTGCACCTATCCCTTGAATTTTATGAGGTCCAGGATTTCCTCCTGATAAAACCGGGGAGTCATTTGGTTCTACAGCGATTATCTTAATGTTTGGGTTCTTTTGTTTTAGCACTTCTCCAACACCTGTGATTGTTCCACCAGTCCCTACACCGCCAACGAATATATCAACCTGGCCTTCTGTGTCTCTCCATATCTCTTCAGCAGTTGTTTTTCTATGGATTTCAGGATTGGCAGGGTTTTTAAACTGTTGGGGAATAAAGGAATTTGGCGTCTTGGAAGCCAGCTCCTCCGCTTTTTTTATTGCACCTTTCATTCCTTCCACACCGGGAGTTAAAACCAATTCAGCCCCAAGAGCTTTTAAGAGACTTCTTCTTTCTATACTCATTGTTTCAGGCATTACAAGTATAAGCTTATAACCTCTTGCTGCTGCCGTAAAAGCTAATGCAATACCTGTGTTCCCGCTTGTAGGCTCGATGATTACTGAATCTTTATTAATTAATCCTTTTTCTTCCGCATCTTTAATCATTGCATAACCAATTCTATCCTTCACACTTCCTAGAGGATTAAAATACTCCAGCTTAGCAATCACTTTTGCATGCAGATTATTATTTTTGTTATAATTCGATAGTTCCAGCAACGGAGTGTTACCAATTAAATCAGTTAGATTTTTTGCAATCTTGGACATAATATTACCTCCATTTATTTTTATTTTTACTATTCCGATTTGTTTACTATGCTTTGTATTATACCACCGGTAATAATAATTGTCAACTACTTTATTAATCTAATTTAACCTGTTGTGCTACTCTAAAAACTTTTACCGAGCAGCACAACAGGTTAATTTAAATTTAATAATAAGTTTTTGAGGGAATACGCATAAAGTATCTATTACTGATAATGATTTTACATGGCAGATAAAGTCAATAAGTTCACAGTTCACGGTTCACAGTAAAAGCTATTAAATCGTTTGCTACTGTGAACTGAGAACTGTTAACTATATTAATTAATTCATGGAGGATTTTTTAATTTATCGTAAAGGCTTGCCCATAAAATTTGCAATCCAGGAATTAGAACGCGTAAAAGATACGCAATTAAATGGGAAAATTGTAGATATTTTTATTAAAATTTTAAAAGAAGAAAATGAATATTTTGAACATGAATTAACAGAAACTTAAAAGAGAAACAATCCCGGAGGATTGTTTCTCTTTTTGTCAGTTAACCCTTTATTTTATTATTCTCATGCATCAGTAGCCGCTTTTCTTGCATAGCCGTAGCCATATCCGCCAAAGCCCCAGAACAGCAATAAGAATAAAATAATGAACCAAAGTATTTCATCGTTATCAAATAAATTACCCAAGAAACTCATACATCTAACCTCCTTATTTAATTATTTTCTATTACTTTTTTGGATAGCCGTATCCATAGCCACCGAATCCCCAGAACAGGAACAAGAAAACTAGGATAAAAAATAATATTTCACTGTTGTCAAATAGTCCATATCCTCCTCCAGACATATTGAGAACCTCCTTTTTAAATTATTTTAGGTTTACTTCTCACAATATACTATGATTCTGATATCAAAAAGGTTACTAAGCGAAAAGTAAATTTATAGATAAAAGTATCGATAAGCAATATTAAAATTAAAAATAAATTAATGTAGTTATCGATGAAATTAACCAACTTTAATATCTAAATATTTAATTTTAAAGTTGATTAATTATAAGTATGAAAAAATTTTATTCTTTTTGCTTGCAATTTTTTTGGTATGGAAAGCACACATAATATCATTCTAGAATATTATGGTAACAAGAGTATATAAATCTTTAATACTCTGCATTAAAAATTCTTGTAATAAGGAGGGTTAAATATGTCCGAAAAACTTAAACCAGGACCGATCGCAGGTGTACCAGGATTTAAAGAAGCAGTATGCATACAAACGGATAAAGTCTATGATTCATGTAGGGAAAAAGACTGCCTGGAAGACTTGAGGGTTCTCTTGACCAGAAGAGGCCAGGAAATCGTTGACAGGGCAATTAACGTTAAATGCAGGAAAGCTGAAATCATTTGGGTCTTCCCTGACCTGGAACCCGTTCCATTTAACAGGGGATTTTTCACAGTTAATGTGAAATTCTTCTTTAGGATTACCTTGGATGCATTTACCAGTGTTGGAAGACCTACAACTGTAGAAGGATTAGCCACTTTTGATAAGACAGTTGTGCTCTTTGGTTCTGAAGGTAAGGCTAGAATTTTTGAATCCAAGTTCCAAGAGGGTGCTTTCGACCCGCAGCTCTGGCAAAAGACCAATCTGCCAAAAGCTAAGGTCGAAGTTGTTGACCCAATATGCCTGGCAGCTAAATTGGTTGATATTACCGACAGGTTATTCCCAACTGATAATGTAGATCTGGCAGCAATACCTGAAAGTGTATGCAGATGCTTTGACGATGACCTGGTAGCAGGAGTTGAAAGAAAAAGAGTATTTGTTACTCTTGGATTGTTCTCAATCATCAAAATTGAACGAAATGTTCAGTTACTCATTCCTGCTTTTGATTTCTGTGTACCGGAGAAAGAATGTATTGCAGCTACTGAAGACAATCCTTGTGAATTGTTTGAAAGAATCAGATTCCCGGTTGACGAGTTCTTCCCACCTCAAAAATGTGATTTTGAGAGTGCGCAAGAAGCATTTACTGAGAATAATAATAACAATAACAAACCTCACCGCAAATAATATACAAAGAAAGCTCCACAGAAATGTGGAGCTTTTTCCTTATATCAGAATATTACTTTTTCTGTATAAAATTATCACATCTGCTCATAACTAATATCATAGTGTTTACCTACACTCTAACACTAACTTACTGTCCACTAAAAATAATATATTACAATATTAAAATTTTGAAATGGAGGCAAGTTATGAAAAGACTTTTAAGTATTGTACTGGTTGTTTTAGTAATATTTTCTGTGAGTGCATGTGCCCCGGCCAGACCCACTCCTCCACAGGCATCACCAACACCATCACCGTCTCCATCGCCAGTACCTTCTCCATCTCCATCACCCTCTCCAGCAGCAAGTCCATCTCCTTCTCCTAGTCCATTGCCTTCACCAGGACCAGGAAGCACCAGCTATAAAGATGGGACGTATACAGCTGACGGTGATAAATGGCAGTACGGAAATGAGAATGCTACTGTAGTGATCAAAGACGGCAAGATGACAGATATTACACTTAGACGTTTAGATACTGAAGGCAAAGAAGTAAACTATGACGAGTGGGCCGGTCAGGAGGTCGACGGCAAAAAAAGACCTAACTTAAAACAGTTTAGAAAAGATCTGGCAAGCAAAATGCTTGAGAAACAAACATACGAAGTGGACTCTATCTCTGGAGCTACCGTTAGCTCAAACAACTGGAAGTTAGCTGTCCAAAGAGCCTTAAAAGCAGCCTTAAAATAACATTTTGTTTTTCTCATTTTGAATGAGTGGACAAGTTAGAGTGTATTATTTAAACATTATAAAATAACATATTTCTCACCTTATCACATATATTCCATAAAAATGGCGAGTCATTCGACTCGCCGTGATCTAATCTCTAATTCCAATAATCTATATAAAATATTCTATACCCTTTGCATGCTGTTTCTCGACTTCAGGCTATCTCCCCTGCCCATATCCACCTCAAAACCTGCTGAGTTAATCCTTCTTTCGATGCACTGCCTGCAATGGGCTGCTTCATCTCCCGTACAAATCTTATTTTCATATAATTCATATTTAGCTCTCACCGCTGTTGGAGAAAGGTTTGGCATTACTACATTTGCACCTACTTTTAAGGCTAATTCCCTTCCTTTTGGATGCAATGTTCCCATTGCCGTTGTTGCCGGCAGCAGACAATCCGGTACCAGCAAACGCGCAAATGCCAGCATTACAAGTGTATCTTCAACTGTACCTCCTTTGGAACCTTTTAAAGGCGTTTCCCTGTGGGGAATAAAGGGACCTATCCCTATCATATCCGGCTCCAATTCTTTCAAGAAACATAAGTCTCCTGCCAAATCTTCTGCTGTCTGTTCAGGAAGTCCAACCATAAACCCGGCTCCTACTTGGTAGCCGATTTTCTTTAGTGTCTTTAGACAATTTATCCTGTTATCAAAATTCATTGTAGGGTGCAATTTTTCATACAAATGCCTGGACGCTGTTTCATGCCTTAGTAAAAACCGGTCGGCACCTGCTTCAAAAAGATTTCTATATACCTCTTCACTTCTTTCCCCTATGGAAAGGGTAATCGCTACATCAGGAAATAATTCTTTAATTTTTCTTATGATTCCTGTCAATATTTCCTCTGTATACCAGAAATCTTCCCCGCTTTGCAGCACGAAGGTCCTATAGCCCAGCCGATAGCCTTCCCTGCAGCATTCTATGATCTCATCGGGGGTAAGCCGGTATCTATCAACCTTCCTATTGGACGCACGAATACCACAGTAGAGACAATCCTGCTTGCATATATTGGAGAACTCAATAAGCCCCCTCATGAAAACTTTATTGCCATAATACTTTAGTCTGGTGCTATGGGAATAATCAAACAGGATTTTCTTATGCGCATCATCCAGATTCTTTAGTATATATACGATTTCTTCTTTAGTTAAATAATTTTGTTCATATAATTTATCCAATAAATCTAACATATTTATACCCCATTTGCTTTATTATCAAATATTTAACTGCTGCATAATTGTTAATGTAAAATCTTTAACGCTATCTATATATTATGTAAGGGTGCATTTAATTTAGTTGAAGAATATGATTAACAGGCTCTAAGCCTTTCCGCAACGTTCTTTCCATAATATTCTTCAACTAAAAAATATACACCCATTATGTAATTTTAGATTTGCATTTGATTTCATACTCTACCAGTTCTTTTACTGTAGGTTCTTTACCACAGAGCGGGCATGTCTCCCTTTTCTTCCATGGAATCACCCTGATATTCATACTTAATCCGTCAAATGACAGGATTCGTCCTGAAAGCGTATCCCCAATCCCCAAAAGGACTTTAACCACTTCAAGCGCTTGCAATGAACCAATGGTCCCCGTAATTGCCCCCAGTATGCCTAAGTCATTACAGGTAGGAATTACCCCGTCCTGAGGCGGTTCAGGATACAGGCACCTGTAGCACGGGGAATGGTCAGGTATGATTGTCATAAGAATACCTTCAAATCCAAGTACGGCCCCCTCTACCAAAGGTTTTTTCATAAAGTAACAGCAATCACTGACCAAATATCTTGCGGTAAAATTATCTACTGCGTCTACAATTACGTCGTAGTCTTGAATAATCTCTTCAATGTTATCTATATTCATCCTAAAAGGATATTTTATTATTTTTACATCCGGATTAAGTTTTCTTATTTTTTCCTCTGCAGAATCCACCTTTTTTTTTCCTATGTCTTCTGTAAAATGAAGTATTTGCCTCTGCAAATTCGAGATGGCAACTATGTCAAAATCTACCATCCCAAGTGTGCCAACGCCGGCTGCTGCAAGATAATAAAGGACCGGTGAACCCAGCCCCCCACTTCCTATTACAAGTACCCTGGATTTTAAAAGTTTTTGCTGTCCATTATAGCCGATGTCCTTTAATATAATTTGTCTTGAATATCTCAGTTCCTGATCTTTAGTAAGCACTTTATCACCCTAACTTATACAGTTACTTCTATAATTGATATACCGTTCTTTTCATTTATGCCATCATTTATCATACTATGCCTATCTATATAATACATTATTTTCTTGGTCTAAGCAAATATTTTTCTACGTAAAAAAATACTTTCAAATCATCGGCAAACGCCTTTGCATTTTGCTCAATATTGTATTGGTAAGCAATGTTCAGTATTTCTTCAACAGTTTGTTCTATAGTCTCTTCTACTCTCTTCTTTCCGGCTTTAATCATTTTCCCAAAGAAATAATTATAAACCTCATCAATCTTACTTTCGAAAACAAGCTTCCATGCTCTCCGGCATTGCTCTTCAGCATCATCCACATGGTAATTAACCATGTACATATTGTTACGGTCTGAAATTTTGTCGGCTTCTATCGAAGCTTTCCAAGACGCTTCAACGTCCACATCTCTGTTGACGCTGGTCTTTGACTACCAAGCCCCTTGGTGGTTACTTGGACTGGACTTGCACCAGTTAGCGAATTACGGCTTCGCCGGGCACGCTCGAAACCACTTTTACTATTCCCTAGGTCCGTTCACAAACAATAACTTATATATTTGCACCAAAATAAACGGCACCAGCGCCAATCCAAAAATGATTTTATATTCATTGATAGTAAGCGGAACGACTTCAAATATCCGCATTAAAGGTTGAAACTCCAATACGGAAATTAGCAATAACAAACCGATCGCAAAAGCAATCCAAATATATTTATTGGAAAATATCCCTATTTTAAAGATGGATTCTTTTGTCCTACAGTTAAATCCGTGTAAAATTCTTGTCAGGCATAAGGTTGCAAAGGCCATGGTTCTTGCAAGTTTCACATCACCTATATTTAATCCTATGTAAAACGCAATAATTGTACTTACTGCAATTAAAAATCCCTCGATGAGCACCTCCAATCCAAAGGATCGATTAAGTATCGGCGTATTTATATGTCTAGGCTTTTCCTTCATCACGTTTTCCTTATGAGGCTCAACACCGATTGCAATAGCCGGAAGACTATCTGTCACTAAATTAATAAACAATAAATGAACTGGCGCAAAAGGATTGGGCAATGCTGCTAGGGATGCATATAGTACAGACAAGATTCCTGCTGTATTTCCAGAAAGCAAGAATTTAATAGAGTTTTTTATATTCGCATATATATTTCTACCATTAGAAACTGCTTTTACGATGGTAGAAAAATTATCATCCGTTAATATCATGGCTGCTGCGTCCTTAGCAACCTCTGTCCCTGTAATTCCCATTGCAATCCCTATATCCGCCTGTTTCAGCGCAGGCGCATCATTCACTCCATCACCCGTCATGGCAACCACATTACCTTTTTCCTGCCAAGCTCTTACGATTCTTATTTTGTGCTCTGGTGAAACCCGGGCATAAACCGAAATACCTTTTACCTTATCTTTAAGCGCTTCATCACTTAGTTTATCTAATTCATAACCCTCCATCGCTTCTGATTCATCTCGTAATATGCCAATTTGCTTCGCAATGGCGGAAGCAGTGATCTTATGGTCCCCGGTAATCATAACAGTTTTGATGCCTGCACTAATACAATTCGCTACCGCTTTCGCCGACTCTTCTCTTGGTGGGTCCATCATCGCAATCATTCCAATGAAGGTTAATTCCTTTTCATCTTCTACATCAATCTTTTTTCCCTCTTCGATCTCTTTATAGGCAAAAGCTAGAACTCTCAACCCGTTTCTTGAAAAATCAAAATTTACATTTTCTATCTCCTTTTTGTGCTGCTCTGTTAATTCCTCTACTCCAACGGATTTTTCTATTTTGATGCTTCTTTTGAGCAACACATCTAAAGCTCCTTTTGTGATCATCACCGTTCTTCCATCGATCTTATGAACAGTGCTCATCAGCTTTCTGTCTGAATCAAAAGGAATTTCTCCGGTTCTTGGATAGTTTTTTCTAATCTCTAACTCATCCAGTTCATAAATACTCCCTAAATTAACAAGTGCGACCTCTGTTGGATCTCCAATTTCTTTATCATTAGTAGTGATTGCATCGTTACATAACAAGGCCATCAATACTAGTCTTTTCTCCAAGGCTTTATCCTGGTCTAATTCATCGGAAGCTAACACTTTGTCATCTACGTAGACTTTTTTCACTGTCATTTTATTTTGGGTTAAAGTTCCGGTTTTATCGGAACAAATAACCGAAACACTACCTAAACTTTCCACCGCATGCAATCTTCTAACAATGGCATTTTCATGAGCCATCTTTTGCGTTCCCAAGGCAAGTACAATCGTCACAATAGAACTTAACGCTTCAGGAATAGCCGCTACCGCTAAAGATACCGCAAACATAAAAGACTCAATCAACAGATGCCCTCTAAATATATTGAGAGCAAAAATCAATGCACATATAGCCAATATTACAACTGCTAATTTTCTACCAAAATTATCTAAATTTGCTTGTAGAGGGGTTTTCTTTTCTTTTGCATTTTTTAAAAGTGTTGCAATTTTACCTATTTCTGTATTCATCCCGGTCGCTGTAGCAACTGCAATGGCTCTTCCATAGGTCACAAAACTTCCGGAAAAGACCATATTTATTCTATCTCCAAGGGCTACATCATCCTGATCTATGACATCTGCTATTTTTAGCACACTTTCTGATTCCCCTGTTAAGGAACTTTCATTGACTTGAAGACTATGATTTTCAATAATTCTACCATCAGCACTGACATAATCTCCCGCCTCTAAATATAAAATATCTCCTACCACCACTTCTCTAGAAGGAATCTCTAGCTTCTGTCCATTTCTTAAGACTCTCGCTACCGGTGAAGAAAGCGCCTTCAAGCTCTTTAAAGATTCCTCCGCTTTAATGTGTTGTGCAGTACCCAATAGGGCATTAATGAAAATCACCACAAGAATGACAATTGCACTTTCTATTTTATTAAAAAACATCGAAATGATAGCAGCCCCAATTAATATCAACACCAAAAAATCTTTAAACTGCTCTAGAAAAACCTGAATCACACTTTTTCTAGCTACTTCCGTTAATTCGTTGAATCCGTATTCCGTTCTTCTTTTTTCTACCTCCTCATCCGTTAATCCTTTAGAGGTTACCTTTAAACTCTCCATGATCTCTGTAGCTGTTTTCCTATATGCTTCATTCATGATTCGTACCCCTTTCAATAAAATAAAGTAAGACTCCTATTATCATTGTAAGAAGGGCTGCTTTTCGCCCTTTTAATATAGAACTTTCATTTGACATAACTTCTCTCCTCCTCACACTAAACTCTAAATTCTACCTTTTGTTAATACGTCCTTAGGGCAAATGACACACATAACAAACCGTCCCACCGTCCTTGCTTAAAGTCCATAATATAAAAAGCCAATATTTGTAAACTCAATTCCAGTTAATAAACATTGGCTTACACTACGACTGGTATTTTAACCTTTCGTCTGGTCTTCCAAAAATTATTTATTAAGTTTTTTCTCATTTGCCATTAGCCATTTGACTTTTTAAATATATAACCCTCGATTTTAAGCCTTTTGCTGAAAATAGTATAGATATTGGTGCTACTTTCTCTAAATTTAGGGATTACTGTATAAATATTTTCATTTTACTGCACAAGTCTAGTCCTATAAGATAATAGATTTTTTTACATCCATATTCGTTAGCTCAAAAGAAAGATTTCTATTTAACCCAAGTATTTTTACCAAATTACAGGCATCGATATCGTTTTGTCTAAAGAGGACATAGTGTCCTATTGAACGTATTATGGATAAAGGCATATTACTCAAAGTTTCATGAAGAAAAATATATTTAAAGTTTTCCATTTGAATTCCACAATAAGTATTTGAGAACTCTTCATCAGGAATTAAATCAATAGTAAATTTATTGAGCACTATATTCAAACGTTCATTATAACATCGGTTATCCGTATCTAATTTTCTCATTATAACAGCAAAAAGTTCACCTGCATACATAATCCTATCAATTGACTTAATTTTAAGTATATTTATGCCTCTTTGATTCATCTCACTTATAATATTTGGTATGCAAAAGAAATCGCCTGCACTCAGTTTTAAATGATATTTTTTTTCAAATTGTCTGACATATTTTGAATTTTTAAATCGCTTGTACTGGTTTATATCTCCCTCTGAATCAATAATAATTACTTTCTCTTTTTGTGAAAGATATTTTATATATTTTCGTAAAGCATATTTATGCCCGGACCAGGGCAACCCTAAAAATGCAATATTTTTATTGAAGTTATATAGATTATCTAATACTTTTTCAGAGTGTTCTGCCCAGTTTACAATTTGTTTATTTAATTGCACCTGTGCGGAAACATGCTTTAATATGGTATTCATCTAAGCACCTCCAATATTAGTATAAAAGTAATGAGTAGAATAGAAGCAATCCACAAAAGCATAAGTTACTTCTATTTTGATAATCATTTATGCTGCTCAGTGGTATGACCAATTTACCAATATGAATTATCTGCAACTATTATTACCAGGTCATATTACTTTATACTATATTATATTCTATATTAAAATAAAAATTCCTGCAAAAAAACAAATAAAAAATTTTATCTACAGGTATCATTTTGACCACCCTTTCAGACTGACATCATATAATCTGAATTAGATTGAATTAAAATCAATAGTAATTGCTATACACATTGATAATTTGATTTTTCATTAATGAGAAATATATCTGTATTTAAACACAAAAAACTCTGCATCCAAACCTAACAAGTCGGGTGCAGAGTCTCACTAAAATTAATTTAACAATTAATTTAACAAAACCGGGTATTACAACCGAACTGACGATTTTGTTCCCTGTTGCAAAACAGGGTGTTACTCCCTCTGTCCACATTATATCCTATTTTTTGTCAAACATAGTTGAAATAAATTGATTATCTTAATAAAAATATTGCAATCAGCAATCCCAGTATTGCAAGAAAAATTATTGGATAAAATACAAAAATATAACTTCCTAAAACATCACGCAATATTCCTGAAATTAAAACTCCCAATATTGCCCCTGCACCATACGCAGTAAAGACAAAACCATAATTCTTACTGTAATATTTGGGACCAAAAAATATTGCAGTAGCTGTGGGGGCTATAGCCAACCAACCGCCAAGTGTCAACCAAAACAATGAAAAGGAAAACACATACAAAACGACTGCCCCTTCCTTTGCCATTAACATTAAACCCGATGACAAGATTACTATTATATATGATATTATTGAAGCATTTAAGGGATATAATTTATCTGTAAGCCAACCAAATAAAGGCCTTCCAACCCCATTAAAAATAGCAAATAATGATACCGTCAGTGCAGTAGTTTTGTAATCCAACCTTATAACTTCTTCTCCAACTGCACTTGTTATTCCTACAGTCATAAGTCCAATCAACGTCCCTATTGTATAACATATCCAAAGTCCATAAAATCTTGAAGTTTTTAGCATCTTTTTTGTATCTACATCTGAAAATTCCATATGATTTTTACTTTGGTTTTTATTTTCAATAATTGATTCTTGGTTTGGAAATTTAAAAGGTAATGCTAATAGTAAAATAATGATTAAGAATGTTATTCCTAAAATTTTAAAAGTCTGAGGCAAACCATAGAAATCTATAAGCAATCTGGCCAAAGGTGCAGTTACAAAAGGAGATAGACCAAAACCTGATAAAGTTAAACCCACTGCTAATCCTTTTTTATCAGGAAACCATTTTGAAATTACTGCAATTGGGACCCCGTAAACTATCCCAACACCCCCACCGGCAATTATACCATATGTTATTGCCAGTATATTAATATTCCAGGCATATCCTGATAAAATCCATCCAATACCAACAGCCATTCCTCCTACCATAATCATTGTCCTGGGACCACATCTGTCTATAAATCCCCCTGATATAGGCATTAAAACTGCATATGCCGCTAAAAACAGCATATATGGTAACCCACTTTGTGTTGCACCTATATTAAATAAATTTTCAAGAGGTATTCTAAAAATACTCCATGAATATATTGTCCCTAGACACATAAAGATTATTATTCCTAAAGGAATAAACATCCATCTGCCTGTTTCTGGTGACATACCAAAAATTTTTTCCTCTTTCATGTATTATCCCCTAGCAATTTTATTTGATGATTTCTTCAAGCCCTTGAGTTATTTCTTTATCTATTTTTTCCATATATAAGGTCAATTTTTCTCTTATCTTTAAATCTTTAATGCTTAACATCCTGGCAGCCAGTAACCCGGCATTAGCTGCACCATTAATAGCTACTGTCGCTACAGGCACTCCTTTTGGCATTTGGACTATGGAAAGTAATGAGTCCATTCCATCTAAACTTCTGGATTTAACCGGGACTCCAATTACCGGAATACACGTTAAAGAAGCAACCATACCCGGCAGATGTGCTGAGCCACCGGCACCTGCAATTATAACTTCAATTCCTCTTTCTTCTGCTGTTTTAGCATAGCTATGCATTTTATCCGGAGTCCTGTGTGCCGACACAATATTTATTTCGTAGTCAATACCACATTCTTTAAGTACCTTAGCAGCTTCACTCATAACAGGAAAATCAGAATCACTTCCCATTATTATTCCTACCTTAGGAAAACAACCGTTCCTCTCTTTGCAATCCACCCTATTTCCCTCCAATTTATAAAGGTTTGATTTTTATATTTTCAAGTGCTTTTAATGCCTTTTCTTCCGCTTTTTTTAAAGAGTCATCCAAAACAGTAATATGACCAATTTTTTTCAGTTCATCTGTCGAGTGTTTACCGTACAGATGAAGGTAACATCCCTCTTCTGCCAGCACAGACTCAATACCTTCAAAGGTATATTTACCTTGTACCATATCATTTCCCAATATATTTACCATCGCACATGGAGAAATTAATTTGGCAGGACCCAGCGGCATCCCCGTAATAATCCTTATCAACTGTTCAAATTGTGATGTGACGCACCCTTCTATCGTATAGTGTCCTGAATTATGAGGCCGTGGTGCTATTTCATTTATATATATTTTTCCATCTGAATTAAGAAACATCTCTATACAAAATACCCCTACATCCTCTAATACTTCTAATACTTTTTTTGCTATGTTTTTAATTTCCGTTTCAATATCATTATCTATACTTGCAGGTACTCTGGTTAAGTTTAATATGCTGTTTTTATGAATATTTTCGACAACAGGGTAATATACAATTTCTCCATCAAACCCTCTAGCGGCTATTATTGATAATTCACATGTAAACTCAACAAATTGTTCTACCATCAATTCATTTTTTTTAAGTGTATTATAAACTGTTTCTATGTCCTTTTTATCTCTTATAATAACATTTCCTTTGCCATCATATCCGCCTGAACAGGTTTTCAATACCAGTGCATTTCCAAACTCTTCAAATTTCTGTATAATATCTTCTTTACTTTTAACTTTAGAAAAAGCAGGTACTGGCAACCCAACACTTTTCAATAATGATTTTTGTTTATATTTATCCTGAATCTTTTTTAATGTTTTGCCAGAGGGATACACACTGTACCCCTCCGACTCCAAACAGCATAATATATCAGCATCTATATGTTCAAATTCATAAGTAACAACATCGGTCAGCTCTGCTAATCTTCTTATCGCATTTTGGTCTGAAAACGAAGCAATTATTTGGTTATCTGCTACCTGTCCAGCCGGAGAAGCAGGGGTGGGGTCCAGTATTGTAACATGGTATCCCATCCTCTTAGCTGCCATTGTCAGCATTCTTCCCAGTTGTCCTCCACCTATTATCCCTATTTGGGCCGGTGGTTGCAATATTTTTTTTCTTCTGTTAATCATCGGATCACCTTTCTATTGATTAACCTAAATTCTCATTGGTATTAATTCTAAATAATCTTTAAGGGTTCCATCACTCATACAGCATTCAATAATTTGCTTCCCTAAAGGATTTAAATCAGGTGATATAAATTTTGTAAGTTCTTTCTTAAAAAAGTCAGTTAGTATTTTTGCTCCGGCGTCATATCCTTCATTTCCTACCTCAGGTTGACAATTAACCTGTAAAAAGCCTTTAGATAAATATTTCCCATCAATTTTTAAAGTTTCCAATGAATAACCTAAAAGTGAACACCTTGATGCAACTAGCTGTTCCGACCTGAATTTAGCACTTCCACGTCTGGCCAGATATTCTCTTGCTATCCATTGAGGCATAAACCCAACTTTATAAACACCTACGTGCTGATTTGGGACAAGTATATACCTGGTATTAGTAGTGTTAATAATTTGCTCCAGCAAAAGATTTGCCTGATCAACCATTTTCCCCGTTGCAAAGGGCCAATAAGACCCTACACCTTCACTACTCATTCCTACAGTATCTGTAATACTGGGATTATCATGTCCTCTAGGTGCTACCAGTCTCCACAGCCACGCAAGACTTGGAGGCAATACATGGAAAAATCCTATTATGCCATAACTCGGCCTTTCCTTTGTGCAAGACGGTGTCCTCACACCAAAACTTCTGATATCGACCTCCACAGGTTCATCCACTACATTCGGGACAAACCGTCTGGGCATAATAACCCTTGGATTGGGACAGGGCTTTCCTGGTTCATCCATTGTATGCTCCCAGATAAGGCATGTAGAACCTGGAATACCTTCAAGATTTAAAAATATCAGAGGTTCTTTCGGATGAATGCATAATTTTTCATAATGAGGGTCGGTCCCATATTTGTTTATATGGTTTATCCTTAAAAACCATCCTTGTTCTGCATCTTTTACAACTAACTTTTTACTTCCATTTTGCAAAGAAGGATGACATAACGCCATATCATCAGTAACCGGTTGAAGCTCACAAGTGTCTGTTAGCTCAAGATAAAGTTTTTCACCTGTTACTGTGTGTTTTCCAAGTACAATCCTTCCATCCATTTCTCTGTGTATTTGTTCTATCATCTCGCTTTTTCCGCCACCGCTGGCACCTTCATGCATGATTGTTATGATATTATCATAAGGTGTTACAACTCTGACTGTAGAACCGTGGACCGTTACCCAGCCTTCTGCTTCACCAATATTTAGCAATACACCATAAATGCCTTTTTTGGCACTTGGGCCGGGGTAAAGATTGTATGAGAAAAGTTCATGCATACCGTCAAGCCTGTTATGGACAACTATTTGCTTTTGATTAAAATGTGTGTGCCTAAAAGGTGGTGCAAGATAAATAATTGCTTTCGGTTTAAACCCGTCAGGTATGCTATCTTTAGGTATAAACCCCTGCAAATCTGCAAGCCCGGCAGCAAAAAAACCTGCATTATCAGGTGCTACAAGTAATGCCGGATACCCAAGTTCCTGTCCACCGGCCATAAAAGGCATAACGATAAGGTTTTGTTTTTCCAGCCAGCCAAAAGTTGTGTTGCGTAAAGGTTCAAAGTTTTCTCCATATCGGTCTTGATATCTAGGCTTATCCGTTTCCCGCCTGTCTGCTACAACCATACAATCAGGATCTCGCCTTCTCATATAGATATCTGTATAATTTACTGCCGCTCCATTTTTGCAGCGTGCAACTGTAGCCTCAACGACTCTGCCATTACCCGGTATATCGTAAGCCACCTCAAAAATGTCCTTATCTTCTCCCCCCATCGCAAGTCTAATCAGATGGTCCCTGTTTTCAGGTATTACAACCTTTGTACCTTTTGTTAATATATTTTCTAATTCTTTAGGAAGTATAAATTTTTTTAATATATTTTTCTCCATTTAGATCACTTCTCCTGTCTTCTTTTTGTCTGAATGAATATTTTCAATTACTTTGCAGAAAGTATCATGAATTAGATTGGCTAAGTGTTGATTTTTCTTTAAAAAAAGCATATTTTCATGATAGTCATTAAAATGTTTCTCGTTTATACACAATAATTCTTCTTTGACTACACAGTAGTTATAGAACTTTCCTATAAAATTAATAAATTCAGATTTAAAACTACCATCTTCTAATAGTTTTTGGTGTAAATACATATCGCCGTTATACAGGTCTAAGATCAATAACGGTATTCTCCACACATCAACATATCCCTCATCATTAAAATATTTGTCCAAAAAATTCCTGTAACGAGGTTCTTCTTTCTCAATAACATTACAAAACCTTTCCATGAGTATAAAAAAGCTTTTACTTATTATTAATTCTTTTGCGTTTTGGCATAATTCTTTTTCTATCGTGATTATTCCGCCGTTTCCAAAACTAACTTTACTGTTTAGCATAATAATACCCACTCTCCTCCACTTAGTGATTAATTGAATAAATTTTACTTTTTTATAAGTTTTTCTAATAGAGCAATATAGTCTGTCCCCCCTAATATTTTTTTATATGTTTAACATCATTGGACTACATTGCGACTGGTTTTAAAACCCTTCAGCTAGTCTTCCAAAACCTTTTAGAAACTTTGTAAAACCAAAACAAAAAGCCAATATTCGTTAACCTATACAAAGTTAATGAATATTGGCTTACACTGTGACTGGTTTTTACAACCCTTCACCCGGTCTTCCAAAATTATCTATTAAGTTTTTCTTCTAAATTCTCATCAACTGTTATTACAATTATCTTTTCACCGGTTTTTGTACTAACATCAGAATGAGTACTTATTATGTTAATATCAATTACTTCTTTAATTAAAGCTTCAAAATATTCTCTTGCATTTTCAAATAGTGTACTCCGTAACTTTTTTATTAATTCAACACCCTGACTATTCTCAGCTAATTTTTGCTCCGACTGGCTAAGAAACCCTTTTAACCTTACTATTATGAGGTCCTGTATAATTATAGTCCTTATCTGTTTGGGACCTCTACCCATAAACTCTATTTCAAACTTACTTACTGCCTCACTTATTTTAGCTTCAATTTGACCTTTAGTCATTACAATAACCTCTAAATAATTTATAAATATTCGCATATAATATTAACATTTCTTTTAAAAAAAATCAATAGTTTTTTACTTTTTTTAATTCATCTTCTAGTAAATCAGTGAAGCCACATTATCAATCCGCAGCTTCACTGATATAAGCATTAGAGATTATTTGTTTTTATCAGCAATTTCTTGTGCTCTTTTTTGAATATTCTTCATAGCTTCATCTAGTGATATGCCATTAACAAGGTATTTTTCTGACTCTTCAACAAACATTTTTTTCAACTCTGCGTGATACTTAGGAACATTTGTAAATACATTGTCAAACCAATCAGGATTATTAAATACTTTCTTTAAGGAATCAACATCATATAGCTTTGATGGATTTTCGCCCATCATAATATCTAAGATCTTGTTCTTATCTCCGCCTTTTTGAGCTGTCATTCCAGTTCCTTTTATACTCATTCCATCTGTCGTATAGAACTTTATAAATTTATATGCTTCTTCTTTAAACTTGGAGATATTTGTTACACAATAATACATAGCTTCTGTGATTGTCCGTCCTTTTGGACTTTCTTTGCTCCATCTTGGTAATGGTGCAAAAGCTGTAATAAAATCATGAGGATATTTTTCTGTATTTTTAATCTCAGAAATCATCCATGAACCTACTGGCAACATACTGATTTTTTCATTATAAAACTGGTTTCTATAATTCAAATTTAATGATTTTACTTCAAAGTATGGAGTAGAACATTTATCTACATTTTCCATATCATATCTGAATTTCATAAACTCTTTATACAGTGGATCATCAAAATTTAAAGAGCCGTCTTTCTTGACGAAAGGATTATCTAAACGGTCTGTGTAAAACGCCAGTAGGTTGTAATCAGCCCATGAGTGAAAGTATGAACCATAACGCTTGTCTTTTCCTTCTCCTTTTGTCAATTTCTTAGCATATTCTCTATAATCTTCCCAAGTCCAATCTAGTGGAGGTAATGGTAATCCAGCTTCATCTAAATGGTTTTTATTGATCATAACAAACCATGATTTCACATCTCCAGGAAAACCGTATGCTTTTCCATCTATTTTAGAATTAAAGGTAAAGATATCTTCATATTTTACTCCTTCTGCTTTCATAAAGTCATCTAAAGGCTCAAGCACTCCAGCTGTAGCTCTTACAATATGGTCTACAAAGTTTGCTTGCATCACGATGTCAACCTGCTGCCCTGATAATAACATTAAATCAATCTTTTTCAAATATTCATTGTTATTACCATCACCTACATATTCCACTTCTACATTGATATTTGGATTTTTTTCTTGAAATGCTTTAATTACTTTCTCGTTGTTATCTTTGAAATACGACTCCCAAGAATAAAATTTTAATGTAACTGGCTTTTGAACTTCTTTTTGTTCTTCCTTTTTTACTTCGCCTGTTTGCTTTGGCTGTTCAGCTTTGCATCCTACTGCACTTAGCAATAGAATTAAAGACAATAAAATGGCTAACTTTTTACTAATTCTTTGCATTTGACCATCCTCCTAAAATGTTTTATTAATATCATTTACCTAACAGTAAATGTAGTCGAGTAAGTAAGCTTTGTTACCGAGTCTCACTCCCCTAAGAACGGAACGTGCGACTTTCACCGCATTCCGCTCAAGCAACTCAAAGTCTCTTCGCTATAACGTTTCAGCCGGTACAGGGATTTGAACTTATCTTAGATGAATTCTTTTGTCTGTTTTAGCTGCAAACACCCAGTTTTTGTTTCCTATACTATGGAAGTATTTTGTATTTATCCACCATTTACCCCTTTTAGGATGACGTCTTTTGCACCATTGTTGTAGTGCATTGTAAATCTGGTAGTCTACATGTTATCTATACGACCGACGTGTCGCACTCAACCTTTAACAGCTCCCATAGTAATCCCTTCAATAACATATTTCTGTCCTATTATAAAAACAATGATTAACGGGATAATTGCCATTACAGCACCTGTCATAATTAGTGAATAGAATTCCCCTGACTCTGACGCAAATTGCTTCATTCCCAACTGTAATGTAAACTTTTCCTTTGAACTCAAAAATATTAACGGATGTTGATAGTCATTCCATGTCCACACAAATTTTAAAATTGAAAGTGTTGCAATTGCTGGTTTTGTAATTGGCAATATAATTTGCATAAAAATTCTAAAATGATTCGCTCCATCAATTTTAGCTGATTCAGATAGTGAATTAGGTATAACCACCATAAATTGTCTAAGCAGAAATACTCCGTAAACACTAAAAGAAAGCATCATCACTAATCCTGTATGAGTATCAAACAATCCCAACCATTTAAAAATCATAAATCTGGGAACAATAGTTACCTGTTCAGGGATCATAATAGTTGCAAGGTATAAGAGAAATAAGGAATCTCTGAACTTAAAATTTATCTTCGAAAAGCCATAAGCTCCCATAGCTGAAACAAATACTTGACAGATGGTAGCTAACACTGTAATTTTTATTGAGTTCCAATAATACATGGCAAAATTATATTGACTTCCCCAGACTTCTTTATAATTACTAACAACATTCCATCTTTTAGGAATCCATTCAATAGGAAATTTAAAAACATCAGTTTCCACTTTCATGGAAGCAGAAAGCATCCAAAGTAAAGGAAGCGTCATTGTAAATGCTATAACAAAAATTACCACAGTCATTATACTTTTTAGAATTACTTGATTTTTCATGAATCCTGCCTCTCCTCTTATTCATATGTTACCCATTTCTTCTGAGCTCTCCATTGGAACATGGTAATAATAAATACTAATATGAACAATATCCAGGCTACCGTACTTGCATATCCCATTCTAAAAAACTCAAATGCAGTTCGATAGATATAATAAGCCAACACTGTTGTAGCAGTACCTGGTCCACCTTGAGTTAAAACACTAATCTGATCAAATACTTTAAAAGAACCAATTATCCCCATTGTCACTAAAAAGAAAGTTGTAGGTGATACCATAGGGATCGTAATATGCCAGAATTTCTGAAATAGATTAGCACCATCAATTTCTGCAGCTTCATATAACTCATTTGATATGCTATTTAAACCTGCAATATATACAATTATATAATACCCTAATTGCTGCCAAATCGTAATTATTATAACTGCTGGAAGTGCCCAGTTCATATCTGATAGCCATCTTGGCGGATTTTTTATACCCAACTGCATTAAAAATTGATTTATTGGCCCATACGTAGGATGCAGCAACACCATCCATACGATACATACTGCTACTACGCTCGAGATATATGGTATAAATACCATTACTCTAATAACATCTTTTCCATAGGTATATTTATTGATTATGACCGCTAAGACAAGTGCAAGAAATGCTGTAATTGGTACAGTTGTAAAAGTAAAAACCAAATTATTTCTGAAAGAACTAATAAACCATTCATCTTTAAATAATTCAATATAATTACTAATACCGACAAATTGTATTGCTTTTAAACCACTGATAAAATTCCATTTTGTAAAACTTAAACCTAAAGAGAAAATTACCGGCACTAATACAAACACAATGAAACCTAAAAAGCTAGGAAGTACAAATAAAAAACCAGTTAGATTTTCTCCTCGTTCTAAAGAATGCTTATTGTGGAACGAATTCATTGGAACTCTCCTTCTCATATAATAGTATTTGTAAGGTTTAAGTTAATAAATTTCCAGCTACAAACCTTATATTTTCGACCTTTAATTTCTGAAAATTATATTCCAGAGTATCTCTCCAAAGATCTCTTCACAGAGATCTTTGGAGAGATACTCTGAATAACTCAAATCGTTCTACTTATACCTTGACAAGTAAATAAATATATCAAAAAATTTATTTCCAATTCCCCCCTTGACATTTTACAACTGGCCTTTCTCTTATCTTGATTTTATTTTAATACTATTTAATTAATTAAACAATGTACTTTTATTACTTAAAATTATCTTTTTATTACTTTGCTTCTCTTATCTCTCTTGGTGTCTTTCCTGTTACTTTCTTATAGATTCGGTAAAAGTAACTTACATTTTCAATTCCAACTGCTTGCGCTATTTCTTCTATTGTTAAATTTGTATTTATCAGTAAATCTGTAGCCCTCTCTATTCTTTTATTTATTAAATATTCCGAGAAACTAACTCCTACCTCCTGCTTAAACAACCTGCTAAAATAGCTGCTGTTCATATTAACATGGTTAGCCATTAACTCGCAATTGATTGGTTCACCAATATTTTTTTCAATATATTTTATAACGTCATTGATCTCTTTTCTCGAAGAAATATTCTTTTCTTGTTCTATTCTTAATAAAACATTATTTACAGCTGATATTAAATTATTTTGATATGTTTCAAATGTATCAGCATCGTAATCTAATTCATCAACTTTAATTCCATGTTTATTTGCCAAAGCACCAACATCAATAAAGACTCTTTTAAATAATTCTTTTACATTATTAGGTTCATAGTTTTTCTTAATAATTTCTTCATACCATTCTTTAAGGTATTGATTAATTATACTCTTATCATACGTATTAATTGCATTTCTAAAATCGTCCAAGTACTTTTTGGCCAATGACTCGGAAATGTTGTTGAACTGATATTGTTGAGGTGTCATAATTGTTCTTGTTCCCAAATAAAAATATCCATTTCTAAGTCCCCTTACTTCATCAAGCGCTTTTTTCAAATTGGTGATATTTGTATAATAGGAACTAATACAGGCAGATATACTAATATGGAGGTACTCAACAATTTTTTCTTGGAACTCTTTAAGCGTATCCATCATTTTTTGTTTTATTATTATGTTGCTATCATTATCCCAATATAGTATTATATATGTGTCATCACTATATGAAAAAAATGTTATGTTCTTTATGGGCTGTATCATTTCTTCAAGAATATTTGATATAGCGTATTGTAGTAGATTACGTTCTTTTATTGGACATTTTCTAATAGCATGATTAAAATTATCTATAAAAAGTCCTACTACCCGGTATTCATCTTTTGGAATATCAATCTTAAGAAATTCCGCCTTTTTATGCAGATAATTTTGCTGAAGGCTCAAACCTTCTGCTATATCCATAAAAAACTTATTCTTTATAACATGCTTGCTACTATTTAATTCATAGTCCATTTGCAAAACAGTATCTTTTTGCATTTTCTGAATTTTTATTTTTTCTTTAATCTTTAAAATTGTTCTTATTAATTCTTTTTCTGTAAGAGTAATTTTTACAAGATAGTCATCTACTGCTAACTCAATTGCCTCTTTAGCATAATAAAAATCCTCATGACATGTCAGTATTACAGTTTTTACTTCGGGAATAATTTCTTTTGCCTCTCTTATTAATATCAAGCCATTCATAACAGGCATAGTTATATCAGTGATGATCAATTCGGGCAAATATGTTTTGACAAGTTCTAATGCGTCTGCACCATTATCGGCTTTCCCTACTAATGAGAATCCATAATCTTCCCATGTAATAATGTTTTCTAATCCCTGTAACATCTCAATATCATCATCAACAATAATTGTTTTAATCATTCTATCACCTCTCCAAATTTTTTAGGAAGCCACACCTCTACAGTAGTCCCTCTACCAGGTTCACTTTTTATAACAATACCATATTCCTTGCCATAATGTATTTTAATTCTCTCATTAACATTCTCAATCCCTATTCCTGAAAACTTTAGACTTTTTATATTCTTTTCTTCTAATAAAAAAGTAGTATCCATTCCTTTTCCATTATCTTTAATTAATATTAAAATTTTATCCTTTTTCTCAGTCCCTATTATATCGATTCTTCCCCCAACCTTTAATTGTTCAAATCCATGTAAAATTGCATTTTCAACTAAAGGCTGTAATAAAAGCTTAGGAATTTGAAAATCTCTAATACTTTCGTCAATATCATAAAAAACGTCAAACATGGTAGCATGTCTCATTTTTATAATAGCAATATAGTATTTAAGATTCTCTATCTCCTGTTCTATACTAATTAATTCATTATTCTTTATAATTGTCATCCTCAAAAGATTTCCTAACGCCAAGACCATATCAGCAGCTTTTTTGCTATTATTATTTATTGCCGCCCATCTAACAGCATTTAATGTATTAAATAGAAAGTGAGGGCTAATCTGTGCTTGTAACGCTTCTAATTCAGCTTCCCTTTTTTTTCTTTCCTTTTCTAGGTTTTCTTGCATAAGCTTATGAATATTTTTCCTCATGGTATTAAAACTATCTTCCAAAACACCAATCTCATCCCGCCGTTTTATTCTAACTTGTTGATACACAGACTCTAAATCTGTAAGTAACATCTCTTTTGTTAAAAGCTTAATGGGCTTTGCAATACTTCTTGCGATAAAACCCGCTACCCCAAGAAAAACAAATATGCAAATAATATTTCCTATTAATAACCTATTGTTGCTTTGAGTTAATTCCTGGGTAATATAATCATAAGACTTTATGTCTATAACTGTCCACTGCATAGTATCAATTTTATAGTATGTGATAAGAACTTTATTACCACTGTTAAGTTTGTCAATAAAATATCCTTTTCTTTCTTTAGGAATTACTCCGTCATAAATTTCTTCAAAAGACTTTGTAATGTTTTCACCATTTGAATCTGAAATGATATTCATGTTTTTATCTATGATAAATCTTTTATAATTATTATTGCTGCTAGATATAAATTTTCGTATTTCTATTTCGGGAATACTAATAATAATTGTACCATATTTTTGGTTGTACCACTCATCGTTAACGTTTTTAATAAGTGTTAAAACATAGGGCTTTGACTTTACATCATTATAAACATAGTTTTTTTCAATGTCTTTCCATATGACACTATTATCTGACGGTATAAGTTTACCATTCATATATGGTAATAAATAATCTTCTGCTAATTTCCCATCATAATGCCAATTAGTGTATTTTGCACCTGACGGTGTAATAAGGGTAATATAGCATTTACTTCCCATAGTATTAAATGATATGTTGTCTAGCATATTATTAACCTTATTAATTCTATTAAGTCTTTCAAGCATTTTTTTTGGTTGATCAATATTATCATCTATTAGACTAATATTTGACTCTGCTTGAAGAATTAGTTTAATGTTTTCATCCTGACTTACATATAAAGAAGCTGATATCATTCTACCCAATATTTCATCTACACTACTTGCTACAAGTTGTAATGAATTCAAAGTATCTCCATATACTTGTTTAACGATTACTTCACCCATAGTCCTCTTGGAAATGTAATATGAAGTAAATAAAGGAATAACTATGATGAGAGTAAAAGAAATTATTAACTTTTGAAAAATATTTATGTCAAAAAATTTATCAAAGATTTTTTTCATGCTAGCATACATGTATTTCACCTGCTATTGTTTCTTTTAATCAGAGTATTTACTTCTTCCTTTGAAAGTACGGACGGAATACAATGTTATTCATACGTTTTTCTCCCTTCATTTTTCATTCCTTATATTAGAAACAAAAAATGACTGTAAATATTTCTTTTCCTGAATATTTTGATATCTTAAAAAGCTTACGGAACTAGTTCCGTAAGCTTTTTAGTTTCATTTCAATAATTCTTTTATGTATTCCAGATTGTTTTTTAGCTTTTCATCGGTAGCTGTTTCATTGGAAAAATCTTCAAAGGATAAATAACCGTCATACCCTATTGCTTTTAATGCTTCTATTAAACTTTTCAGATTTGCTATCCCTTCCGGTATCGGGCACCACTCCGGCTTCCAGTTGTACTGCTCTTTTATATTCTCATCCCTCACCCATCGTGCATTCTTGACATGTACATGATCTAAATAGTCATTTAACAGTTCAACACCCATTTTATACTGTTCAAAGCCTTCATGCACCATATTGCCTGCATCGTGGATAACTCCGATATACCTGCTGTCAAAATTGGAGACAAGTCTGTAGGCAGCACTGGCACTGGGAATAATGTTACCCATATGAATTTCAAAATTGATCTTTACATTATATTTCTTAGCCAACTGCTCTAGTACTTTGATTTCACTAATCGTTTTATTGAATAAATCATTGTAATTTACATCTCCTTTATATCCGGGAACATTAACTCTGATTCTGGGGCACCCCATTATCACTGCTGCTTTTAACACTCTTTCCACTTTATCAGCCTGATCCGGTGTAAGATAAGTAGCAAGAGCACAAATTTCCATACCATGTTTTTCACAAATAGACTTTACATATTCGGCTTTTTCTTCTATGGTATCAATATCAACCGTGCTCTTATTGTAAGACCAATACCATCGTTCTTTTGGCGGTATAGGATCGGGTTCTGATTTCAAAGCCTCTGCCACTCTCCACTCCACACCATCATAGCCAAATTCCTTAAGCTTTATAACCGTTTCCTCCAGGTTGTAGTCCGGAGTACCTACTGTAAAAACTGAAAATTTCATATGATTTCATCCTCCCACCTAGTTTATTAGACAATTGCAGAATCATCAACCTGTTGCATATCAACACTTAACTCATCACTCAACTGACTTTCTGTAGAGGAGAACCCATCGGATTGGTTCATATATTCCGTTAGCTGGTATTGTGCACCAGTCCCCGCGGGCCGCCGCTACAAATAACTCAATCATTTTATGCCATTATGCAATCACCAAGGTTGTTCAAAAGAGTATTTTTGATTTGTTGCCGACGAGCGGTATATCCCCTCAATCATTTTAAGTGATACCATGCTTTCTTCAACTGTAATATATCCTTCACCTCGCTGTTCAACTATACATTGATAAAAATGCTCTATCAGCTTCTTATGACTACCGCCCCAGTAATCTTTGTATCCTGTTTGGTAACGGTTACCGGTCAGCCACTCTTTTTTTCCATCATGTATCATGTAAAGTCCGTCATCATCCACTTTTAATAAGCCTTTCTCACAATGCACCTCAAGCTCTACAGGTGAATTTGCAGTATAGCAGTTGGTAGCATAAAATAGCCCTACTGCCCCATTTTTAAAGTATATTGTCGCATCGGCAGTATCTTCTACCTCTATTACTCCCTGAAGCACACGGGTATCTACATTACCTTTTATTGCCTCCACTTCACCTGCCAGCAGCTGCATAAGATCCAGTGTATGGATGGCCTGGTTAATGAGGACGCCTCCACCCTCAGTTTCAAAGCTCCCTCTCCATCCACTTTGTGTATAGTAGTCTTCATTTCTATGCCAGGTTACTATCCCTTTGACTCCTCTAATTTTTCCTAATAACCCCTTTTGCAGTATTTCTTTTGCTCTAATCGTTGTATCATTGTACCGGTTTTGAAAGCAGACGCCTATATATACATTGTTTCTTTTCGCTTCTGCAGCCATTTCCTGCGCTTGCTCCAAATTGATCGCCACAGGTTTTTCCACCAGCACATGCTTTCCTGCTCTAACTGCATCAATCGCCATAGGAGCATGTAAATAATGAGGCGTACAGATATGCACGACATCTATTTTCTCATTCTTTAACAATTCTCTATAATCCGTATAAAAACTACATTCATATTCTAATGTTGCCGCCCTCGCTTTTTGTTCATCTATATCCACTGCAGAAACCAACTGTGCATAGGAACTGTCTCTAATTGCATCAGCATGTACTTTGAATATAGCCCCACATCCTATAATGGCAGCGTTTAATGTTTTATCCATAATATTCACCTGTTTACAATGAAATTTCTTTCTTGACCTTCTTATATAATGGCAATGTCTATAGCTATTATACTTAAATTTAGCAATTTCAATGGTATGCTTAAAAAGCTCAAGATAAGGTATTATTTATATTGATATTATATCCCAACATTTATATATAATCTTGGGTTTTGTTGCTTTAAATATTGCAAATATTGCGCACATATTCTACGGACTTCCGTGTTAATTCCAATAATGGTTTGCAGTGTGTCTCGATGACTATATTACCTGCATAGCCATCGGTTTTTAAATCGTTCATCTGCCCCTTCCAATCAATATCTCCGTGGCCTACCGGCACAAACACATTTCCCGTGTCAGTTTTTTTGACATCCTTTACATGAACATTATCTATATACTTTTTAGATGTTCCGAAATTCAGATATAGCAAATAGAAAGCGAATAGGCTAAAAATAATTTTACCCCAAAAAAGACGGTAGAATGCGTGTTTGAGTAATACCACAAAAAACACTATTTGTACGGTAAAGCGATTCAATCTCTATCTGGAAGAGAAAATAAAGAAGCAGATGGGCGTCGTGATCTGGATACAGACTGGGGCAAAAAAACATATAGAGGCGTTCGTGAAGATGGAACTGCCTGAGAAAAGGTTGTTAAATGGTTCTGATATAAATTGCATCTTATTGTAGATACAGATTACGAGCTACCAATTGTTTTTGAATTAAAACTACATCATAAAATGTAAAAACAAGCAATGATATCTATAATTTGATAGCTATTTTGTAAAATTTCTGGGAGATACACCTATAATTTTTTTAAATACCTTATAAAAATTGGAGTAATCGGAGAAGCCAACGGAATGACACGCTTCAGTGGCTGGTATTCCGGCAAGCAAAAGTTCCTTTGCTTTCATAATCCGTTTGTAAGTGATGTATTCAATTACTGTAAAGCCTGTGTTTTTCTTAAAAAGATGGCACAGGTAATATTTATTAACAAAGAACTTATGTTCCAATGTATCAAGTGTAATTTTTTCATCCAGATGATTATTAATAAAATCCAATATGGCACTTATTTTCTTATCATATCCGAAAGAGCTTGTGACCACATTTTTCTTTTGATCAAATATTTTATTCAGTGCTACCAACATCTGGACAAAAACAGTTTTAATCATTACATGACGTTCGGCTGATTCTTCCGTGGCACATTTTTCAATTTGGTTAAAATATTTGTTTATACCAAATTGCAGCACATCTTCCGATTCGATTCTGTTATATTGTCCCAGCCTTCTTTTTTCAAAATAATATAACAGATTATATTCTTTACTTTGGAATAAAGAAACATATTCCGGTTTAAAATGTATAACCATTCTTTCGTAGGGGCGGGTTGAATTAAATACGGGTCTGTGAAGCTCACGGTTGTTGATAATGAGGATGTCATTGCGTTTAATATTGTATGCCTGTCCCTCAATGTAGTAGGTAACATCTCCCGAAATAAAATAATACAGCTCGTATAAATCATGGATATGCACGGGAAAATCACCCGGGGGTTGTGCAACTGAATGGACAAAATTAAAATTATTTTCATTGGTCTTGTATCTGCAAAATGTTTTTTCCATAATAACTCCCATATCACCGTAAAAGTAAAGAATCGATATATATATTATACAGGAATAATTGAGAGTTTTAAAGTCGGAGATTACGTATACACACGGCAAATTCATGAACTCATTTCCTGCTAAAACCTTTTCACAAGTTTTTTTAAAAAATGCTATTACAGCATTAATCATATAAGACAGGCAAATTTTTATTGATGTGTCCCCTGGTATTATAATGAACAGGTACGTGACACGCCCAGGGTCTTGACTGATACAGCTTAAAAAAGGCAATACTCTACTAACCAGGTGTTCCTTATTGGAGACACCCAGTAAGGTAAAAGTATTCATTTTAAGCCTCTTCGGTCTCATCCAAAATTTATTCTTAATATATATTCTAAATATTCTTCATCAAGTAATGCATGTACTTTTCTTATCCTTAGGCTTTTTTCGGATGTCTTTTTTCATCTTTTCTTACCATATTTAATGCAAGTCTTTTAAGCATTGCAAGATTTTCAGGAGCTTTTCTTCCCACTCGTTAAATCCGTAAACCACTGCAACTACTGCTATAAATAATATATCAACCAGTTTATGCCAGACTTTTCCTTCCTGTCTTGGATCAAATATTATCATAAAATGTTTAAAAAAACTCCCTTAAATAGCCGTGACTTTTTTAAATTCATCTTCTATAATACCTCATTCATACTTCCGATACGATAACCTTCCAAATCCAGGCACACATAAGTAAAACCTAAGCTTTTTAACTTTTCAGCTACTTTACGCATTAATGCTCTATCCAGAAACCTGTCAAACTCCTGTTCACCTATTTCGATTCTGGCAGTCTCTCCATGGTGGCGTACGCGCAGCTGTCTAAAACCCAGGTCCATGAGGTATTGTTCCGCTTTTTCAACCATTGATAATTTTTCTCTGGTAATCTTGTGTCCATAAGGAAACCTTGATGAAAGACAGGCAAAGGCAGGCTTATCCCAGGTCGGCAGCCCAAGTTGTTTCGACAGTATTCGAATATCTTCTTTTGTCAACTTAGCGTATTTTAGGGGACTTACTACCTGTAATTCCCTCGCTGCCTGCATACCAGGCCTGTAGTCATTCAGGTCATCATAATTGGAGCCATCGGCAACATATTGTATTCCTTTTTCTTTAGCTACTTCCCCAACCTTCCGAAACAGTTCTTTTTTACAGTAATAACATCTATTTGTAGGATTGTTTGAAAACCCTTCAATATCCAATTCTTCAGAAATGATAACAATATGTTGTGCACCAATATCCTTAATATATTCTACTGCTTCATTAAACTCCCTCTCAGGATAGGTAGAAGAACGGGCAGTAACAGCAATCGCTTTCTCCCCTAAAACATCATGAGCAACTTTTATTAAAAAGGTACTATCAACACCTCCGGAGTATGCTACTGCAACGCTTCCCAGGCTTTTTATATAATTTTTTAAATCGTTGAATTTTTGTTCTAACATATTAACAATCTCCTTATCCTTATAAATATTTATATAATACAATTAAATTCGTATTTTCATACCAGTATTGCACCTTTTTCTATATCTTCCATCAAATCCTCAACTTCTTCCAATCCTGCTGATAACCGGATCAATGTATCTGTAATTCCCAATCTCCTACGCTCTTCTTCTGGCATAGAAGCATGGGACATCTTCACAGGGTATGACATGATAGACTCTACTCCACCGAGGCTAACTGCGACTGACCATATTTTTACATTTTTCATGATACTCTTTGCAACTTTTTCTGTGACAGTTTTAAAAGAAAGCACTGCACCTGCTCCGGTTGCCTGTGCCGCATGAACAGCGTATCCATTATGACTTTCAAGCCCTGGATAAAAGACCTCTTCCACCCATGGTTGATTTTTTAACCACCGGGCAATTTTATCAGCTGATTGCTGCTGTATCTCCATCCTTGCTCTCAGAGTTTTGATTCCTCTATGCAGAAGCCAGCAATCCTGGGGTCCTAATACTGCACCATACCCGTTTTGAACAAAATATATTTTTTTTGCAAGATCTTCCCGTTTGGTAACTACCAGTCCCCCGATTACATCACTATGACCTCCAATGAACTTGGTTGCGCTGTGAATGGAAATATCAATGCCTAAATCCAGAGGCCGCTGGAAATAGGGAGACATAAAGGTATTATCAATGATGGTTATAAGGTTATGCCTCCTTGCAATATCTACAGCTGCCCCTAAATCCGTAATTTTTAAAAGAGGATTGGACGGAGATTCCAGATAGAGAGCACGGGTATTGTTTCTAACAGCTTTCTCTATGGCATTTACATCTGTTGCATCTATAAAGGTTACTTCAATGCCAAATTCACAGAAAAATCGTGTGAGAATCCGGTATGTTCCACCATAAAGGTCCTCTGCTGCTATGATATGATCCCCCGGCCGAAATATAGCCAGCACTGATGAAACTGCTGCCATTCCCGATGCAAAGGCATATCCATAGGTTCCCCCTTCCAATGCTGCTATAGTACGCTCCAATGCTTCCCTGGTAGGATTGCCGGAACGTGCATAATCATATTTGCCAGGTCTATCGATATCTTCTTGATGAAATGTGGAAACCTGGTAGATAGGGATACTGAGGGCTCCTGTATTCGGATCTGTTTCATTACCGTTATGCAAAATCTTGGTCCCATATCTCATGCTCTCCCTCCTTCCATAGCTTGTTCCAGGTCTTTTAGCAAATCATCAGCATTTTCTATACCCACAGATAATCTTAACAAATCGTCGGTCACACCAATACGGTTTCTCACTTCTTCTGGGATATCCCCGTGGGTTTGCTTGGCAGGATATGTTATTAAGCTTTCCACCCCGCCGAGACTTTCTGCAAAAGATATAATCCTAACCCTGTTGATAATTCGTTCGATAAATTCTTTACGCTTTACTTTAAACGAGATCATCGCCCCATATCCTTTGGCCTGTTCGCTTATAATATTATGACCCGGGTGTCCTGGCAAACCAGGATAATAGACCTCTTTAACCTCTGGTCTCTCTTTGAGCCATTTTGCTATTTTAAAAGCATTATCCTGCTGCCGGTCCATTCGGACAGCTAATGTTTTAATGCCTCTAATCATTAGCCAACTGTCCTGAGGTCCTAAAACTCCTCCTGTAGAGTTTTGAATAAATTTAATTTTTTCACATAATTCTTGAGTAGCTCCTACGACAATACCTCCTAAAACATCATTATGGCCGCCTAGATACTTAGTAGCACTATGCACAACAATATCTGCACCTAACTTAATAGGCTGCTGTAGATAGGGAGTCATGAAGGTGTTGTCTACAATGGTTAATATCCCTCTGCTTTTTGCTACCGAAGCAACCTCCCGGATGTTGGTGATTTTCATTAATGGATTGGTAGGACTTTCAATAAATATAGCTTTTGTAACTTCCGGCTGGATGGCTGCTATCACTTCTTCGACGTTAGACGTATCCACATAGCTGGCTGTAATTCCATATCTACAGAATATTTTGTCTAAAACCCTATAAGTTCCACCATATAAATCATCAGATACAATTAAATGATCCCCTTTAGAAAAAATCATTAATACTGCTGTAACAGCGGCCATACCAGAAGCAAAAGCATAGCCTCCACACCCTCCTTCCAACTCCGCTGCCAAATCCTCCAATACCTTCCGGGTTGGATTAGATGTTCGGCTGTAATCATATCCGGTTGATACACCCAGAGCTATATGCCGAAAGGTTGCACTGTGATAGATTGGAACACTAATGGAGCCTTTCTCAGAATCTGCACCAATACCTGCCTGGGCAACAATCGTTTCAATGTTCATCATTGCATTCTCCTTCTTTTTAAAACTTAAAAAAACCCCTATTCTGCAGTTGAGAATAGGAGTTGTAATCTCATCTTCCAGAATATCTCTGACGGACTTGGCACCAATACATTAATGCTGGTTGCCGGGCTTCAAAGGGCCGTTCCCTCCACCGCTCTTGATAAGAATGTTATTCAATTGTTCGATGCCTTAACTTTTATATAATGTTAACATTTGATGTCAAATTTAAGTATTCTGATAATTTATATAATTCTTATATGTTTAGTAAGATATTACTATAAGATTGATGTTTTGTCAATAGTATATAAAAAGCTTGAAATGTTTTCCTAAAAGATGTAAAAATAGCCTGACACTTCTCCATTGAAACGTGCAGGCTATTATTTAATGAAGTTTCTCTTATATTTTATTTTGCAAACTCACTAAAATATAAGCAATTCCTCCTGCTATCAATGCACCGTTAAAGCCAAATTCCATAGATAATATAATGGACAGCACAGAACCAACTACCGACATTACCCCGTTAATACCCCACATAACCGGAATGATATCGCTTCTTCCGCTTTCACTTAACAGTTTAAGTCCTCTCGGGAAAGGCATGCCCATAAAGAATCCCTGGATCATCACGATGATGGATGAAATAAGAATTCTATTGACCAGGCTCCAGTCGGAAGTATTTTTAAATACACCTCCCAATATACCAATTAATATCATATTGATTATAACAATTAATACAGGAGGCATATATACATTTTTAATAGTTCTATTAAACAACTTACTGCTGCTCATAAAGGCACCCAACCCGCAGCCTATCAGCAATGCTGCAAGTACATAGGTAAATGCCAGCACGGGATGACCGAGGTACAGTATAAATTTCTGTATGAGAGGAATTTCTATCAGCATGAACCCGGCACCCAGGCCGCTAAAATACAACGCAGGCCTTGAAGCGCCATGTTGGGCAACATAAGGAATAAATAAAACCATACCCCCTACTATCACAGCAGAAAGTATAAAGAGTAATATAGGCGAAATTCCTTTGGTAAAGTTATAAAAATACGGGCTGTCGTCTGTTGCAGGCGTTACGTTATAACTAAAACCTGTCAGGTATTCTGCCATGGAAATATGCTCTTCTTTTATATGACCAAGAGGACCCTGCTCATAGATGTGGGGTGTAAACAAAGGGATATTTCCATTTTCCACTGCTTTCTGTGCCAGTTCTTTACTCTGCTCTTGTGTAAAAGGCGTATTTTTGATAATCACCATGGGATTGTGAATGTGCTCCCCGCCATGCTGGCTCTGGGGCATATTTTTCTTAAAGATTGCCATATATTTAGGTGCATCTTTAACCGGTATACCCTTATTCTTTAATGCTAGTATGGCAGTTGCTACTATTTTCCCCAGGTCTTCCTGGTCATGGGTTAAAAACGCTAGTTTACCGTCCTCTTTAAGATGGTCAAGGTAGTCCTGCATTGCCTCAACAGTATATATATAGTTTTCAGAAAGCGCATAGCCGGCACCCTGAGAAGTACTGGTCATTACCAGCGATAGAAATATGACATCGTACTTATCTTTTGTCTTTCTTATATAGTTCCGTCCATCCTCACCGTATACCCGTACTTCAGGTCTGTCGTAAATATTCCCGTTATAATCTTTAAAATGTCTTACTGCGTCTATGCTGGAAGTATTAATTTCGACAGCGGTGATATCCTTACTTCCACCGGCAAGTGCATATAGTACGTCTCTTCCTCCTCCAGGCCCGATAATTAGCGTACTGTCATTTTTTCCAAACGAAAAAGGCATATATTCGGTATCTTTCTTATACTTATTAAGGCTTTCAGTATTTCCATCAAATCTGTACATAGGCGCATTCGCAGCACCATCGATTGTTACCAGCATCTGGTCAGGGTCTTCCTCAACCTTTATAACGTCAGTTCTTGAAAAGGCATTCCATTTGGTATAGACAATCTTACCTTTTTCTCCCGCTTTTTCAATTTTTCCCAGTGTTTTTGTAACATTTGTTGTGAACCCATTGAAATTCTGCTCAATGAAATTCACATATTGACCCGGTATTAAAAGACCTGCTAAAAATATCACGGGTAAAATATAGTTAACTGCACTTTTTCTTTTTAAAAAGATTGCGAACAGTAATGCTGCTAAAGAAGCAATTACACAAATCAGAATAACTGATCTATACATCCCCAGATAATTTAGTGATAGCAGTACAATGATGCTTCCCAATCCTGATCCCAGCAGGTCAGCAAAATACAGTCTATTACTTATTCCGGAAAGTTCTCTGAAAAGTACAGAAAAATAATATCCACCCAATATAAAAGGTATAGTCCCTAATACGGCATACACCAATAAACCGTTAATATAAGGTAGAATATAGACTATTCCCAGTACCGATATATAGGAGATTGAAAGTACTACCAATGCTTTATATAAGGATTGAATAGGAGGTACATCAGCATCCGGTACTGCTTTTCTTTTTGGTTCGGCTTTATTTGCCCTTCTTTTTTCCTGCTGCCTATAAGCAATAATACCTCCTATACCCAATCCAAATACTGCAAAGGAAGTAATTAAAAATACGTAATGATACCAGAGGATAGCAGAATATATTCTGGTTAATACAACCTGGTATACAAATAATGATATTGAAACAAAAAACACACTTAAAAGAACTAAAATTTTATCCCCGGAGTTTCTTACCTTTAACAAATCCCTTTTCTCCTTTCAAAAGTTAAATTTTATATGAGCAAAATACTCACTGGTATTTTGATTATATACTATACCTATAAAAATACTGTGAATTTTTTGTAAACAATTTGATATATAAATTACGTCCTTTCCATAATATTTTTCAAAAATAAAATATACGTCCTCTCTAATTTTACAGCTTATTATAGCAAGCGCTTGTGAAGAAAATATGAAGAAGTGAAGAATAAAATCGAAGATTTTGATACAACTAATAGGTTTAGGGTTGAAGTAGCAAAGAACAAATATTGCTTAGTCTTCAACAATGTACAAAGTATAAAAGCCCTTGTGTCATTAATAACATAAGGGCTTGGGTTTAATTATCAAAATATTTTTCAATTAACAACGAACTTAGCCGCTAAGTTTACCATTGTTTACAGCAAGATAAAACTTCTATTTTCCCGGATAGCCTATTCAATAACCCGCCGCGCCCCATAGTATCTCGGAGCATAGTAGTAGGGATCATCAATTCTTCCTATTGAAACTGTCTTACCGGTACGCGGAGAGTGTACAAACTTTCCATCCCCAATATAAATGACTCCATGGGAAGGTCCGGGCGCATAACCCTCGAAGAATACCAGATCACCGGGAAGAAGCTCTTCTTTCGAAATTGGCCTTCCTACTTTATACATATCAAAAGAAACACGTGGCAACTGGATTCCGTTTTCCTTAAAGGTATACCATATTATACCCGAAGAATCAAATCCAGAAGGGTTGGCTCCGCCCCACCGGTATGGAACTCCTAAATATTTCATTGCGGTTTGTACAATAAGCTGCCGCTTATCCTTTTCTTTTGAAGCCGTTTCTATAACTTCTTTAGCTCTAGGTTTTACCGGTTCTTTTAGAATTACCCTTTCATTTTTATCTATAACCCTCATAATTACTGCTAAGGCCTCAGCCCGTGTTAAATTTTTATCCCCCTTAAATTCACCGTCAGAATATCCGGCGAGCAATCCCTTTCCATAGGCTTTAAGTACATACTCCTGGTAATTAGGGTGAATATTATCAAAGTCATTGATGTAAAGTTTATAATTATTTAGATTTTCCGGATAAGTTTCATCTAGAGCATTTATAATCACTTTTGCCACTTCTGCACGGTTAATGGGCTTATCTAAATCAGCATCATTAAATTCATTTTTCTCTAAAATTCCTAAAGATTCGGCTTTTCTGATATAGTCCATAGCCCAGTGCCCGTTTTCCGTTGTTTCTTGTTTATAGTCCAAACTCCTTAAAAGCAGAGTCACAAATTCTGCCTTTGTTATTGTTTTATTGGGTTTAAATGTACCATCAGCATATCCACTGATATTCCCCGAGTCAACTAATTTTGATATGTAAGCCGCCGACCAGTCCGATTGTGAAATATCCGAAAAATATGAAGTAGTTTTAGCAGATGCCGGTACACCTGTTACACTTGTTAATAAAAATAAGCTAACTAAGAAAATATTTATTATTATCCTTTTTCTCATGACTTACTCTCCTAACAAATAATTGATTTAGAGATTCTGAAACAATTCTATTAAACTTATCAATTTCAGGTATGTTTTTCTTTAAAAATCAAATTAAATTATTTCTATCTATTTAGTGTGTTTTTAAGTATTTACCCCCCTTCATAATTATTACATAATTTGTTATACGAATATTAATAAACAAGTGATATAAAGGCAGCAAAAACAGCTTAAATTGTTGTTATTACCATGCTTTATATCACTTTCATAATATATTATATTAAAAAAATATGAAGAAATTATGAAGAAAATATGTAGAAGTGTAATGGATAGATTTTTAAAAACTACCATGTATAAATTCATCCTACTGTTTTTCAGTAATTCTAAATTTATTTGATAATTCAAAAAGTTCTACGGATATATTATTTAATTGTTCCACCGTCTTGCTTAATTCTGTGGACGAATTTGTCTGGCCCTCAAGCCCTGAAGCAATTGCCAGAATACCCTCATTAATCGATGCATTTGAATCACTGATATTCTGCATTGTCACCGTAAGTTCTTGCGTCAATGCCCCTTGATGTTCTATATCAGCCGCAATATTTTGAATTCTCTTATTGATACTGTCAATACCATTGACAATGCCATTTAATTGTATAAAAACTTTTTCCATAGTGGAATTAGCTGTGTTAATATTCTCTCCGGATTCTATTGTCTTATTAATTACATATTGTATATTATTTAAAATATCATCTATGATGCCTTCAACTACTTTAGCTGAATTATCATTATTTTCTGCCAACTTTCTAATTTCTTCTGCTACTACTGCAAACCCTACCCCCTGCTTCTCCTGCTCTTGCTGATTCTATTGCAGCATTAAGCGCTAATAAGTTTGTTTGGCAATATTTTTAATCGTATTAATAATATTGCCTATTTCCTGTGCTTTTTCCCCAAGTTCTCTTGCTAAGCCGGAAGTCTCCTCTGATGACTGTTTAATAATATTCATTTTTTGATTCGCTTCTGCTGCAATATTCCCGCTATCCTTTGCAACATTATTAATATTTTTTACTATTCTGGAAATTTCTTGTTATAGTGAATTTCTTTACCAGTCTATAACCAGTACAGAAACAAAAAAACAGCTTAAATAGCTGTTTTTATATTCTAATCCACTTCCGTATGCCTGAATTCAACATTTACCGGCGTACCGGGAACAACCACTGTTCCTGCAGGCGGATCCTGACTAACTGATAACGCAGCATTTACTTCCCCGCTACGGCCAGTTACCGTCCCCGAACCAACTATCCTAAGATTCAAGCTTGCATCATTTAATATTTTATTAGCATCTAAAACCGATTTTTTTAATACATCCGGAACTACTACACTAGCTGTTGGTTTAGAATCTTCAGTATATAATATAATTGTAGACTTTTCCGGAAGTTTTGTTCCCGGTTTGGGTGTTTGATCGGTAACGGTATTACCGGAACCTTCAACTTTATAGGCTAAGTTTATCTCTTTAATCTTCTGCTGTGCTTGCTCTACATCTAAATTTCTTACTTCCGGGATAGTAACATCCATCATTAATAATTCTTCCTTGGTGAATCTAGGCTCTACTCCCAGGTAATTTAATGTATCATCAAGAATCTTACCTGCAACAGGTGCAGCAACAACACCACCGAAGTAATCGTCCCCTTTAGGTTCATCCAATATTACAAGCACAACGGCTTTAGGAGCATCCGCAGGAGCGAAACCGACAAATGAAGCAATATAATTCTTTTGCCCTCTCGGGAGTTTCTCGGATGTTCCCGTCTTTCCCGCCACTCTATACCCCTTTATGTATGCATTTTTCCCTGTCCCTTCAGAAACTACACTCTCAAGAATTTCTCTAAGGACAGCAGAAGTTTCTTTTGATATGACCTGCCGGACGACTTCCGGGTCAAAATTTTTGATAACATTTCCTTCTTTATCAGTTAGCTGTTTTACCAACCTTGGTTTTAACAAATAACCATCGTTTACAACTGCAGATATAGCACTAATCATTTGAAGCGGGGTAACCTGAAAACCCTGTCCAAAGGACGCTGTCGCCAGCTCCAGTTGATTAAATGCTGCAGGTTTATGGAATAGTCCGGCCATTTCTCCATCAAAATCAATGCCCGTCCTTTCTAAAAATCCGAAGGCTTTCACATAACGGTAGAACACTTCCGGCCCTATTTTGCCTGCTACTTCAATAAATGCAGGATTGCAGGAATTTTGAACTGCTTGCACAAAAGTTTGTATTCCATGTGGCCTGTAATACCTCCAGCAGTTAATCCTTTGCCCTGCCACCACAGCATAGCCTATGCAATTAAATAGGTCATCAAGTTGCACAGCATTTTCTTCCAGCGCAGCTGCTGCTGTTATAATCTTAAAAGTTGATCCCGGTTCATAGCTGTCAACTATGGCCTTATTCCGCCACATCTTTTGAAGTTCAACCCTGTACCGGTCTGTAAAATCTTTTCCACTTAGCTTTTCTAATTCCTTTTTCCTTTTTTCATCCTGTATCTCTAAAGGATTATTTAGATCAAAGTCAGGCTTAACTGCCATGGCAAGTATATCTCCCGTCTGGGGGTCCATTACAATGGCAACTCCTCCATTTGCCACTTTATTCTCCATCAATGCCGTTTCCAAATGTCTTTCAGCAAAATGTTGAATCGTTTCATCAATTGTTAATACTACATTAGCCCCATCTTCCGGATCTACATATCTTTCGTATTGATATGGCATTTCTGTCCCCGCTGCATCTGCTGCCGATATAACCCTTCCGGGTAAACCTTTTAAATACTTATCATACTTTGCTTCTATCCCAAATAACCCTTGATTGTCAACACCCACAGCTCCCAGTATATGAGCTGCAAAATTGCCGTAGGGATAATATCGTTTTGAATCTTCTTCCAGATAGATACCTTTCAACCTATATTGTCTAATCTCATCAGCTTGATTTTTATCAATCTTTCTTTTAATAATCTCATAATCACTTTCTTTAGTAATTTTCTTATATACATCTTCATAAGTCATATTTAAAATTTGTGATAACTTTCCAGCTATTTCCCCGGCATTGCCGGCCTTTTTTATTTCATTCGGTGCAACACTAACTGTTTCTACCGAAGCACTTACTGCAAGAGGCTTACCGTTACGGTCAAAGATGGAACCTCTCCTGGAGTTAATCATGCTGTCACGAACCTGCTGTTTTATAGCTTCTTTTTGAAGTTTTTCACCATCATATACTTGTAACCAACTTATTCGTACAATTAACCCAGTTAGTGACAAAGTAAAGAAAACAAGTAAAAAGAAGATTCTTTTTTTTATTGCCATGCTTGGCCTAATCAACAACATACTCTCCTTTCACAAATAAAGAAACAAAAAACAGCTATTCAAAACCGTTTTTTGTTTCCTTATTTGAATTATAGCTCATTATCAAAGTAGCTGCCCATCATGCCGCCGTAGCCACCCATCATACCTCTATTGAATTGTGATCGGTAACTCTGATTTGCTGGACCATTGCCAGGTCCGCCAACTCCTCCACATTGTCCGCCAAATCCGTTCTCTTCATGGAATTTCTGCATGTAATCAAAATGCTCATTCCATTGTTTGGCTTCATCTTCTGTAATGTCACCCTTTTCCACTGCTTTGTCTACCCATTTCCTATGAAAATCGAACATAGAATTAAAGAAGTCTGATGCTTTGGAATCTTTTTCATCCGCAGCAAGCGCTACCGGTACAGCGATCGCTGTAATGAGCAATAATGTTGTGATAAGTACTGTAATTTTTTTCTTCATAATTGAAGACCTCCTTTATTTTTATTTGCGATATCTCTTATCGCTTTTATGTCTTTATTATAATAGGCAATTATGAAGAACTAATGGAGAGATTATGAAAAACTTATGAAGATTTATTAAAACTTATAATTACTTTAGTGCCTTTATTTACCTCACTCTCTACTTTTATTGTGCCCTTATGGGCTTCCACCAGCGCTTTGGTAATGGTAAGCCCTATACCGGAGCCCCCTGTTTCCCGGCTCCGTGAAACATCTCCCCTGTAAAATCTTTCAAAGATATGGACCAGGTCCTCTTTCTCAATACCTATGCCGGTATCTTCAATGATAATACTAACTTTACCTTTGTACTCATTTAATGTAGTTGTAATCTGTCCCTTCTCATTTGTATATTTATAGGCATTGGATAAAACATTGATAAAAATCTGGTTTAGCCGGTCAGCGTCGCCCATTATCTCTACATCCTGCTGTATATCTTTTACAATCTTTATATCCTTGCTTATGAACAGCGGCTCAAAATTATCTACTACGTTATCTAATAAGGATGATAAATTGACCTTATCCATATTTAACCTGACTTCTTCGCTCTCAATTTTAGATAAGTCTGAAAGATCTTTTATAAGCTTTGTGAGCCTGGTAATTTCATCATGAATGCTCATCAACCGTTCCTGGGTAGGCTGCCATATGCCGTCCATAAAAGCTTCTATATGACTCTGTAATGTTGCCAGAGGAGTTCTCAGTTCGTGGGAAATGTCAGATGTTAATCTCTTTCTTAATGCATCCTGATATTCTAATTTTTCTGCAAGTTCTTTTATTGAAATGGATAAATCCTGCAACTCAAGGGTATTTGTCTCTATATCGTACAGCTGCTTATATTTTTCCTCCTCTATTAACTTCGCATTTTCTTTAATGAGGTATATGGGATGCAAAAACTTTTTAGATACGTGCAAACTTAAAATAGCAGCCAGTATGATAGAAAAAATAAAAGCAGCAATATATACTCCATTAATGGTATATACAAAGCCCCTATCCTGTGAAGTCACTATAATACTCTGTGGCCTGCCTATTTCAATAATTCCTACTTGCTGCCCCTGATAGTTCAAAGGATATTCTTTATATACCACATTTCTGTCCTGATAACGCCTTCCTCCCATCATGCCGTGCATCATTGTGTCGGACATCCCGCTTTCCCATACGACTTCATTCTTTATATTTTTAATTTTAACTTCTATTGCTTCACTATAGGAATAGTGCAGAATATTCATTAACGAACGACTGTCAAGCCCTCCACCATCATCGGAATACAGGCGTTCTATATATTGCACCAATTTAAGGTCATCCTGGCTTCTAGATGCCTTAACATAGTTAGTAAAAAAATAGTTCATACTGATATTTGAAACGATGGTAATAAAGACAACGGATATAATAGAAATTAAAATAAAATATTTTCTTAATTGTTTACTTATATTAATCATTGGCTATTCCCCACAAATTTATATCCGACTCCGTAAACTGTTACAATGTATTTAGGTTCTTTTATATCGTCTTCAATTTTTTGCCTGATGTTTTTAATATGGGTATCGATTGTCCGGTCATATCCTTCAAAATCGTAACCTAAAGCAACATTGATCAGCTGATTGCGCGAAAAGGTCCTTTGCGGATTTTGAGCCAAAGAGAGTAAAATATTGTATTCATTTGGCGTCAGGTTGACAACCTGTCCACTTTTTTTGACTACATGCTTAGGTATATCTATTTCTAAATCACCATTGTTAAAAGATAAAATATCCGTCACCATCATATTTCCTTTTGTCCTTCTTAAAATAGCCCTGACCCTTCCTATCAACTCCCTGGGACTAAACGGTTTAGTCAGATAATCATCAGCACCAATGTACAAACCGTGCACCTTATCCTCTTCACCGCTTTTAGCAGTGAGCATCAATATAGGTACATCCGATTCCATTCTTATTTGCTTGCATATTTCTTCCCCTGATAAGTCAGGAAGCATCAAGTCAAGAACAATAAAATCAGGCTTTAATTTATGAAACAGTTCGATGGCTTGTTTACCCCTCTCTGCTGTATATACATCATATCCCTCGACTATAAGGTAATCTTTTACAACTTCCAGCAGTTTTACTTCATCATCTACCAATAAAATTTTTTCCTTCATTGCGTCCATATCCCTCCTAAAGCCTTACTCTTCATGTAGAAATACAAGCCAGTTATGGTAACTTTTTTACTTTTCCTTTGATTATAGCCTCATCAACAATCTCTTTAATCATCTCTCTTGATACATTCTGGTCGTTATAGGCAATCTTAATCCTTTTTTCCTCTAAATTGACACTCAGCTCTTGAATGCCTTGTATTTGACTGAGGGCTTTTACAACATTTAGCACGCATCTATGACACAGCATATTACTTTGTTTTAATTTAACTATGTGTGTTTTCATGATGATATTCTTCACCCTTCTATTAAAGTTAAAGTTATTTTACGTATTTGTCAATAATTTCTTCTATTTTTCATTTTCTATTTTTAAATAAAAGCCTGTTTTACACAATGTTTAGCATGCTGGTCAACTATGAATTACGGGTGTATATTTTATATTTGAAGAATAATATTATGGAAAGAACGTTGCGGAAAGGCTTAGAGCCTGTTAATAATATTCTTCAAACATATTAAATGCACCCATGGATTACTTTATATTCTTTATAGTTATCTTCTTTACAATGTCCATCAAAAGGTCTGTGACCTGAATATTTGAAAATCCAGCTTTGGTTACATTATTAACTGTTCTCCTGTTAATATTTGCACCATAAGTTCCTACTACTAGCGGATTAAATATATCCAATGGTTAGTTTACACTTAATACTTACATTTTCTTTTTCTCTACATATTTTTTCTATAATTAACTTTCTAATACCCGCATTTTAAAATCTCAAACACTACTTATATCTTTTCTATATATCATAATACTACTCTATTATGAAGATCTTATAAAAAAGTTATGAAGAAACTATGAAGATTCATAGTTACACAGTCAAACGCACTCCCGTAGCGAAAAGAATTCTATTAATACAAAAACAGGAAAAACGGTATTCACATAAATCCCCTTCCTTTTCTTAGCAATTAGTAAATAAAAAACCATGCGCATTTCAGCACATGGTTTTTTATTTACCCTTCTATTTTAACAACCTCATATCCAGCCTCATCTATTGCCGCCCTTAGTTTTTCATCAGCTACTTCATGGGCCAGCTCTACTGTTGCAAACTTTTGTTCCAAATTAACCGATACCGATTTTACTCCACATATTTCTTTTAATGCTTCCTCAACATGTCCTACACAATGTGCACAACTCATTCCTTCAATAAATATTTTCTTCATCATATGAATCCTTCCTTTCTTTTTATTAGTTATTCGTTCGTAGTTCACAGTTGTTAATACCATATATCATACATGCAGCATAGCAAACTTATATTTTTAATATCCGAGGAAGTTGTATTAATTATTTATAATGTATGATACTGATCAACCACGAACTATATATTTAATGCAAAGGCTTAAATTGTTTTAGCCTTAAAGCATTCGTTAATACGGATATAGAACTAAATGCCATGGCTGCTGCCGCTATGATTGGATTTAACAACGGCCCGCCAAACAGGTACAGCAGTCCGGCTGCCACCGGAATACCGGCTGTGTTGTACGCAAAAGCCCAGAATAAGTTTTGCTTAATATTGCTAATGGTCTTTTTGCTTAATTGTATTGCAGTCGGTACATCCATCAAATCACTTCTCATTAATACAATATCCGCTGATTCCATTGCAACATCGGTTCCGGAACCAATCGCAATGCCTATATCCGCTTGTGCCAGGGCTGGCGCATCATTGATTCCATCGCCTACCATTGCCACCTTTTTACCTTCTGCCTGGAGCTTTTTTACTTCATTGGCCTTATCCTGCGGCAGCACTTCAGCCAATACCCTATCTATTCCTACCTGCTTTGCGATTGCCTCTGCGGTCCTTCTATTGTCGCCGGTAATCATTGCTACTTCAATGCCCATACTGTGTAATACTTCTATTGCCCTTTTACTGCTTGCTTTCATTACGTCGGCCACTGCTATGATTCCTGCCAGTTTATTATCAATGGCGACAAACATTGGAGTTTTTCCTTCTTCAGCCAATCTATCCGATTCTTTTTGTAATGTAATTTCTATATTTCTATCATTCATCAATTTCTTATTACCCAACAGCATTGTTTTTCCTTGAATTTTGACTTCTATTCCATGGCCGGGAATTGCTTCAAAACTTTCAACATTTAAAAATTCTAGCTTCTTTTCTTTTGCCCTGTTGACAATCGCTTCTCCCAATGGATGTTCTGATCCTTTTTCTGCTGATGCCGATAACTGCAATAATTCGTTTTCGTCAATTTCGCCAGTTGTGAGTATATCAGTTACCTTAGGCTTACCTTCCGTAATGGTCCCGGTTTTGTCAAATACGATGGTCTGTATCTTATGGGCAGTCTCCAATGCTTCCCCACCTTTTATAAGTACGCCATGTTCAGCTCCCTTACCTGTTCCAACCATGATTGCCGTTGGTGTCGCAAGGCCTAATGCACACGGGCATGCAATGACTAGTACGGCTATAAATATGGTAAGTGAGAAAATCACTGACATTCCCGACAAATACCAAGCCAATCCTGCTATGATGGCAATTACTATGACAACCGGTACAAAATATCCTGATATGATATCTGCTAATTTTGCTATAGGTGCTTTAGAACCTTGAGCATCTTCCACCAGTTTGATAATTTGGGCAAGGGCAGTATCTTTACCTACCTTGGTTGCCTTAAACTTAATCGTACCGTTTTTATTAATACTTGCTCCGATTACTTTACTGCCTATATTCTTTTCTACAGGTATGCTTTCACCGGTAAGCATCGACTCGTCAACTGATGTCCTTCCTTCTATTACCTCGCCATCAACCGGAATTTTTTCCCCCGGTTTTACCAAGACGATATCCCCTACTTCTACTTCCTCTATCGGAATAGTCATCTCTTTTCCATCATGAATTACCACTGCTGTTTTAGGTGCAAGTCCCATGAGTTTTTTAATAGCTTCCGAAGTTTTTCCTTTTGTGACAGCTTCCAGATATTTTCCTAGCAAGATTAATGCAATAATAACTCCGGCTGTTTCAAAATATAAGTCTTTAGCATATTCAAAATTTCCATTTGCAATTTGGTATACTGCATAGATTCCATATAAGAATGCTGCAGCTGTACCCATAGCAATCAATGAATCCATGTTGGGTTCACGTCGTATCAGTCTACTAAACCCTACAGTATAGAACTTATAGCCCGCTATCACTACAGGGATTGATAAGATTAGCTGTACTAACGCAAAGTTCAGCGGGTACATCTCAGGCATAATGATCTCTGGCAGTTTTAATCCCAATAAATGCCCCATTGCGATATATAGCAGTGGTACGGTAAATATAGCTGATACTAAAAATTTTATCCACAAAGATCTCATTTCTTTTTCTCTACGTTCTCTTTCGTGGTCTACCTGTTTGTCAGCTTCAATCTCCAATGCTTTATAGCCTGCCTTGGACACGGCATCTTTTATCTCTGAAATCCTTGTTTTGGAAGAATCATACACTACCTTTGCTTTTTCGGTTGCAAAGTTTACACTTACTTCACTTATTCCCGGCAGCTTACCTATGGACTTTTCAATTGCTTTTGCACAGGATGCACAGGTCATTCCTGATATGGGAATAGTGATCTCCCTTATAGTATCATTCTGTTCCTCCTGCGCACTGTATCCTGCTTTTTTTACTGCTTCTTTAATTTTTTCAATACTTGCTTTGCTTTCATCAAACTCGACTGCTAATTTCTCCGTCGCAAAGTTTACATTTACTAAGCGCACTCCTTCTATTTTGCCAACACTTCTTTCAATTGCCTTAGCACAAGATGCGCAGGTCATTCCTGTAATATTTAATGTTTGTTTTTGCATCTTTTTGTCACCCCTTTTGTATTCCCTCCCCACTATGGGTGGGGTATAGTTATATTATATCATAATATTTCTATATGTCAACAATGAATTATTGTTTATGCAATTTTTTTTATTTGAACAGCCAGTCTAAGAATCATTTTTTACTTATTTTCTTTTTATTTAATATTTTTTATACTTATTTTCTTTACAATATCCAAGTCAAAGACCTGTAACCTGTATATTTGAAAACACCGCTTTTTACATTGTTTATTGTCCTCCTCTTGATGTTCGCGCCATACGTCCCTGTTACAAATCCATATCCGTATCTCAATGTATACTTTTGATAAGAATCAAACTTTACACAATTTATTAAAATAAAACTAGGCTTTGGTCAGAAAAAAGTTAATCTAACCTCTGCCTAGAACAATCTTGCTGTAAAATACTCTAACCATCATATCAGACTATAAAAAGTTCCTCTGTATCAATTTTAATATTTCAGCATATCTTTTTTCTTTTTGTATTCTTCTTCGCTAATCTCTCCGTTAGCAAATCTTTGATTTAAAATTTCCATGGCGCGGTTTGTTTCACCATATTTGCCTGCATAATTGGACTGACTGCCACTTGCCAGCTTAACCGCTGCATATACAATAATCCCGATTAAAAGCAAAGGAATAATCATCATAAACATCCATCCTCCCATCATTCCATATCCATATCCCATCATAGTAATCTCTCCTTGTACAATTAATATTGTATTAAATCAGTGACCGAAGCCACTGTTCGACCCATTAAAAATCATTGTTAACATAACACTTCAAACTTCATACTTTTCTAAACATCAAGCACATCATACGGCTTCACATCTTAGCCATTATGCCAGCACCTGTTGGCCTGAACCTTGAAAATCATGTATAATATCTTCCGGACTTGGAAGGTGTGTGTATCACCTCCTGGGACGGACCTTAGCGGGCCGATTACCCGTGTGAAAGAGTATTTATCCATTCCGGTAAGTCTACATGATTTGGCTGGTTGAGGCCAGCTAATAAGCTGGTTCCTCGTGTCACATGCAAGGTTGTTTGCTTACATGGGAAGGAATGGAGGCTTTTAAGTCCATCAATCTTGTAAAGGAGGCATTTTTAATGAATTTCAGACCCATTGCAGGCATTGATGTGGGCAAGTTCTTCAGTGAGATGGCGATTCTTTCTCCATCCAATGAAGTAATTGCCCGCATGAAGATTCGCCATGATTCCAGTACCGACGTTGAAAGAGCCGTTGAATTGCTGAAAAAAACGGAAAAGGACTTTGATTCAAGGCCTTTCGTCGTCATGGAATCCACCGGGCACTATCACAAAATCCTTTTCCATTCACTTTGTAAAGCTGGATTTGAGGTTTCAGTAACAAACCCCATCCAGACTGATTCTATCAAAAATATTGGAATTAGAAAAGTGAAAAATGATAAAGTGGATGCCCGGAAAATTGCATTGCTCTACAGATTTCAGGAGCTTAAAACTACTAATATCCTCGATGAGGATATTGAATGCTTAAGGAGCCTTTGCCGCCAGTACTACAAGCTCTCTGACGAGCTTACTGCCTACAAAAACAGGTTTACGGGTATTGTTGACCAACTCATGCTAAACTTTAAGGATGTATTCCCCAACATCTTTTCAAAGGCTGCTCTTGCAGTCCTGGAGGAGTATCCTACGCCTGCCCATATTCTTAAGGCTGACAGGAACAAGCTGATTTCAATGATTCAGGAAAAGTCCCACAAAAGCCTTAAATGGGCAACTGAAAAGTATGAGCTTTTGGTCTCCAAGGCCAGAGATTTTGAACCTTTGAGCATTCACAATTCCTCAAATATTGCCATGCTCGGTGTGTACATCTCCATGATCAGAACCCTGGAGGAAAACCTGGAGAAAGTCCTTAAAGCCATCCATAAGCTGATTGATGAGGACCTGGCAAAGGACATGCCTGTACTTGCATTGACGCTTGAACTCTTGCAGAGCATTCCCGGCATAGGCCTTCTGTCTGCTGCCACCATTCTTGCGGAGATTGGCGACTTTTCGGCCTTTAAAAAGCCGGGCAAGCTGGTTGCTTATTTCGGCATTGACCCCTCTGTCATGCAGTCCGGAGAGTTTACCGGTACACGTAACAAGATGTCTAAGAGGGGTTCAAGGCTGCTTCGCAGGGTGCTTTTTACAATTGCTCTTGCCAATATCCGTACCAAGAGGGATAAGACAGCTTGCAACCCTGTGTTACTGGAGTTTTATCAACAGAAGTGCCGGAGCAAACCTAAAAAAGTAGCTTTGGGAGCTGTTATGCGTAAGCTTGTTAATTATATTTTTGCTGTTCTGAGGGATAGAAAGCCTTATCAGCTACGTAGCCCCCAAGAGCATGCGAAGAATCTTGCAGCAAAGCATACAGCAGCTTAATAGTACTTGTACTTGATGTTCAGTTTTCAAAGAGCAACTTATTATTTCAGACCAGCTATTTTATGTCTACTTCACTTAGGTGGTCTTGTTGTCATGCCTTTGATTAACGTCAGGAGTCTAAAAAAATTTCTCAAAATTTTTCTTAAAAACTCTTGACTTTAATTAGCTGGTCTTTCATTATTTTTCATCATGAGATATTATTTTTTCTAATTGGCCATGCCATGTATGGTACCATACATCTCCTGTGTAATAGTTCACACTTAACATGCCTACTGTTTTATTTCCTTTGTTAACATGAAATGTATAATAACCATAAAATTCATGGCCTTCAGCTACTACCGAAAAATCTTTACCTTCGCTGTTTTTCACATATTTATCAGCAATTTTTATTGCATCTTCCCTGTCTACTTTCTTTAAATTATTTTGATCGTTATAGTACCAGTTACCTCTATTCCAACTCGCTCCCCCCATCATCATACCCATCATTCCAAACCCTCTTTGACCATGCATGCCGTACTTTTCATTCCACATCATATTCGGTCCATACTCGGGATAAATATCACCTGTATATGGATTTACAAGCAGCTCCATGGCACCTTTTCCCGTATCTTTTTCCTCGATGGATACGTAATAGTCACTGTCTTTAAATACAAATATATCTGCTATTTCCAAATTGTCATCGTAATATTTAATATATTTATCGACATTGTTTCTAATTTGGTTAATGGACAACCTATCTTTATTATTATCAAAAGGCTTGTTATATAAATTGAACCATCTGTTCATCATTCCTCTTCCATAATAGCCATACCCAAACGGTCCGGTCCGCCCGTATCTCATATTAGAAAAGCCCCATATACTATATCCAATAAGTAAAAGCACAGAACTAATCAGTACAAACCACCAAAAGACTCTTTCTCTTTTCATATTCTCACCCTTTCTTAAATATATTTTTTCTATTATTAAATTTCTAATACTCCCCGTTTAAATCTACTAGTTATTTTTATTATTATTTCCTTATGCTTCTATAGTACTACTTGGTTATGAAGATATTATGAAAAAATTGTGAAGAAATTGTGGAGATTTGAGTAGATGAGGTAAATCATTATCTTGTAATTTGATTTAAAGGAAATTCTTTATCCAAAGCCTTATCAACCCCTAAATATGCAGCAAAGATGTCCCTGGCAACAGGAGCCACATTTCCCCCACTGCCGCCTCGTGCGACAATAACAGCCACCGCTATTTGCGGATTATCATAAGGTGCAAATCCTACAAACCATCCATGATCAGAACCGCCAGACGCTTGCGCCGTACCGGTTTTTCCGGCTACAGTTACGGGAAAATCTCTAAATACGGCACTTGCAGTGCCTCCTTCCTCAGTAACTGCCCTCATCCCCTCAAAAATAGTTTTTATAGTTTCAGGTTTCATCTCTATCTTACCTAAGATTTCCGGAGCAGTCTGTTTTATTATTCTCCCGTCATTGTATGTCTTTACTTTGTCTACAATATGGACCTTGTAACGTGTACCGCCGTTAGCTATGGTGCTTACATAGCTGGCTATCTGCAGAGGTGTAAACATATGGTCAGATTGGCCTATGGCAGCCTGTATTGTATCGCCCGGAACCCATGGTTTGTTAAAAATTCTCTTACGTGGTCCCGGTCCCGCCAATATACCCTTGCTTTCACCGGCCAGTTCTATACCTGTAAGCTCACCAAGCCCAAATTTCACTCCATAATCATAAATCTTTTCTATGGTTAATCTTCTGCCTACATCATAAAAAAAGATATTACATGATACCTGAAGGGCTCCAACCATATTTAAATATCCATGAGTTGCACGTGCTTTGGTCCATAACCAACAAGCGGGCTGATAACCCTTATAAAATTTATATATACCTGTATCTAAGATCTTATCATAAGGAGTAACTATTCCTTCTTCCAGCGCAGCAATCCCTGTTAACATTTTAAAGGTAGACCCCGGTGGATAGGCACCTGCTATGGCTCTGTTAAACAAAGGTTGTAATGTATCACTGCTTAATCTTTTATAATCCTTGTAAAATTCTGACGGGTTGTAAGTTGGATAACTTGCCATTGCAAGGACTGCTCCCGTATTTACATCTAATGCTACAACTGCCCCACTGTTAGCATCACTGTATTCCTCTCCATATCCACCGTTACGTATCTTATCAATAGTATTTCTTAAAGATGTTTCTGCGACTTTTTGTAGTTCTGCATCAATTGTTAAAATTACATCATTGCCTGGAACCGGAGCCATACTATCTAAAACTTGAGTTAATTTTCCCTGTTCGTTTATTTCTATTTCTTTTTTACTATCCTTACCTTTTAAAAATTCTTCCAGGTATTTTTCCATACCCGCTTTACCCAGTATGTCATTCATGCCGTAGCCCTTATCTTTGAGCTTACTATACTCATCTGCGTTTATTCTCCCGACATAACCCAAAACATGGGCAGCCAGTTCCTGATTGGGGTAGGTTCTAATGGGTTCTTCAAAAATACTGACCCCCGGAAATTCTCTATTTCTTTCTTCTATCTGCATCACGGTATTAATACTTACATCGGATGCCACAGTAAAGCTGCTATATGTGCCAAAGCCCTGTTCACTCATGGCATAACGGACTGAAATTACTTTTCTGGCATCCAGATCACTGTATTCAGCAGGAATTTTATAGGTATGCCTTAGTTTTCTCATAACCTCCTCGGCAGTAGCATTTGCATCAAATTTTTTAGTTTGTTTCCATTTTATCTCATTATCTTTTCTGGTAGCTTCATCATTTCCAGGGAAATCAAACTGAAATGGAGGGTATGTTATAGGCAAACTATCTATATATGTGTCATTATTAACTTCAAGAGTATTTATTAAATTTAAAATCATATCATTAAATTCGCTTATACTTATATCTACTTTTTGAATATTAATGGAATATCCTATACGGTTAGTTGCAAGGACTCTCCCAAACCTATCAAGAATTTCACCTCTAGGGGCCTTTATTTCTACCGCTCTACGTAATCTCCTCTCGGACTCTTCTGCATATGCTTTTCCATTGATAACTTGCAGCTGGATTAACCTGTATGCAAAAATAACTGCTATTATAATTATAAACACACTTAGAATGGTATAGCGATTTTTAACCTTCTCCCACATTACTTTACAGACTCACCTTTACTTATAAAATTCCTAAATTTATCCATAATAGTATATACACATATAAACCTCCGGTACAGCCCGGAGGTTTATATATTAGTTCTTTGTTCTAAAATATCACATTTAAGCTTAGATTCAGCATTAATTATCGCACATAATACAATGCAATTGCTGCAATCACAATGACAGCAATAATGATTAATAAGTTACCGGTAGGACGTTTATCGTCTTGATGTCCATCATGGCCGTGCCCTTGATGGTTTTGGTGACCACCGCCGCAACAATTCATATTATCCCTCCTGGTTTCTTGCTTCTATTTGATTATTTAAATGATGATTATGGTTTTCTTCTTTGTTTTTGTCTTTTCTAAACATCATAGGTAACATAAAAAGATGCATTAAAGGGCACAGGAAAAATACTGCTCCTGATAACAAGCCCTGTATAGCCGGGTTATTAATCTTCAATAAAGGTAACAATAGTAGCAGGACTAATGGTATGGCACAGCAAAGTATCATCAGCCACATATGTGACATATGACCTTTGTGGTTATGTTCTCCATTATTTCCTTTATGATTATGATTTCCATGGCAATTCATATCTTTCACCTCCTCATCTTAAAGTATCCTTTTTATATATGTGCTCTCTTTCTTTAACATCAGCTATATTTTTAAATATCAGCTTTAAATATTCTGTATCATCAGTTAGTATTGGCTTTCCGTTATAGTCATTCTTAACTTTAAGAGTCCCGCTTATATGATGTCCTTCGTTACTTTCACTTTCCCATATGAATCCATCTTTAATAACAACATTATCACTTACCTGCAGTTCCACAAACTTATTTAAGTTACTGTATTTTGTCAAGTCTACTGAATGAGTATTTAGCATAACTTTAAACACCAAATAATCTTCATTGCTTACAATAGGGTTCATAAATATTACACCTACATCTACATTGCCCCCTTTACTACTTGTAAAATACTTTGCCTCATTCCCAGTTGGGCCTGCCTCAATTGAATTTGCCTGTTGTAGAGTATCCTTTTTGTTTTGAGACCATTCCGGCAAACTGCCTTTTTCAGTACCTAAAGCAGCAAATATAGTAGGAAGTAACATGGTAAAAATGAATGCCCCTACAACAACAATAGCGATTATAGGTAAGAACTTGCTTTTTTTCTTATTCACTTTCTTCGCCCCGTTTCTTTAGTAGATTGTTAATGATACATGCGAGGTATAAATTGGATATCCAAACAGTCAATGTATAATCTTTTTAATTTTCAATTCAAACTTATTGCTTTTTGCCAGTGTTTTATCTATAAACCGGATAATAATAAAAGATATTACTAAAACAATAAGTCCTGCTATAATTCCCATAAACTCTGCATCTATCGGAAGACTGTTTAGTGTGATATAACCATAGACAGTCATATATGTTGCAATTAGTAACACAATAGGAACAATATATACCCCGAAAGCTGCAAGTAATACATTACTGGTAGAGGTATCTATTTTCACCATTTGACCAACTTTAGCATTCACTTCATTGCTAGCTTTTACCGTCAATGATGTAGGAGCACATCCACTGCATTTTCCACAATCACCGCTGCAAGCCGTGGTACGTTGAATCTGAATTTCTGCCATCCTGCCCTCTGTCTTTACAACTCTACCGACCTGCTCCATACATACCCCTCCTTTATCAAAGTTTTACAGATCTTTTTATCCATCCCCATCCCATATACACCAATGATTCCGTAACCAATTAGACTAACTGTAATAATGAACGCAATCAGTAATTTATCATAAAATGTTGCCATTTTGATTTCTCCGGTTTAATTTTTATACAAGCTAGCTCATTTCTTTATATAAAAATACTTATTAATAAGTTCAGTGTGTAAATGGTTAATTAAAAACTTATTGTCGTTTACGAAATTCATTTCTACAAGCTTCACTGCAGAAGTAATAAGTTTTTCCGTTTATCACCTCATGAATTGCAGTATTGGGATTTATATACATACCACATACCGGGTCTTTTACCATATCCATTGTCTGAGTATTGGACTGGTTAGTATTAGGTGGATAATGACTGCCATGATCTCCTCCATGACTATACCCTCCATAAGAGTGTCCTCCGCAGCAGCCTCCGCGTCTAAACATCATAAACATCATTGCTCCAACAAAGAGCAAATACCACCAATTCTCCTGTAAAAATTCCATACCCATACCACCCTTCTAATTCATCATCTCCATATTACCTATTCTTATCTAATTTACTTCTCATGGTGGACGCTATTCGCTTATCCACTCTCTGACTTAATTCAATAACTTCAGTATCAATATGCTCTTTAGCAGTTAATTTTCTTTCAAGTTCACTAATTAAAGCCCTTAGCTTCTCATCTTGTAATGTGCTTTTTATGAGTTTCATGATAGCTTCCTCTTTGGTCTACGATTGCACGGTATAGAAAACAATCATTGAAATTATCATTAATCCCAATATAATCAAAATGTCTTTTGCCAGGCTTGACTTGCCTTCCACAGCCATTGTTGAGTCCACTGTTGATGTACTAAAAACGCCTCGCTTTATGAAATACATTAAAACCAACGCACCTATTATAAACAGGACACTTAACAGGTGAGCTACCGAAAACCAGCCAATAATTAAAGGATTAATCCTAAACAGTTCTACTACTCCCCTGTTAATAGAGAATAAGATAATATACCATATAAATATTTGTCCGTCATACTTTATATTTTTTCTCTTTCTCCACAATATCAGAAACACCAGGTAGTTTAAAACAAATTCATACACCTGTGCCGGATGTACCAACTGTCCTTGATATCTTACCCCCCACGGCAATGGGATGGACATAGCTTTTCCAAACACATCACAGCCTACTCTTCCTATCCCCTGTCCTAATATGATTGCGGGGGCTATTGCATCCGCATATTTAAAAAAGTTTAATCTATGCTTTTTAACATAAATCACGGCAAAAATAAATGCAGTAAATAGTCCCCCATGGATGGATAAACCACCTTCGTTGATCTTTATAATTTCAACAGGGTTCTTGATATAATAGGATAAGTTATAGAATACTATATAAAACAGCCTTGCACCTATAACTCCCGCAATAACTGAGTAAAGGACGATATCAAACAGTTTCCCTGTATCCAGGCCTTTTCTTTTAGCTTCTATATATGCTACATATATTCCTGCCAGCATCCCTAAGGCAATCATTACGCCAAAGAAATGAACCGGAACACCAAATATATGAAATAATATCCTCATCAACTTCTCCCTCCTACATCCCTATAGGAGCTCTTATAGGGATAACCTTATATAAAAGTTCTACCAGCAATGTGTATCTATTAAACACCATCAAAATTCCAAAAAACAGCAGTATAGCACCTACACTGTAGGATATGGATTTCTGATACTTTGACACTTTTTGTAAAAGCTTTGCTGATTTTTCCAAAGTTAGTCCCACTACTAAGTAAGGAACTGCTAATCCCATTGAGAAAGAAAACATGGTAAACATACCTTGGTGCACAGAGCCTGTACTTCCAGCGAATATCAGCATTGAATACAGAACGGGACCTATGCAGTGGGAACAAGCAATTGCAAAGAATATTCCTACAAGGAAAGTAGTAAGATATCTTGCAGAAGTAAATTTATCAGTGTTAAATAGGTTTTCCAATCTACGACTCTTTAGGGTGACTGCTTTAAATACTCCCAGCATCTTGAGGGCAAGCAATATTACCATGATACCGCCTAATATATTGAATATCTTAATATTTTTATTAAGAAACTTTGCCGCTTGCCCTGCTGTTCCTCCTGCAACGGTAAAAACAAGCGTAAAAGCTGCAATGAATAATAAAGTATTTATGATAATATGCAATTGTGTGGCAGTTTTCTTCTTAGCACTTGTAAGTTGTTCCATTGACATACCGGTGATAAGACTGAAATACACGGTTATCATTGGAATAATACAAGGCGAAAGAAAAGAAACTAACCCTGCAAAAAAAGCAACTAAAGATATCGATGTAGACATATCTTATGTTTCTCCTCTATCTAACTCGTTATTACTTGTTGGCTCCTCCATTGCTTCCTTTCTTATTTAATTCACAGCAATCAAGTTTTTGCCCCTTAAAGTTATCTCCATTCGCCTTTGCAATCTTTTCCAGTAATCTTTCGAACCATTTAAACATATATGGCACCTTCCCTTTCCCTATTTTCTTCACTCCTTAATTCTTACTATTCATATTGTAATACTCAATTATGAAGATATTATGAAGATCATGTAAATATTTTAAAATGGCAGGATGATATAAATTCACATTAACTTTTATCGCACAATTAGAAATATTTTAACCTAATGTATTATGCTAGTTTAAATATGATTCCAATAACTAAGCTACAAAGCCTAGAGCCTGTAAACTCGATCTTTAGAATTTTTTATTTATATAATACACATTTACATAATTAGATTCATATAATTATTATATAACAGTACTTACGCAAAAATCTATAAATGATATTGCGTAAGTACTGTATGCAAATAATTTTAGTTTTAGAAAGGAGAATTTCAATGCCCGACGATTTCGCAGATTATTCACCCATGTATCCTGGAGTCTTTGACTATGGATATCCTTACTCTCATCGCATCCATCACGAACACTTGGTAAAAACGATTCAAGATTGCGAAGCTGTGTGTGAACACATGACTACCCTTTTAAAAAGAAGACCAGATGTTCAAATGAGACTAAGACAACTTCAACTATTGCGTGACTGTGCAGACATTTGCGGTTTAACTGCAAAATATATTGCACGTAATAGTATGTTTGCAAGACCTGCTGCTAACCTATGTGCATCTATTTGTGAAGCTTGTGGAGCTGAATGTGCAAGATTCCCTGATGCTGAATCACAAAATTGCGCTCGCGTCTGCATGAATTGTGCAAGAGAATGCCGAGCTTTTGCAGCCACAATGGCATAAGCTTCAAATCTTTCCTCTAACAGTTTTATGAAAAACTTAGAGGAGCAAAAATTCAAAGGACTTCTGCGTTTACAGAAGCCCTTTGAATTTTTATAACACGTTATTTAGCAAAAGTTATTTTATATAGCACAACTAATTTCTAATAAACTGCAGTGGATTTACAGGTTGGTCATTTTTTCTTACTTCAAAGTGAAGATGAGGTCCTGTAACCCTGCCTGTAGCACCCACTGTTGCAATGACCTGCCCTTTATACACTCTTTCTCCTACTTTTACTTTTAAAGTATTGTTATGGGCATAATAGGTTTTATAACCATTTTCATGGTCAATAATAATAAGATTTCCATAGCCGCTATCGGACTTAAAACCGGAATAAATGACTTTTCCTCCATCAGCTGCTACAACTGGAGCGCCAAAAGGGGCAGCAATATCGATTCCTGTATGCCTTTCCCCCCATCTTGGGCCAAACCGTGAAGTTAGCGGCCCGGAGGCAGGATTTCTAAAAATACCATAAGCTACAGTCTGAGGTCTTTTCTTAGTGCCTTTTAAAATAATTTCTGTCTGAGGTTGCTGTACGATTTCTTCCTTAATTACATTTCTATCTGTTAATATATTATTTACTTTAACTACTTGTTCTACAACCTTTTTTTTACCTTCTTTTCCCTTTGTCTGTATCTTTCTTTCTCCCAGATAAAGATTCTCTGTTTCCTGGTATTTTGTATCATATGCAATATCTTTTTCATATGCAATAGTTTCTACAACCTTGACATTTATAAATGGTTTGGGTGCAACCAGGTTCAGCTCTTGTCCGATTTGGAGACTATCCAGGTTGATGCCCGGATTAGCCTGTTTTATTTCATCCAGGGTTATATTGTGTTTCTTTGTAATATCCCAGGTCGTATCCCCTTCTTTAATAACATATTTTTCGGGCTTGCTACTGCCCTCTACTATATACTGATAGGCACTTTCCAGATCTTTTATTTTAGCAGCTTCAACATCTCTTCTAAGTATTTCTACTTTTTCAACAAAACTTATTTCTTTATTATTTTTATCCTGTAAGTATTGGCTTTTTATTCTATTTAAGATTTCTTCTGCTGACTCCCTGTCCTTTAAATAAACCAGGTCTTCACCATCTACGTTCAATGAATAAGCTTCCACTTTTACTTCCAGATTTTCTTGCAGCCTTGATTTAATTACATCCATAGGAGTTATTTCAGCTGCTAACTTAAAAATTTTTTCACTGGTTATGGCTTGTGATATTTTTGTTTCTGTACCCAACTCATCTTTAATGCTATTTTCTATCTCTTGAATTGCCGTATACAATTCTTCCTTATTTTTTACTACTCCTATTTCTTTGCCATCTATCTTTACTGCATAAGCAGTATTAGAAAAATATATTACACTAAATATGGAAATTATTAACATATTTAAAACTACCGGTACGAAAACTTTCTTGCTGCTTAGTATTCTACGGAATTCTAACACTCTTTCAGATACCTCCTTGTTATATATTCACTACAGCTTTGTTCATTTTACCATAATAATTTATCATAGCTGTTCTAATAAGTCCAAATTGATTAATGTGAATCAGGTCTTATTACAAAAGGATACCACTTTTTTTCTTTGAATTGCTTTAATTGTTACAAAATTATTAAAATTGATTACAAATTTATTAAGACTTTATTATGCTATTGAGCTATATGTCGTAAAATCATTAGTGCATTATATATAGTAACACTTTTGGTACCAAAGTCATAGTATATTGTGAGGAGTAAATCCTAAACAAATCATTAAGAAGGAGGTTCTCAGCATGGCTGACGGATACGGATTGTTTGACAACAGTGAAATATTGTTTTTCATTTTAGTTTTCTTATTCCTATTCTGGGGCTTTGGTGGATATGGCTACGGCTATCCAAAGAAATAACACTACTTAAATAAGGCACTAGATAGTCTAGTGCCTTATTTAAGCACGTACTGAACAATTTATTACACTGCAACATTAAACTGCAAACAGTAACCATCAAATGAATATACGTATATGATGTTACTGTAAATACCAATATTCTAAAAAGGAGGTCAATAAAATGTCTGATACTAGAACTGAAAGCTTCTACGGTTTTGGATATGAATGGATATGGATTATAATCTTAATTATTCTATTCCTACTTTTCTTCTGCTCTGGATCTGGATATGGTTATGGCTATCCAGCTAAAAAATAATTCGAAGTATTAATAATGTAAAAAAATGTAAAATATTAATTAAGGAGTGTGTATACATGAGTTTCTTTAGCAATTTATTTGATAATGATGAAATACTTTGGTTTATCATTCTATTCTTATTGCTATTCTGGGGCTTTGGTGGATATGGATATGGCTACGGCTGCACAACCAAATCAGGTCCTGCTGCTAAAGAATGATCAAAAACAGTAAAAAGTGTTAAATCAAAAAAAAAATAATAATTCTTTTCTAATTGAGACTGCTAACATTTTCAGCAGTCTCTTTTTGCATTTGTATCTACTAATAAAAAGCAATTTGACTTTAAAAAACAAATACATGTCCTTTATTACCCTAAACTGTTAACTGTAAGCTGTGAACTATTATTTTCTTGACTCTGCTAAATAATAGTAATAATATTAATATGTAACAAATGAGCATATATTCAAACATACACGTAGGGAGAGAGGCTGCAATGATTAATGAGAAAGTAGATATTGAAAACTGTGATTGTAATGTGATACATCAAGATGTGGTAAATGCAGTTAAAGAAAAGATGCCTGATGAGGAAAACCTGTATGATCTTGCCGAATTATTTAAGGTATTCGGGGATACTACCAGGATAAAAATACTTTATGCCCTTTTTACATCGGAAATGTGTGTCTGTGATATAGCTGCCGTACTGGGCATGACCCAATCGGCAATATCCCATCAGCTAAGAGTTTTAAAACACGCAAGATTGGTAAAATACAGAAAAGAGGGCAAAGTAGTATATTATTCCCTCGATGATGATCATATTAAGCAAATATTTGACCAGGGATTAAATCATATAAACGAAAAATAAGCTTAGTTTCGGCAATTTAATTTGGACTAAAAAATAACCCAAGTCATCAGGAAGGCTATCCTTGACGGCTCGGGTTATAAGTGTTTTTATAGTCTTTAATTTCAACCTTCAGCCATTTATATGCTTTACTTATAAGCATTTTCCAGAATTTTTACCGTTTCTTCAAAAGAAAGTTTGTACGGGTCAACTGCAAAAAGCCCTCCCATAGTGTGCCTTGCATTCTCAGCTAATTTGGGTATATCTTCTCTTCTTATTCCAAAGTCAGACATCTTAAGGTTGTCAACCCCACACTTTTTCTGCAGATTCTTCAGTGCCCTAATGAAAGCTTTGGGTCTTTCGGCTTCAGGCAAGCTGTCTGCATCCTCTCCCATAGCCCTGGCCATGTCTGCAAGCCGATCCGGGACCTTGTCCGCAAAAAATGTAAAATATGCTTCGGACAGCATTATAAGGCCTGCTCCATGGGGCAAATCCGGATGAAAAGCGCTGAGAGCATGCTCCATGGAGTGTTCGGATGTACAGCTTGACGTGGATTCTACAAATCCCGCCAAGGTATTTGCCAGTGCTACGTTTGTCCGTGCTTCAATATTATTCCCGTCGTTAACGGCAACAGGTAAATATTTTGCCAAAAGTTCAATGCTCTTCAGTGCGTACATATCACTTATCGGAGTTGCTATGCTGGCAATGTATCCTTCGGCTGAATGGAAAAAGGCATCAAACCCTTGATAAGCCGTCAACTTTGGAGGAACCGAAACCATCAACTCGGGATCAACAATAGAAAGAAACGGAAATGTCTCTTTCACTCCAAAGCCAATTTTTTCATTTGTATCTTCTTTCGTTATAACCGTCCACGGATCAGCCTCCGTACCGGTGCCCGCAGTCGTAGTGATCGCTACTATTGGAAGGGCTCCGTTCTCAACAGGCTTTCCTTTTCCTGTTCCCCCAGAAATATAATCCCAATAATCCCCGGGGTTTTTTGCCATTACAGCGATGCTTTTGGCAGAGTCTATACTGCTTCCCCCACCAAGTCCTATCACGAAATCACAGTTTTCTGTTTTTGCAAGTTCCGCGCCTTCCATTACATGGCTTTTTACAGGATTAGGCAGAATCTTGTCAAATACGACGCTTTCTACATTATTCTCTTTGAGAAGCGATATCACCCTGTCTAGATAACCGTACTTTCTCATGGAAGTTCCATTTGAAATTACAATTAGTGCTTTTTTCCCAGGCAGTTTTATTTTTGAAAGCTCGTTTAATTTTCCCGGACCAAATAGAATTCTAGACGGCATAAAATATTCAAAATTCATCATAACTCCTCCTCCAATTTACTTAGCTGATGAAAGTATATTAAACACATCCAAACCGGCCCTCATGAGCCATATCGTTTAATATACCTCTTCGATCTTATATTCTTGAGTTCCTAAATTTCTCTTTTCAAGTTCTCTAAGCTGTACAAAAGGATTTTTTCCGTGTAACCTTTGAAAGAGATGTCCTGTTTCTCCCAGTTTCATCCCCTGTGGAACTCCCGCTTCAAGTAAGTTTTCAACCTTGATTGCATCCAGACAAGCTCTCTCAATGGCAACGATATCCTGAGATGCCATAATACCGATATCCGGCACAAGAGCAGGTGTGGAAAGTCCCCAACAGTCGCATAATGCAGTAATATTTGTTAGGAAATTAATATAGAACACGTGTCCCGGCTTAAAAGTTTTCAGCACTTCATCGGTACAAATTGCCATTCCTGTCTGGAAATCCTCATACCTGTATGCATCCATGGTAATTGCACCGGTAGGACAGACCTTGACACAGTGCTGGCAATAAGTGCAGTGATGAAAAATGATTTCATACTTAGCCTCTTTATTAAAACTGTTCGCATTATGGTTGCAGCTGTTAATACACAGTTCACAGTGAGTGCAAAGTTCTTCTTTCCACTCGAGTCCACCCTCCAGACCATGAATCTGCTGTCTAGTCCTATCAGTTACGCAGCCCATAGCGATATTTTTACAGGCACCGCCATATCCACATGCACCATGACCTTTTACATGGGAAAGGTTAATCATAACTTCTGCATCATAAATGTTACCTGCTACATCTACATTTTTAAAGGTCTTAAAATCCACTTCCTTTTCATAGTAATATTTGTTCATAACTCCACATGCAGGAACAATGGGTACACCTAGGAAATCTTCAGTATACCCTCTGTTTTTCGCTCCTTCAACTTCCTGATCAGAAATAAACACTTTTGCCCCGTATCCTTTTAGTTTGTCCACCAGAATCTTAACAAACAAAGGATGTATAGTAGTATACCCCATTCTTCTTCCCAAATGCATCTTAATAACAGTCCATTTGCCTTTTACTACCTCTTCCATCCCCATCCTGTCAATTAATCTTCCAAATTTTGCAGGAAGTGTTGCATCTACATCATATTTGTCATATTGCACAGATGCAAATAAAACATTTGAAGCCATAATTTTTTCTCTCCTTTTGCCTAAAACTTATTTGTACATATGCACCTTTCTTACACTATTTTCTCATTTCTAAACCTGAAAACTCATTGACAATTATATCATTTTTGGTATATTATGAAAAGTAGTTACATTTTCGTCATATAGTTACAAAAAAGTTACTATTGAAAGGAGAAAAGTATGTACGAAAAGTATGAAGCGGATTGCCCTGAAGGCATAGAATGCTCTATTGAAAAGGCATTAAATGTTCTGAACGGTAAATGGACATTTCTAATTATTCGTGACTTGTTTGGTGGTACAAAAAGGTTTGGAGAATTAAGAAAGTCACTTCATGGGATTAGCCCCAAAACGCTCTCTGAACGGTTGAAAGAATTAGAGGAAAAAGGCATTATCCATCGTACAGCTTACCCTACCGTCCCCCCAACTGTAGAGTATTCCCTCACTCCAAAGGGAGAAAGCTTAAAATCAATTATTAAAGAAATGAAACTTTGGGGGGCCAGGTGGGGCTAACCTCTTTTTCAAGCCAGTAGCCATCAGGATCATTAATGAAATAAATTCCCATAGCCTTATTTTCATAACAGATGCATCCCATTTTCTTATGCATCTCATAAGCAGCATCGAAATCATCTGCAGTAAAAACAAGGTGGAATTCATTATCACCTAAATTGTAGGGTTCTTTTCTATCTCTTAACCAAGTTAATTCGAGTCTGTGAGGAGTTGTTTCATTAAGATTTATCATTCATAACCTCAAAATTTCTTGAAATTATCTTTTTTCCTCTCCAGCTAAAGGCCCTATTTCCGTATTTTTTCTTGAATTCCTTGTTGGAAAAACTCTTAAGTTCTTGATGGTCAAGGTTATATATGGGACTCTCTTTAAACTCCTCTATATTGGTTGGTTCTATTTTATGATTATGAGGACACACATCCTGGCATATATCACAACCAAATACCTTATTACTTCTAATCAGAATACCTTTCTCATATTCTGATAACTCTTCCTTCTTTTGAGAGATATAAGAAGCACATTTTCTTGGGTCTATTTTGTAATTACCAAGTATGGCCCGCCCGGGGCACTTTTCAATACATGCCCTGCAGGCTGCACAGGTCTTTTCCAACGGTTTATCAAACTCAAAGGGATAATTGTTTAGAATATATCCTATAAATACATAGGAACCATACTTCTCTGTAATGATGTTATTGTTTATTCCGAAGTAACCCAACCCTGCCAGGTAGGCAAGATATCTATCTACTAAAGGACCGCTGTCTACAAAGGATTTATAGTGAAAGTCTTTTATATGCTGTCTTAAGAACTCGGCTATTTTCTCCAGCTTCTCTTTTACAACTAAATGATAATCTATAGCATAGGCGTATTTAGATATATTTGAACTTTCTACATGCCCGATGAAATAGGGGAACAAACATACAATAATGGATTGTACGTCCTCTAGCGTCAGTCTCGGGTCTATCCTTTTTCTCAAATCCTTTTCTTCCAACCCGGTATAATGCTCCTGCCCTATCCTTTGCTTTAATATTTTTTCCAGCTCTAAATAAGGACCGGGAGGAGCTATTCCTACATATTCAATATTTAATGACTTGCAAAATTGTTTTAATTTTTCTTTCACTGCAATCTCTCCACAGACTTCATATGACATTGTTAATTTTTACCATTACAATGATATTATACGTCAATACCCAATGAATTATCTGAAAAATCCAAGTATATTTTGGACAACAGAAAAGCCTATACCCGGTTGCCATATGGATACAGGCTTTTCTCTATACATTCTCAATATAAAATTATTGCCCAATTGTTATTATTTCATCACTTGATATTTCATTAATTTTGTCATCTATATAAGTATTACTAAGTACTTTACATTGTCTATTTTAGTTCACAGTTCACGGTTCACAGGATTTTCTTGGCTAATTTCTGTGAACTGAGAATTGTGAACCGTGAACAAAATAACAATAATGTAACATACTTAGTGTTATATATATATTATACCAATATTATGTGAACTATTCCACTGTAAATTTTATGTATATATCAAATTTTTTAAATCTTTTTTTCCAATTTTGTTGAACCACGGGCTAGTGAAGTTACAACAGCTACCCAGGCTAATATGGAGGCCATAATATAAGCGAGGTGAAAAGCACCTGTAAATGCCTGATTCCTTAGTTCAACACCTGTTATACCTTTTTGTGAAAGTACTTTATACAGGTAACCCATATGGTTGCTAAAAATTGCCCCCGATACAGCTACCCCCAAGACCATACCAATATTCCGCATGGTAGCCAGCATGCCTGATGCGATACCTCGCCTGTTATCAGGAACACTCCCCATGATTGCACTATTGTTAGGTGCCTGGAACATACCGGATCCCAGCCCTACAGTTGCCAGGCCTATGACGATTTCAAAGTTAGTGGAACTGATATTCAAATTGCTTAACTGCCAGGTTCCCAGGGCAACTATCCCCATACCTATAGAACTTATATAACGGCTGTCAAAACGGTCAGACATTGCCCCGCTAATGGGAGCAACCAGCATGGTGGTAAGCGGCATGGGAATAAGCATTAAGCCGGCTTCCGACGGTGGCAACTGCCTGAGCTGCTGCAGATAAAAGGGCATAAGCAGTATAACGGAAAATTGAGCCATATAATTTAATAACGCCGATACATTACTCATGGAAAAAAGACGATTTTTAAATAATGCTAAATCTACCATAGGATAAGCTGTGCGCTTCTCTATGTATACAAATAACAACAACAACATAAAACCCATTACCAATGCCGCTATAATATAAGGGTTTTTCCAGCCAAACTGCTCGGTATAACTTAAAGGTACTAATAAGCTGGTTAATGCCAAAAAGATAACAACCGCTCCTTTTATGTCAAAAGGTTGTACCTCACGTTCTATGCTGTCAGGTATAACTTTACTTGCCCATATTATACCTATTACCCCAACAGGCAAATTAATATAAAAAATACTCTGCCATCCAAACTGTGAAGTGAGAAAACCTCCTACGATAGGTCCTGTCGTTAAGGCTACTGCAACTGCTACAGCGTTCACTCCCAGCGCTTTACCCCGCTGCTGCGGAGGTGTGGTATCTGTTATAATCGCCGGCCCCATGGACATTAGCATCCCCGCCCCCAAGGCCTGAATACCACGGGAAATAATTAAAACAGCAATAGTCGGGACCATCCCGCAAAGCAGGGAACCTGCTGTAAATATAATAAAACCTGTTATATAAATTTTTTTATGTCCATACATGTCTCCCATTCTTCCATAGGTAAGAAGAAGGCTGCTTATGATAAGCAAATAGGCCATAACCACCCATTCAATAATAGACAAAGGGGCCTTAAAATAAGCGCCGATCTTAGGCAGTGCAATATTCACCACGCTGGAATCCAAGGCAGACATAAATGTCCCTGTTGCTACTGCCGCCAGGATTTGTCTTCGTCTGCTATTATCCAGCTGTTCATGAAGTTTAAGTGGTAATTCCGCAGGTTTATTAAAATTCATTTCATCCTCCCGTTTATAAAGCAAATTAGATCTGTCTTGTAAAATTAAAACTTTAAGTTATATACCCAACTTTATATGAAACAAAATGATATTAACATTTAATTTTAATTTATACACTTAAATCTAATTTAGCATTTTGACTTTATATCAAAATTATACTACTTTTTTACCAGGTTGAACAGCTATTTATACTAATCCGCTATCCCGGTATTCAGTCGGTGACATTCCTGTATATTTTTTAAAGGCCAGGCTAAAATAATTTGCATCTTTAAACCCCACCATATTACCAATTTCATAGGTAAGGTACAAGGTACTCTTCAACAGCTTTTTTGCTTCCTCCATCCGTACCCGGTTGATATACTCAACACATCCTTCTCCAGTCTCTTTTTTAAATATCCTGCTAAAATAATTTGGCGTCACATAGAGGTGTCCAGCAATATCGGCCACCGATATTTCTTCATTGAAATGTTGTTGAATGTATTCTTTTCCCATTTCTATCAGTTTCCTGGTCCGGTTATTTCTAGCTTGAGAAATGATGGTTAAAATTTCGCGCACAAAGTTCTCTACTAAAGCAAATGCACTACTGAGAGATACAGATTGATGAATATCATGGTAAAGTTCGTCAGGTGTCTTTTCCAGCCTTCTTTCCTGGGCAGCCAGGTCATTAAAGGCTAGATAAAGATTGCTGACTAATTCATAACACTTTGCTTTAGCCCATAGTGGCGTAATCGCAGGCTGACTCTTTATTTGTTCAAAAAACCGGTCTAAAAGTAAAAGTATGATATCTTCTTTTTCTTTGCTTATATTTACCAGTATCTCTTTTTCAATTTTTAATAGATCATTCCACTTCGGCTCATGACACCCTGCCTGTACATCATCAATAAACAAGATACTGTTCTCTCCTGTGATAAACCGGTATTCCAACGCTTCTTTTGCTTCTTCATAGGATCTTTTTATATTTTTAATCCGCTCATACCCTCTTCCGATACCTATAGAAAAAGCGGCCTTTAACGTTTTATTTATCATCTGCTGAATTTTATCCATTAGATCAAAAATCAATCTTGCCGGTTCCTCTTTTTCTTCCTGAAAATAAAACAATATAGTAATTTGCCCTAGTGCATTATAAAAAGTCCATCCTAGATTTTGTTCATCAATCATTTCTTTACAGATATTTTTAACAGCAAAGTGCAGCATTTCCACATGTCCGGTAAAGCTGCTATCCTCCAGGGTAGAATCATAATCCAGTACTGCAACTTGAAAGATTCCACACCTATCCTGGATGTTCAGCACCCTTTGATTGTCATCTAATTCTTGAAGGGTTTGTACTCCGGTAATGAGACGAACCAGGTAATTTTCCCGGATGACAGGCATGTGCTTTTGCAACTGCTGTTCCAGCTCTTTCATTTTTATCCTGCTATTTTGCTCAGAATTGATAGATTTTTTTGTATTTTCTAAAACAGCCAGTAAGTCGTCTGCATCCGTTGGTTTAAGTACATAATCAACAACTCCTAACTTACAGGCTCTCTGGGCATACTCAAATTCATCATAGCCGGTGAGAATAATAATTTTAATGTCCGGATATTTCATTAAAAGTCTTTCACTCATTTCCAGACCATCAATTTCAGGCATACAAATATCAGCAATCACAATATCGGGTTGTAACCGGTCTGCTATATCCAGAGCTTCTTGCCCATTAGCCGCCTCCCCTACTATTTCCATTTCATGTTCATTCCATGCAATAGAGTTTCTAATTCCCCTTCGAATAATTGGTTCATCATCCACAATCATTACGCGATACATCATCATTCCCCCAAATCAGTACAGGCAGGTAACCGGATTTCAACTGTAATCCCACCCTCTATATTTTTAAAGTATGTCAGTCCATATTCCTTCCCAAACCTCAATACAATCCTTTCGTGAACGTTGCGAATTCCATAACCAATCCGTACTTCTCCTTGATAATTTCTCAGCGAGTGATTTAAACGTTCTATCTCTTTCTCATCCATTCCAATCCCGTTATCAATAATTTCAAACACAATATCATTCTTATCTTTTCGTCCGGTGATCAAAATAGTACCTTTCCCTTTTTTATTTTTTATACCGTGATATATTGAATTTTCAACCAGCGGCTGCAAAGTTAATTTGGGTATTTTATAATTCAATATGTCGCCACTAACCATGATCTCCGTCTGCAGTACATCCTGGTATCGGATCTTTTGGATAATCAAATAATTCTTGACATGTTCAATTTCATCCTTAATATCGATAATATCCCGGCCTTTGCTGATGCTAATGCGGAAAAACTTTGCCAGGGCTTTGACCATGGTACTGATATCTTTAGCATCTATTTCCTGCGCCATCCAGTTGATTGATTCCAGCGTGTTGTATAAAAAGTGCGGATTTATCTGAGCCTGGAGGGCTTTTAATTCAATTTCTTTCTGGTGCTTTTGCTCGAGGTATACCTGATGAATCAACTGCTCAATTTTTTTCACCATAGAATTAAATCCTTCCCCTAACTGACTGACTTCATCTCCATAGTGAAAATCTACATAGATATCAAAATTTCCTTCGGAGACCTGCTTCATTTGCTCCAGCAGCTTTCCTACAGGCCTGGAAATAGTAGATGCCAGTAAAATTGATAAGAAAAGAGTTATCACAATAGAAACCATCACCACCACCAGGGTAAGCGTCCCAATAACCTTGTTTTCTCTTAGTAATGCATTCATTGAGACAACACTGACCAGTATCCAGTCCAGCTTGGGAATTTTATAATAAGTTACCAGTTTCTTCCTATGATTCATTTGATAAGTAAATACCCCTTTGTCTCCCTTTAATAACCCTTTACTAATTAAGCCATCATCTACTTTTGTCAAAAGAAGTCCTTTATCCCTGTGGGATACAATCAAACCTTCTTTATTCACGATAAATACTTCTCTATTGTTGTCATTGGATTCACCACCATAAAATTGGTAGAGAGATTGCTCCTTGATATTAATTAAAAGGACACCCAGCCGCTTCTTGATTCTATATATATCATTAATGGTACAGGAAAGAGAAAAAACGTAAGGGTCTATATTCGAAAACAAGGTATTTTTATATGTATCTACCCACAAGGTTCTTCCATCCATTTCAATGGTTTTCTTATACCACTGCTGTTTTGAGAAGTTTCCTTCTCCAACGGCAACCGGGGGGCCTGCATAATACTGCCGCCCATTTTGTTCTTTCAAAATACATATAAAGCTGATATGCTCTTTGGAGTTGGTAAGATTAAACAGTGTTTTATATACCTGGTCGAGAAGCAAGGTGCCCTCCTTATCACTCTCATTCTCTTTTTTAAGCAATTTTTGGACAGAATCATCCGATACGAGAAATACTGAAAGGTCCTCGATATCTTTCATAAACAACTCTATGCTTCTTGCTGCCTGCTCCAGTGTGATAATGGTAGAATGGCTCACTTTATCAGTAAGAATGTGGGTGGCAATATTATATGAAAAAGCTCCAACAACAATTACCGGAATAAATATTTGCAGAGCAGAAAATAAAATGAGCTTTACTTTTAAAGGCATACCTATAAAAAACTTATATATCCTCTTTCCGTTCATCTGTACCCCCCTTTCCCTGCCCTATCTATGATTATACCATACATATTATTTTTATTAAACAAATAGCTATCCCATCCTTATGTAGGCTGAGATAGCTGTATTGTACCCTTAAAATCTGGTTTAACTTATCTAACCTCTACTTGAGTAGAAAAAGTTTTACATTTACTTATATCTGTTACTTCCCCAATGATTTCAAAATCTCCGGTCAGCTTTATGTCTTCGGAGGAACTGCCTACCATCACCTCTATTATTCCCGGTTCTACAACAAATTTCATATCTTCATTGTAGAAGCCAAGCTGGGTAATGGACAGATTGAAACTCACCCTTTTACTTTCCCCCGGTTCCAGGGTTATCCTCTTAAACCCTTTTAATTCCTTTACAGGCCTTGTTACATTGGCAAGTACATCATGTACATAAAGCTGTACAACTTCATCCCCTTTATATTGTCCTGCATTCCGGATATCAACACTTATTTCTACTTTCCCATCTATATTAACTTGCCTTGGTGCTATTTCCAGGTTGCCGTACTCGAATGTAGTATAGCTTAAACCGTAGCCGAACGGATAAAGGGGCTTTGTACTTACTTCCACATAATCTCCTTTCCAGTGGGAACGCCCTCCTGACGGTTTGTGGTAGTAGTATACCGGAATTTGTCCTACAGACCTTGGGAAAGAAATAGGCAGCTTTCCCCCGGGATTATAGTCACCGAACAGGACATCTGCTACAGCCCTGGCCCCTTCTTCACCCGGCAGCCATGCTTCCAGCACAGCCGGAACATGCTGGTCTATCCAATTAATAGAAAGCGGCCTGCCGTTCACCAATACGACAACAACGGGTGTCCCTGTTTCATAAATTGCTTTTACCAGTTCTTCCTGCACACCCGGCAGATTAAGATCAGCTCTATCCCGCGATTCTCCAGTAGTACACCCATCTGTCAGACCAGCTTTATCTCCAACTACTACAATGGCAATTTCAGAATCTTTAGCAGCTTTTACAGCCTCTCCGAATCCATCTTTATTATCTCCAGTAATATCACACCCTTTTGCATAGCGGACCTGGGTTTCAGGAGAGACTTTATCTTTTATCCCCTGCAATATGCTTATAATAGGAACAAAATTGTCCGTTAACTCCACTTTATCGGGTACCGGTGTATTGAATATGCTTGAATTTGCACGCATTTCTTCTAATGCTTCTATATGGCATGGGTAAGCATAGTCGCCGATAATATTTCTAACGCTATCTGCGTTAGGACCGATCACCGCAATAGACTTAATGTCTTTCTTTAATGGCAGCAGGTTGTTTTCATTCTTTAACAATACCATGGACTGCTGGGCAATCTTATGGGCAAGTTCCCGCTGGGCTGGAGTGTCAAATACTCCGGATACCTTTTGAACATCTACATAGGGATTCTCAAACAGCCCTAATAGGAACTTCTTTTTCAAAATCCTTCTAACTACTGCATCAATTAAAGATTCCTCAACTAGCCCACTTTGCACTGCCTCTTTTAAAGGTTGGCCATAACAATCGGTACTTGGCAGCTCAATATCGACACCGGCTTCTAAAGCTGTTTTGGCAGCCAGTGCCTTGTCTTTCTTTAAACGATGGTAATCATAAAGCATATTAATAGCAAAATAATCCGATACTACCAGCCCGTCAAAACCCCAGTGATTCTTAAGAATTTCTGTAAGGAGCTCTTTGGAGCTGTGGCAGGGAACTCCATCCATTTCATGATAGGCAGGCATGATGGAGGCCAATTTTGCTTCTTTTACTGCAGCCTCAAAAGGCAGCAAAAATACTTCATGTAGTTCCCTTTTTGGAATATGTGCCGGGGCCCAGTTCATACCTCCTTCGGAGTTTCCGTATCCTACAAAGTGTTTCCCTGTAGCCATAATACCTTCTTTTAAACTCTCACCCTGGATACCCTTAATATAGGAGACACCCATTTGTGATACCAAATAGGGGTCTTCCCCAAAGGTTTCTTCCACCCTTCCCCATCTCGCATCTCTTGTGACATCCATCAAAGGTGCAAGCGCCTGGTGTGCCCCTGCCGCTTTCATTTGTGTCTTTATAACAGAGCCCATCTCCTTAACAAGCTCAGGCTCCCATGTACTTGCAACACCAATGGTTTGTGGAAAGCAGGTAGCCCCTTTTGCCATATATCCACTACAGGATTCCTCGTGGACAATGGCAGGTATCCCCAATCTTGTATTTTCTACTAAATACTTTTGAATTTCATTTGCTAACCTTGCTGAATCCTGGGGCTCTAAATTGCTTGCCCCGCCTATTCGGGTAATCTGTCCTATTCCACTTTCCATGCGCTCTTTTGCTTTTTCATCACAAAACTTCATATCTTGCAGCACTTCATAGACCCAAATACCACTTAACTGCGCAATTTTTTCGTCCAGATTCATTCTGGACAATAAATCCTCAACTCTTTTGTCCACAGGCTGAGTTGCATCCAGGTACAGCATCTCCTTCTTTCTATTTTGATTTTCCATATTAACCAATCCCCCTTTAAGCCTTATAATGTTCAGATATTCAAAGTCCGCCTGTCATTTTTAATACCTTAAACTAATTCTTGGTTTTGTAAAAATTCTTTGCTGCATCTTCCATGACCTTGGCGGCTTGTTCCGGTGTCATACTACCATCAAAGAGTGCCTGGCACGTATCCTTGTGTTTTTCTCCAAGTTCAGGAGGAAGATACTGGTCATACCAAAGTTGTATAGATGGTGCTGTTGAAATAAGTTTTAGAACCCGCTGGAGTACGGGATCGTCTGTCTTAAAGTTCTTTACCGGGGAAATGCGTCCACGTACCGTCCTCTCTTTTACAGCTTCTTCATCTATTAAATACTGTATAAAGCGAAATGCTTCTTCTGGATATTTGCATGTCCTGGATATGGAATAGAAACCATCTCCCAATGTACCTATAGCGTTATTGGGCTCACCTTTTCCTCCTTCTACCTCAGGAAAGGGGAAAAAATCCAGATTATTCTCATAAAACTCTTTATTTTCATCCTTAATAGTAGCAATATTCCATGTACCTATCAGTTCCATAGCGGCTTTCCCGGAATACATCAGGCTTCTTGATTGTCCGGTATCATAATCCAGGCCATTGAATCCATCAGAAAAAGCTCCCAGCTTCACAAGTTCCTGTATCTTTTGTCCCGCTTTAATAAATGCTTCATCCTCAAAAGTACCGCCCGACCTTGCAGCAGCATTTTTAAACACATCAGGCCCTCCGATGCGGTCTACAAGATACATATAATACATTGAACCGGGCCATTTGGTCCTGTTGGCAAGAGCAAAGGGAATAATTCCTTTACTTCTTAGTTTCTTGACTGTTTCAAGAAGTTCATTATAGGTTTTAGGTGGTGAGATATCGTTTTCCTGAAATATTTTTTTGTTATAAAATATTACAGCTATAGCGGAATTTTCCACCGGCACCCCCCATATTTTCCCGTCAAATGTCACCATGTCTATTGCAGCATCAAGGAAGTAATCCTTATAATTATCCTTTTCCATCATAGGAGTAAGGTCTGCTACCTGACCGGCTTTTATATACTCATAAAGAGGTCCTCCCGACCATGTAGAAAAAATATCCGGCGGATTCCTCGTCCCCATGGCAACGACAAGCTTAATTTTATACGGCTCATTTAAGTAGGGAACAATTTCAACTTCAACATCGGGATAATCTGCCATAAAATGCTCAGCTCTACGTTTGATAACATCAGAGACACTGTCACTAAGTTGAATGTGCCAGAATACGATTTTTTTCTTATTTGTAATGCTTTTTTCCCTGGATAATGCTTCGGTATTCCCTGCTTTATCCCTTTTTTCTTCAACTTGCGTTCTACTGCAGCCGATTAATAGAGATGACAGTATTATCAGTATGCAACTCATCAATATTACATATCGGAACAGGGATCTATGCATACTACTTCCCCCTTAAGCAAATGTATAAATTTCATGCCGCGGTCACAAAGTTATAGAAAGTACTGCTTTTTCTAATTATAGCAAATCCCTATTCAACAGTAAATATTTTACTATCCTTTTATGGCTCCTGCCATCATACCTTTTATGAGCTTTTCCTGACCGACCAGGTAGGCTATCATCATAGGTAATGAAGCAAGTGTCAACAGTGCCATGATCATAGGTATATTGGCTGCATACTGCCCCTGGTATTCCCAGATTCCCAGGGGAAGGGTCCTGTTATTTGTACTCTGGGTCAATACAAGTACAAAAATAAATTCATTCCACAAAAACACCGCATTATATATTGCTAATGTAACAAGACCCGGCCGTGAAAGGGGTAATATAATCCTAAAAAAAATTCCCTTTGGCCCGCAGCCGTCTATGCGCGCTGATTCCTCAAGCTCTCTCGGAATATCCCTCATAAACTCCGTCAGTATGAAAATTGACATGGGAATGTTTAAGGCTACATAAGGTCCTATTAAAGCCAGAAGAGTATCGTATAATCCCAGCTTATTGGTAAGTAAATAGACCGGTATCAACGTAACATGAACCGGTATTGCCATTCCGGCAATAATAATCCCAAAAATCGCAGTATTTAGCTTGAACTTGATTCTGGAAAACACATAGGAAGACATAGCACTCACCAAGAGTATAAGGATAACAGAACCGGCTACCACTACTACACTATTTCTGAAGAATATAAAAAATTTTCCCGTCAATACACCCACATAATTAGAAAGGGTTGGGACCTTCGGCAAAGCCCATACAGGCCCTGACAACAACTCAGATTGTTGCTTAAAACCTGTTTGCACCATGAAGAAAAAGGGAGCTCCGGCAATACATAACCACAAAACTGCTAATATGAAAACAATGACTTGCCTAAACGTAACTTTTGTTTTCATCTTCTACCCCCTCTCCTCTCTTTTAGTGATAGAAAATACCAAAATGGAAGTAACCATAACCACCAGAAAAAGTGCCATTGCAACCGTACTTCCATAACCCATCCTAAATGTGGTAAAAGCATTCTTATACATATAAGTTGCCATGAGCTCTGTGGAATTTACCGGTCCTCCCTCAGTCATGACATAGATAAGGTCAAAATATTTTAATGAACCAACAAGGGAAAGTATTGCAGCTGTCCTTACAGTTCCTTTGAGAAGCGGAAGGACAATCTGCCAGAAATACTGGCCGCGTGTAGCCCCATCTATCCATGCAGCTTCAAATAGTTCTCCCGGAATAGATGTCATGGCTGCGAGAAAATAAATCATGTAGAAGGGTATATACTGCCAGCATATTACGGCAATTACTGAATAAAGCGCAACACCCGGTTCACCCAACCAATTCAAAACCAATCGTTTTAATCCTACCGCATTTAAAAATGCAGTTACAATACCAAACTGGGGGTCATATACATATTTAAATAATATACCTACAGCTACCGATGACATAAGCATGGGAAAAAAGTATACCGTTTTAAAAAGATTCAGTTTTCTGCCGCCGCTGTCCAGAAGAACAGCCAGGGCCATACCGATAGGCAGTTGGATTGCAATGGAAAGTATGACAATAATAAAATTATTTCCCAGTGCCCGCCTGAAAATATTATCTTTTAAAAGTTCAAACCAATTTTCAAAGCCTATAAACTCCTTTACCGGATCAATGCCATTCCATTTTAGAAAGCTCATATGAAAGGAAGAGAATATAGGGTAGACAACAAAAACAAAAAGGAAGAATAATGTTGGTAAAAGAAAAAGTATAATAGTAGAGGTATATTCATTTCCTTTCAATCTTGTATTATTTTTTAATAAGAGTTGTTTTGTACTGATTTTAATGACCTCCTTTCTTCATAAAGTGCCCCATCATAAAAGAAGGGGCACCTTTTAGCCTTATATAGGTCTTACATTTTTTATTTACCGAAGAACTTTTTAGCGCCTTCTTCCATTTTCTTTGCAACTTCTTCCGGGGTCATGCTAAGCCCGAAGAGTGCCTGGCATGTATCCTTATGCAATTCGCCCAGTTCTGGAGGCAGGTACTGGTCGTACCACAATTGTACGGAAGGTGCTTTTTCAAGCATGCCCATAACTCTCTGGAGAAGAGGATTTTCCGGCTTAAACCCTTTAATAGGTGGTATTTTGCCATCTGCCGCTCTCTCTTTTACAGATTCTTCGTCTATTAAAAACTGGATAACCTTGAAAGCGTCTTCCGGGTTTTTACTTTTCTTGGATATAGAGTAGAAGTTATCACCGACCGTACCTACTACGTTGTTAGGATCTCCTTTTCCACCTTCAACCGCAGGAAATGGGAAGAAATCAAGGTTTTCATTATAGAACTTCTCGTTTTCAGATTTTACAGTAAAGATATTCCACGTACCCATAAGTTCCATGGCAGCTTTCCCGGAATACATCAAGGTTCTGGACTGTCCGGTATCATAATCCAAACCATTGTAACCATCTGAAAAAGCCCCTAATTTTACAAGTTCCTGTACCATTTGTCCTGCTTTGACAAAGGCCTCATCTTCAAAAGTACCGCCTGTCCTTGTAGCAGCTTTCTTAAATACATCCGGACCTCCAATACGGTCTACAAGATACATATAATACATTGACCCCGTCCATTTGGTCTTATTGGCAAGTGCAAAAGGAGTAATCCCTTTAGCCTTTAATTTTTTTACAATATCAACAAGCTCATTATATGTTTTTGGTATAGAAAGGCCATTTTCTTCAAAAATTTTCTTATTATAGAAGATGCCGGCGACAGCTATATTTTCTACCGGAACACCCCAGATTTTATTATCAAAGGTTACCATACTGATGGCACCATCCAGGAAGTAATCCTTATAGTTGTCCTTATTCATCATATCGGTAAGGTCTGCTACCTGACCGGCTTTTACATACTCATAGAGTGGTCCGCCTGACCAAGTAGGGAAGATATCCGGTGGATTTCCGGCACCCATGGCAACCTTAAGCTTTGTCTTGAAAGGGTCATTCTGAAGAGGTACCACTTCAACTTCAACATTAGGATTTTCAGCCTTGAAGCGGTCAACGGAATTTTGTATTATTTTAGGACCATTGCCAGTAGACTGAATATGCCAGAAAACAATTTTCTTCTTTTCTGCTTTCTCTTTATCCGCTGCAGGTGCACTTTTTTCAGCAGTCTTTGTCTGTTCCTGGGCCGCGGACTGGTCCTGCTTGGGCTTTTCTTTGTTTGCAGAACTGCAGCCGGCTAATGCTAGCGTTGCAATCAAAGAAATACAGATAATTGAGACCTGTAACCTTAAAATTGACTTCTTCACTGTATTCTCCTCCTTTAGATTTATTTTGTTGTTCTTTGTTACAAGTCAATATTATCTTTTTTGGTAAATATTTTGAATAGAATATTCTACACATTTCTTTGTTTTTGTGTTCATTAAGAAAAAATTTAGGACTTATGGTGCTATCTGGCCTCAGTAAATACAGAAAAAGCCTAAATATATTTTGAATGATGTATTTAGGCTTTTATAGGCTGACAACTTAATAAATATAAACTCCAAATATTAACGTTGGATAAATCCTTAATCTTAAGTAATTACTTTATTTTCAGCTTAAAAGTTTTAATTTCATAAGGATTTCTAGTGAATGCAAAACTGTTTTCCTTAAGCTTAATAGTTAACTTTATAAAACACTTTATCCTTTTATACCTGTGAAGGTGACTCCTTCAATGAACTGCTTTTGTGCTATAAAAAATAGTATGATAATAGGTAGTGAAATCAAAACCGATGCAGCCATCATCGGTGGCCAGTTAGTTATATGCACACTCTTAAATTGTTGTAAACCTATCTGGAGCGTATACATTTTAGCTTTTGTAAGATAAATCAAAGGACCTGTAAAGTCATTCCATGAATTTAATAACTGAAAGATTGCAACAGTCAGAATTGCCGGTCTACAAAGCGGAAGAAAGACCTTTGAATATATACTGAATTCAGAACATCCGTCAATCCTTGCTGCATCTTCAAGGTCTTTAGGCAGCCCTTTAAAAAACTGCCGAAGTAGAAAAATAAAAAAAGGGACACCAAGGTATTGAGGAAGTATCAAAGGCCAGTATGTTCCTACCAACTTCAACTTGGAAAAAAGAATAAAAATCGGAATCATAATTACCTGATATGGAATCATCATTACAGCAATGGTAAGGAAAAATAAAAGGTCACGTCCTTTCCACTCGAGTCTTGCCAGGCTATATGCAGCCAAGGGACAGGTTAATACGACTCCTATTACATTTGCCCCAGTAATAAAAACAGTGTTTATAAAATACTTCCCAAAAGGAATTACTTTGAATATATCATAATATGCTTTAAGATTCCACTGGTCCGGCAGCCATTTTATCGGATAAACAAAACATTCAGCCTGTGTTTTAAAAGAAGTAACTACCATTATGTAAAATGGCAGCATGAAAAATATACTTATGCTAATAAGGACTACATGGTATGAAATGCTATTCACTAATCCTTTTAATTGTTTCTTCAATGATAACCGCCTCCTATTCTCCCATATAATGGACCCATTTTTTTGACGTATATTGAACAATCAGTGTTAAAATCATGATCATCACAAACATGATCCATGCCATGGCATTCGCTGCGCCCATTTTAAAATATTGAAATGCATTTTTATATAATAACATGGAATAAAACATCATCGAGTTCGCCGGAATCCCCTGTCCGTTAGTAATAACAAAGGGAAGAGTAAATTGCTGCACTGCAGCAATGATTCCCATGATAATATTGAAAAAAATAACCGGCGTTAATAAAGGCAGTGTAATATGTATCACCTTACCAAATGCACTGGAACCATCAATTGTGGCTGCTTCATAGTAATCTTTTGGAATATCCTGCAGTCCAGCTAAATAAATAAGAACAGTTGTCCCAATCGTCCAAAGGGAAATGAGAGCTACTGAAGGTTTTGCCCACAACTCGCTTCCAAACCAGGGAGGCCCGGGCAACCCTATTTTATACAAAATATAATTAACAAGGCCAAACTGGCTGTTAAGAAGCCACTGCCATATGATAGATACTGCAACAACAGGCACAAGAGTAGGAATAAAAGTGATTACACGATATATCCCCTGTCCCTCGCTTTTTACATTTAAAATAATTGCCAGCAATATCCCAAAAATCAAACTGGCCGGTACTACTAAAACAGTATATACAAAAGTATTTTTAAGTGAAATCCAGAAAATCCCATCATGTACTAAATCAATGTAATTTTGAATGCCATTAAATTTTTCCGGAGTGATTCCTTTAAAAGCTGTAAAACTGTAAAATATAGATGAAATAAGAGGATAGATATAAAATGTTATAAGTCCGGCTAACCACGGGAAAGCAAACAGCCAACCAGTAATCTCTTTCTTGTTTTTATTGAAGAATCCAGCTCTTATTTGCCTCATGCTTTCATGTGCCTCCTTCGATAGAATTTCAGGCGGGAAATATCATTATTTCCCGCCCGGTTACGGCTATATTGCTTTTTACTGTTAAAATCCTAACTCCTTGTTCACTTTCTCAGTTACTTTATCCAACAGTTCCTTAGGCATTCCTTTTCCATGCAGCGCATTGTCAGTAGCTGTAGCTAACTCATCCCATAACAGCTGTCCTTTTGAAATGGCAGGACGGCAGTAAGATTTAGGGAATAATTCCAGGAATATTTTAGCTTTCGGTTCATTTTTAACCCAGGTAAATTTGTCATTTAAATCCTTGTAACTCATAAAATGTACAGTATCTTCTCCATAAATCCTTGCACCCTCTTCTACTGACATAAATTTAGCAAATTTGAATGATGCTTCCTTATTTTTAGTCCCTTTTGGAATAACATAGCACCATCCACCCGCCCATGAGTTGAAATTAGATCCGGTAGGAGTCGGGATATAAGATACACCGTAATCAAGGTCCTTAAATTCTTTAAAACCGGCTATTTCCCATGGTCCACTAATCATCATGGCAACCATTCCTGCACTAAAGGGGTTGATATCACCACCAGAAGCACTGGAGAAGTTAGTAATGGCCTCAATATCATATTTTTTTGCATATGTAGTTTCCCATTCCAATGCTTTAACGATATCAGGGTGGTTAGCGGTTATTTTTCCTGATTGATCCTGGAATTGGCCGCCGAAAGCCCACCCCCAGGTGTAGAGCCATCCCTGGCTTAACCACGGAATAAATCCAATAACCTTATATCGATTGCCCTCTTTCTTGGTTAATTTCTCTGCATATTCATCCAGTTCCGCTATGGTCAAAGGAGGTTTCTCTGGGTCTAACCCTGCTTCCTTAAACATTTTCTTGTTATAATAAAGTACACGGCAGTCCGTATCAAAGGGCATGGCATATATTCTGTCTTTATAGCTTGCTTCTTTAATGGCAAAATCATAGAACATGTCCTTTGTAACACCGTTAGCTTGAGCAAGGTCTGTCAAATCTTCAAAAAGTCCTCCTGAAGCCCACTGGCTTACCATAAATCTGTCAAAGAGAACAACATCCGGGGGACTGCCACCATTGATTGCCGTAGTTAATTTATCCGTAATCCCCTGTCCACTTCCACTAGCTCCAACAAATTCAGCAGTTACTTTGATATCAGGATTTGCTTTATTGAATATATCAACTGCTTTTTCCAGAGCATTTTTGTCTCTACTGTTCCCATGTGGAAACCAGTAAGTTATTTCAACCGGTTTACCCTGCTTTGGAGTACTTTCTGTCTTATCGGTATCCGACTGTTTAGGAGTTTCATTGGTCTTCTGTTCTTTTGACGGACTACCGCAGCCTACCAATGCCGTTGATAGTACTAACAACATAGAGAGTAATAGTGCCGCTAGCCTGAAGGTGTTTTTTCCCAACATATTGTTTCCCCCTTACATTTATTCCTGTAAAACTCGGTCAAATTTTCTTCTTCTGAAATACTTGATTTTTTCTTTTCAGAGATAATATAATATATATATAAGTATTACTAAGTACTTTACATTTTCTATTTTAGTTCACAGTTCACGGTTCACAGGATTTTCTTGGCTAATTTCTGTGAACTGAGAACTGTGAATCGCGAACAAAATAACAGTAATGTAACATACTTAGTGTTATTTATATAGGATATAAATTTAGATTGTTTGATTTTCAAGGAACTTACAATATCAGGGCAGATTTGTTCTTATTTCACCTCCCTACATTAGAGCATTGTGGGTTCTTTTTCTTTTTTACCGAGTTCTACTGTACTTTTATTATATAAAAGCCCTATTATCATTGAAAGGGGACTTTCATTGTATTTACTCTATTATTTTTGTTCTTTAGGTTAAACACTTTTCCCGATATTCGGCTGGTGTCATCCCTTCCATATCTTTAAATATTTTCACAAAATATTTAATATCACTATAGCCTACCCTATCTCCTACCTCATATATTTTATATCTGGGTTCTTTCAGCAGTTCTTTCGCCTTCTGTATTCGAACCTTCATTAAATACCGCGTAAATGGTTCTCCCATTTCTTCACAAAACAGCTTGCTAAGGTAAGATGGATTTAAATGTACGAAATCTGCTGCTGAAGCCAGGCTTACTTTTTTATTATAATATTTATTTACATAATCCACCACCTCCCTAATAATTTTTCTCATACCGGTGCCTTTTAATTCTTCAAACCGGTTTTTTGGTTGATTTGTTTCCCGCTGCTGCAATCTCTCCTTTTCTATATCGATTATACATTTTTGCACAGTTTTTATAACCTCATTTTCATTTAGAGGTTTTAAAATATAATTATAAACACCTAAAGAAATTGCTTCTCTAGCATAATTAAAATCCTGGTATCCACTGATAAAAATAACCTTTATCTGAGGATATTCCTGCTTTAAAATGGTGCTAAGCTCCAACCCATTAACATCCGGTATCCGTATATCAGTGATAACGATATCGGGTTGATTTTTTCGTATTATATCAAGTGCACATCCTCCATCCTCAGCCTCCCAAACTTCAGAAATACCGTACATCTCCCAATCAATAACTTCACGTAACCCCTGTCGTATCCATTGTTCATCATCAACTATTAAAAGCTTATACACGAATCTCTTACCCCCTTTTTAATTTTTCCGTATAGGGACCAAAACCTGAACAGTGGTACCTTGATTTACCCGGCTCTGGATTTTTAACCCATATTCTTCTCCATAATATAACTGGATTCTCTTATGGATATTTACGAGTGCAAAATTTTCACCATCAGCCAGTTGGTGCCCTCTAAGACCCTGATTAATTTTTTCTAATTTTTCAACAGGTATTCCTACGCCATCATCCTGAATAGTAAACATCATACTTTTGCCTAAGGAATATAGCTTTACCCGAATATTACCCTGCCCTTTTTTCTTTTCGATTCCATGACATATGGAATTCTCTACTAATGGCTGAATGATTAAATGTAAAATACTATAGTCAAATAGGGTTTCATCTAAATCCATATGTACATTAAACTTATCTCCGTAACGTACTTTCTGGATACTCAAATATTCTTTAATCAGGTCAATCGTTTCTTTTACCGTAACCACTTCTTTACCACCGCTCAAGCTTAATCTGTAAAAGTGAGATAAAGAAAACGTTAGCTCGCTTACCATCTTCATTTTATTTAACCGGGCCATCCAATGAATGGAGTCTAAAGTGTTATATAAAAAATGGGGATTAATTTGTGCCTGTAAATTTTTTACCTCAGCTTCTTTGTATAACAACTTTTGATGATACAATTCATCAATTAATTTTTGGATTTGATTAACCATCTGGTTAAACCCCCTGTTAAGCAAACCGAATTCATCTTTTCTTTCTTCGGTAATTTGTACTTTAAAGTTTCCAGACTGAACAGATTTCATGGAATTTTCTATTGTTTTGATAGGCTTATAAATGCTTTGTGAAAAAATATATGCTAAAAAAAATGCCAATCCCGCCGATAAAAAACTTACACCTATGGCTAAATTCCTTACCTTGCCAACATTCAATATCATATCACTATAGGGTATTAGAGAAACATATTTCCATCCTGTATATTTAGAAGTGGTATATCCAATCAGCACTTTCTTCCCATGCACCGTATCTAAAAGATATCCCTGATTCAAATTTAAAATCCTGTTAAAATAAGGTGCTTTTTCACCTAAATCTTTAACATCTCCTGAAGATAGCATAATTTGGTCATTATCAAGTATTAAAGCTGCTCCTTCTTTACCTTCCTTTGAACTATCTAATAAACTATATCTGATGCTTTGCAAGTTGATAGCGATACAAGCTTCACCAATAGCCTTCCCTTCATAGATATTGTTTATTTTCTTTTTTAGTATAAAAACACTTCCTACAACGTCGGTAACATTTGGTGTAACGCCGTGTGACAGCACCCACCCGGAGCTGTTAGTATCAGTATTCACCGGAATACTTAGCCAATGATAATAGCTCGGTTTAGTAACTTCTAAGACTTTTCGGCTGTTATAAGATGTAAACATTATTTTCTGATCATAAAGATAGATGTATATAGCTTGAATGTATCTGCGGTACGATTGAAGAGTAAAAATCTTATTCCAGATATATTCAGTTTCTCTATCCTGAGAGTAATCATCTTTTCGGCAGAATTTTTTGAGTTCATTGTAAAATTCGGGACTTGCAGTTAAAGAAGTTAGTTGGTCTTCAGCATCAGATAATATACTATCCATTACACGACTGGTACGGAGTAAATTGTTGATAATAGAATCCCCTTTTTTTTCCATTAAAATTATCTTTGTACGATAATACATAACAGAAGTAATCAATGTCGAAGGAATAATAATAATTATAAGAAAAAAGACAATAAGCTTATTCTTAATACTATACAGATTGAACAAATGAGTTCCCCCATTTCCCGTCTTTAATAAAAGCGCCGCTGTAAGCTTTGGCTACTTTTAAACTACCGATTTAGAAAATAAATTGTATCTTAATATTCTACAAACTGAAATGCCTTTATCACCTGTACTATCTTCACACTCGCACCTTCTTTTTATCATTATGTTTAATTTTGATTCATATAATAACAGCCACTCTTTATCTTTTCGTCTTTTGCTGCTATATAAATATTATAGCATTTCTTTTAGCATAATGAAAACTGCTTCTGATTACCTATTTTTATGATACGGTATACATCTCCTCATCATTATCACTTTCTACAAAGTCTGTAGTACCTATTTTGCCCAACTCGGCTTCCACAGAAACTCCAAACTTTTTGGCGTATTCAACCACCGCCGCTGTTATGGCTATATTTTCATCCAGCTTCTTTTCAGAAGCATCAATCATAACGGATTTAAACCCAGCGTCTACAGCCTTTTTAATTAAGTTAATTTCTTTGGTGTGGTCCAGGTGCAAGACTACCGGTACGGTAATGTCCTTCTCTTCTACACATTTATAAAACTCACCAGCAAACTCCCCTGGAGTAATCCCGTACAGGATCAGTTCCCTCTGCGAGATTTGTACAATAACAGGCGAACTGTTTTTCTGGGCTACATTTAAAATGGGTCCTATCAGCGGCGTATATCTGGGTGAAAAGGACCCGACAGCATAATGTCCTGCCTCTGCATCTTTTAGCACCTCTCTTAGTGTTACAATATTATTTTTCATATTTCCACATCCTGTTCTATAGCGTTAAAATACTCCTTTAAAGGTTTTTGAAGCTTCATATATCCTTTTTCAAAAATATGTTTATATATTTTCACATTCAACTGTCATGTTTTCTACATCCAATCCATGTGCTTCAAAAGCTACATTTTTATCCACTTCATTTCATACAAGATACTTTTCTATACACTTCTCAAAACATCAGCATTATGTAATCAAAGACCACCACACCTCAATGTGATCCGTTGTAAAATATCAAGTCAATTTTTGAAAGTTGAATGACTTATATTCTAAATAATAAATTTTTTTACAGTATACAGCAGCTTGATTCAAAGAACAACTACATAATTAAAATCTCCCTATAGCCTCCTTTCCAAGCCAGTTCGTCTTTAAAAACTTGGGAACTTTTAAAGTAAAAATATGATTTTATTTTATCAATATTCTACTCATAAATTAATAAAATTTTGATTATTTTTTAAATCTATTTGAAAATTAAGGATTTTTTTAAACACCAAGGGTCACAACCACCATAGCAATCAGTCCAAACCGCTCCATTCATCGTATTTCATACTGCAGTGCAAACTTCTCATACATTTATGAAGAAACCTCTGAAAATATATAGTAAATTACACTTTGTAAACAAAGCACAATTTCCTACATAGTAAGAAAAGTCCTGTGCCTTGGATTTCTCTCCAAATTACAGAGATCCAGGCTCTGGCATATATCGGGGCCTACATGTCCTGAATTGTAAAATATGGTACAATCCTTATTGCATTTACGCACAGTACCTGTTATTCTTTTCTTGAAGTTATTTAATACCTGCGCTGCATACTTCTTTCGCTCATTTTCATCTGCCGCGTAGAAAAGCTCTGATAAATATAGCATTTATCAGAGCTTTTAGTTTTCTCTAGCACTGTTAATACGACGTTATTTTGGGCCGGAAAATGCTGCTTACAGCAACAGGAATTTACCCAAAAGGATAATGTATAGCATTATCAAAACCTCAATAAAAATAACCATATGGTAATTTTGAATGTGCCATATGGTTATTATTTTGTTTAAAAAGCGGGAACGATGGCTCCACTATACTTTTCATTTATAAACTTCTTCACATCGTCTGAATTTAATATTTTTACAAGTTCCATAATTTTAGGGTCTTTTTCATTATCCGGTCGCACCGCTAATATATTGGCATACGGGGAGTCCTTATCTTCGATAAATAATGCATCCTTTGTAGGATTCAACTTTGCTTCAAGGGCGTAATTCGTGTTAATAACTGCAATATCAACATCTTGTAAAACTCTAGGAAGTTGTGCTGCTTCTAATTCTTTAAATTTCAGATTTTTAGGATTTTCTATAATATCCTTTGGGGTCTGCGTAAGATTTTTTTCATCTTTTAGTTTAATTAACCCCTGTTTTTGAAGAAGTAGTAATGCTCTTCCTTCATTTGTTGCATCATTAGGTATTGCAATAGAAGCATCATTTTTCAATTCACCTATTGACTTTATTTTATTTGAATATACACCCATAGGCTCTACATGCACCTTTGCAGCAGCCACTAATTTAATATTCTTTTCTTTAGCGAAGTCATCCATGTATGGTATATGTTGAAAAAAATTTGCATCCAGTTGTTTATCGTTTAATGCTATATTAGGTGTAGTATAATCAGTAAACTCTTTTATTTCTAATTCAATACCTTTTTCTTTAAGAATTGGTTTTACAAAATTTAATATTTCCGCGTGGGGAACAGGTGTCGCGCCAACCACCAACTTCGTAGTTTTTTCTTCAGCTTTGTTTGCATTAGTACTGTCAACATTTGAATCTGTAGCTGAGCAACCTGCTAACACTATAATTGAAAATATTATTAATATTGATAAAAACTTATTTATTTTTTTCATGACGTATCTACTCCTTTTATCTTTTATTAACTTTCTTCGCAAAAAAGTTTCCTATAAATTGTATAACTTCTACCAAAATAACCAGGATAATGATAGTTGCTATAAGAACATCTGTTTGAAACCTTTGATAGCCATATCTTATTGCAAGGTCTCCCAATCCACCTCCACCAATAGCACCTGCCATCGCAGAATATCCTAGTATATTTATGATTGTCAGTGTTATTCCAAGTATCAATGATGTCATAGCTTCAGGAATCATAACTTTAAATATTATTTCAGGTATAGTTGCACCAACAGATAAAGATGCTTCAATTACTCCCCAACTCACCTCCTTTAAAGAAGACTCAATTACCCTGGCAACAAAGGGCGCAGCGGCAATTGATAAAGGTATGATAGCTGCTGTAGAACCTATAGACGTCCCAACAATCAACCTAGATAGGGGAAATATGGCAATAATCAATATAATAAAAGGTATTGAACGCATTATATTAATTATCGAACCCAATATTTTGTTTAATTGAGGTTTTTCCCAGATATGCCCTTTATCTGTTATTACTAGAATAATACCAAGAAAAAGCCCCAGTATTACTGAAAATAAAGTTGAAAAGAAAACCATATACAGTGTTTCTAACAAAGAAGGTAGCAATAGCTGCCATAAATTTTTTATATAATTTAGTACTTCAAGGGGCATTATTTTTTAACACCTCAATTCTTAGCTTATTTTCTGTGAGATAGTTTATTGCGGATGAAATACTTTCCTTATCTCCAACAAGCTTTATAAGTAAATTTCCAACCACTGCATTTTGTATCCTATCGACAGTACCAGCGATGATATTAGCATCAATATTAAATTTCTTAATCATATAAGAAATGATAGGTTTTGTTGCACTATCTCCTACAAATGAAACTCTTAAAATTTCTTCCTCCTGATTGCGGTCATCAAGCAAAATACCTTCAGGAAGTTCTGCAAACATATCTTTTAAAAATCTTCTTGCCACTAGTGTCTTTGGATTTGAAAAGATATCAATTACATTGCCTTCCTCAACTATCCTTCCGTTCTCCATAACAGCTACCCTATCACATATTTTTTTTATGACTGACATTTCATGAGTTATAACTACTATTGTAATACCAAATTCTTTATTGATATTTTTAAGAAGATTTAGTATTGATTCTGTAGTTGTAGGGTCCAGTGCCGACGTTGCCTCATCTGAAAGGATTATATCCGGTTTATTGGCCAGTGCTCTTGCTATTCCCACCCTTTGCTTTTGTCCACCTGACAATTGTGAAGGATATGCATATTTTTTATCTTTAAGTTCTACAAGTTCTAAGAGTTCATCTACCCTTTTTTCTATTTCTCTTTTTGGTACTTTGGATATTTTTAAAGGGAATGCAATATTATCATATACTGTTGAATTCATTAAAAGATTAAACTGCTGAAAAATCATTCCTATCTTTTTTCTAACCTCTCGTAAAAATGCCGAACTAAGTTTTGTTAAATCAACGTCATCTATCAATATTTCACCAGAAGTTGGCCTCTCAAGTAGATTAATACATCGAATCAAGGACGATTTTCCGGCTCCACTTAGCCCGATAATGCCAAATATATCTCCATCATTAATAGTGAGATTGATATCTTGTAACGCATGAGTCATTGTACCATGGGTATTATAAATCTTACTTAATTTCCTGATCTCTATCAAATAGCTCCCCCCTTCAACTTTATAATGCATAAAAAGTATATTAAAAAAACCTCTTCAAGATAAAAGAAGAGGTTTTGTTTTCTCTCTTATCTCTCAACATGTTAAACATGCTGCAGAAATTGGCACCATACATTACCGCTGGTTGCCGGGCTTCCTTGGGTCAGTCCCTCCACCTCTCTTGATAAGAATTCCGAGTATTAATATATGTTTTATTTACTTTTCATAGAATAGCATAAATTTTATTCCGTGTCAACTATTTTTTTATAAAATACAGAGATTTCGCACCAAAATTCCAGTGGAAATTTTATTTTTACTTAAATTGTTATTTTTTATATTTACTTTAAAATTTGGCAACAATACAGACCGATAGGTTGTAAAAATAGTTACACCTCCCCCTACCCCAAAAATTCGCAAAATCAATTTCCAGTTTTTTGTTTTGGATTAAGTCTTCATAAACAATGGATTTATCCAATCATCTTCTATTATAAATCTTTCATCTTTTATATCTTCAATAATATCTATCTGTAGCATACGTTTCTTTCTAAAGCCTCTAATACACCGGAAAAAATATAATTGCATTAAATTAAACGCCATTATTATAAACATTAATACAGTTTCTACGCCCGTAGAGTAATTGTTTCAAATAACTTTTGCTCATTCTATCAGCATCCTTTTTATGTGAAGTTTTTAGCAAAAACATTATAAAAGGGATGCTTTTATTTTGCAAATTTTTTCTCTATAATTTCCAGTAAAAATCGGAAATTATCATATTCCCATTGACTATTCGTGAATCCTTATAAATCAACGGGCTATCGCCCTAAAAACTTTTTAAGTGCGAAATCTCTGTATAAAATATCATATGTGCTATTCCTGAAAGATTTTCTATTATTTCTATAGATGACATAGTACCTTTAAATGAATCAGGAGCTAATAGCATTTTCAAAAAACATCTTCTCACTTTTAAGAAGTTTTTAGATTTTGTTTGCTAACATCTACTATATATTCGTAGACTCTTTTACTTACTCTTGCATCATTTAATTTATATCCAATTTCTCTTATCTGCTGATCTGCCTTGGCCATAAACATTTCATATGAAGCTTGGTGCGTGCAATACGTTTCCATATATTTTTTACGCAGTAAAACTGCTGATAACCTGGCTTCAAGGGCAGTTCTCCTGTAGGTTTCAACATCCAGTTCCATTTTGCTTAGTTCAAACTGTACCTCAACTAAGCCCTTGTCATCCATCAATTTTAATTCTTTTATTTCGTCTTTATATCTTTCTAACAATTGCTGTTTTTCTGCTAATTCACTTTCCGTCTCTGCCGCTCTTTTTTCTTCCTTTTCAATCTCTTCTTCTGTAATAAATTCTACAGCCTGGTACTCACTAAAATCATATTCCTGGTCAATATCACCGTCTACCCTTTGTACACTTTCATTTTTTGCTTCTAAAGCGCTGTATTGCCGCTCAGGCTCTATTTTTACAGATATGATTTTCTTGGGCCCGGCGATGACTTTAATGGTATTCCCATCTACAGCTTCAATCTTTTCTTTTACTTCTTCATTTAGGTTTACATAGTATGCATTTTTGATTTTAAGTGCCAGCGAAATACCTGCTTCTGCCTGTTGCTCTGTCGTATTATAAAATCTTATAATGAAACCGCTGCCATCTTCCGCTCTTTTAACTGCTGTAACCTTTAAATTTCCAGATTCATCCTTTAATTGCATAAATCCCTGTTCATCCGGCAGTACCCCCTGGTGTTGGTCCGTCCTTACTACCCGGAATTCCGTATTGAAATAGTCGGCATATTTGGGTACCTTAGCCTCTTTCCAATCCCCTTTATGCAAATAAAGGGCATAGCGAAATTCCATCGTCCGCAAGCACTGTGCATCCGGGGTACATATTGCCGGCCCGGCATCTCCTATCCTGGTCAGTAGGTCATGCCTTGCCACCCAGTTGACTCCTCTGAATAAAGTAAGAGCGATTGTATTTTTCTCTTTTAGGATTTCATACTCAGGCAATCCCTGATTTAAAACAGCCACTCCTTTTCCGCCGTCATGAATGTCAACAAAGGCCCTCTGAGGGAAAATGGTGATAGGTTCCGGTTCTCTTGCTCCAATAATAATTCTTTTTACATTTTCAGGTATATTGGAATCATCATAGCTTTCAGGAACAATTTTGTGTTGTGTAACATCAAACTGTGTTTCTGCATAAGAATACTCACTGCAAAGTCCTGTAGGGAAAAGAATCCTTAACCGGTGGTCTTTTACCGTATTCTTTACCTTTGTCTTGAACTTCAAGACAGGGGAACCCACCTCCAATGTCACCCAGGTAACAATGGGCAATCTCCTTTTGAATGTGCTTCTTGTCTTCCTGTCCGGTGATAATGTTTCCGGTACTTCCAGCGCTGTTTCTATTCTAACCTTTGCTCTAAGCGGCCCTGTTTCTACAAAACAGATTCTCGCCTCTTTATCTTTGCTTGTGATGATTGTGTCCTGCTGCGGATAAGAATAGTTGTATTCATCCCCTGCGTCGGCACCGTCTTCAAAAATCCCCATATTTGTATATGTGTTTTTTGTGATTTTATCTTCAATATTTAAAGTTCCGTCATCATTAATTTGCACCTTTAAAAATTCATTTTCTATCAGCCTATCCCGGATATTGACCTGTATACCCGTATCGATAATTTCTTCCTGCTTCTCTAGAACAAAGAAAATGGTTTTGTATCCCAATGCCGGAACATCCTTTACATATACCTTCGTTATCCCTGTCTCATCTTTCTGATAGGGGATATAGCGTCCCATGCCATCCTGTATGCTGTATTTTGAATCTATGTCATCTTTTATCGCTATAACACTGCTCCTATTCTCCGGTAATGTATTTAATACAACAAATGCAGATAATGCTTTATCACATTTTGTTGTGTTGATGTTAGAAACCAGGATATTTAATGCACTATTTGCCAAACCGTTAGATAGTGAATAGGATTCTTCAAATCGTTTTTCCATATCTGTATGGACATCATCGATGCTTACACCGCATATGCTGTCATGGGGATGATTTTTTAACAGCAATTTCCACGATTTTGTCAATATGTCCTGCTTATATTCCTGTCCCAAGCACCATAAAATCGTAGAAAGAGGCTCTGCAAATTTTTCCAGTTCCCTCTGGCAAATGTCGTTTTGCAGCTTGAGATACATCCTGCTGGAAAGAATGCCCGGGAATACTGATATAAACCTTCCGCTGTAAAGAGCACCTTTTAACTCTTTTAATCGGGGATTATATTTTTTTACAGCTTCCATATATTCTTCCGGTGTGCTCTGTACAACTTTTACATCACCAAAATCCATTCTTCCGTTTTGAATATACGGTAAAATGTCATCGGGAATCATTTCCTGGTCATAGCCGTTCATCAAAAGGACATTAGGTGTGGTAGCAAAGGGCATCAGTTTTTCTACTTCACTTTTTATCCTCTGGTTCATGATTTTACTATATTCCGCTAGCCTCATCGCATTTCTGTAACTGCTTAAAAAATAGACCGAGGTCATTTTAGTCCCATCAGGAGCTTCCCATGAAAATTCTGAATTGATGTCCGTCGGGTCCATTTCAACTCCTCTCCATACAAATAGACCTTTCATATCAAATTCCTTGTGTACCTGTGGCGTCTGGGAGATTTGTCCAAAATTGTCCAGAAGCCATCCGACCTTCATCACCTTTCCAAATTCTTGTGCCATCCGGTGGCCGATCAGGAGATTTCTTACAACCGCTTCTTCACTTATTAACTGCCAGTCAGGTTGTAAATAATAAGGTCCTATAACCAATCTTTCCTCTGATGCGTACTTTTTAATTTTATTTTTAAACTCGTCTACATTTTTTCCCTGTAATTCAAGCTGGTCAAAGTAGTCTTCAATCATGGAAGTCTGTCCATCCAGGACAAACTTGTACTGTGGTTCCTTTTCCAGTATTTCGAATAAATTATCAAAGAAAGGTACCAGCCATTCATTGGTATATTTACTATTTAGATACCATTCCCTGTCCCAGTGCGTATGGGAAATAATATGTGCGTATTTTGCTGTATCCATGATATATGCTCCCTCTCTGCTTAATTTTTTTAGTTTTTTAATTGTCTTTACAAATAAAAATGTGCGATTTTAAAGTTGAAATGAAAGCAAAGCCTGTGTAGACCTTGCCTTCATTGCATATACATTATTCCGGTCGGTTTTGATTTGAAATGTTTGTATAATATTCCTGCATGTTTATAACCTTACCGCTCAGACGAGATTCTTCGGCTGCAAAAGCCATTAAATGGCTCTGTACAGAGATATCGGCCGAGGTCAGTGCCTGTGTACCGTCATTATTGGAAACCAGGGCAGCAAATTCTTTCATTAACCTGGTATCTCCGCCTGCATGCCTTCCATAAATTTTACCAGGGTAAATGATTTCCTTCCGCCCGGAAGCAAAATGAGTGATGATAATTTCATTTTTTTCCATGTGGCCATCGATTTGCCCCGCAGTACCCATGATTTTTATGGTTCTGGAAATTTCCGGTGTGAAAGCACACATGGTAAAGGCAGCTGTCACGCCTCCTTTAAATTCAGCAATAACTACCTGGTGGTCTGTTACATTATTGTCGCATTTGAAAACACACCGGCCGTAAGGACCCTCTTTAAGGGCATTGATTCTGGCCTTTAGGCTTTTATCCTCACTAATAACAGAAGTCGGCCAATCTACATTGTCTCCCAGGTACTGTTTTACTGCTGAAAAAGCACACTCATGTTCTATTTTGCAACCCTGGATACACCGGTTTCCAGCCCCCTCCGGAGCATTCTCTACTTTAAAATAAGACAGTTCTCCAAAGGAAGAAATCTTTTCGCAATCACTGCCTGCCAGCCACAATAAAATATCCATGTCATGACAGCTTTTAGCAAGAATGATTGGACTTGATTCTTCAGAATTCCTCCAATTTCCTCTTACAAAGCTGTGGGCAAAATGCCAGAATCCGATATTTTCATTATACTGAATGGAAACGATCTTACCAATTTTATTCTGGGCTATCAGTTCTTTAATGGTACTGAAAAACGGTGTATAGCGCAGTACATGACATATCATGAAAATCCTTTTGTATTCCTGGGCGGCCTTTCCCAATTGAATACACTGGAAAGGGTCTGTAGCCATCGGTTTTTCCAAAAGAACATGGTAGCCCTGTCTTAGCGCCAGTAGTGCAGGCTCATAATGCATGCGGTCCTGGACGGCAATAATAACTGCATCACAAAACTGTGGCCTGTTCAACAGTTCTTCCCAGGATTTAAACTGAAATTCACCATTTATCTCATGATTTGCAGCAAATATTGTCCTTTTTTCATCATCAGGCTCAGCTACAGCTACAAACTGTACTTCCTGGGGATTACGCAACGCATAATCTCCATACACATCTTTTCCACGCTGTCCTGCACCTATTAGTGCAATCTTTACCTTTGACATATATATCCTCCTTACAGAGCCAGGTTTTTCTATAATAAAAACTAATAATAAATCTTTAAAGTAATAATTTCCCTGCCTTTTGCTCTAATCAAAATTTTTTTGTCCCGCACTTCAAGCATTTTTATACTTTCTTCCAGCATGTTGGACTGATATGCTTCCTTTATAGCCATGGCTGTCTCTATTTCAAATTCTATAGGCACGTGGTCAATATTGTACATTCTTAATATTAAAGATTGATCCTTTTCACATTTTTTCAAGGCTGAAACAATGAGCCTATCATCGCTTATGGTAAACCACGAATATTCGGGTGGTAAAAAACCATTTTCATGCCTGTCAGCTACTGCTGCCCTCAAAGGATAGTTAAACTCATAGGCCTGTTTATATGTGTTATCCTCTATAACACTCTTATTGTGCAATACAAGAGAATATTCAAATATCTGCGTCCCTGCACACCGAGCGTCAGGAGTATAAACAATTGGGGTAGTGCACGGCTGTCCATCTCTTGAAGTGGTTAAGACTTCTCTGAACATCCACCGTACCGACCTTATTAATGTCAGCAATACATCTAATCCTTTTGTGCTTCTTTTTACCTGGTACTCATAAAGCCCTTTGTTGCCAAGCGTCAGGAATTTCTTGTCATCATGAATACTCATAAATAGTTGAAGAGGTTTAAAAGGAGTTAAAATCTCATTATCTTCTTCTTTGACTTCATCTACCTCTATGCTTCTTTTTATTACGTCAAAAGGACTATGGGCATAATCATAGTCTGCCTTTATATCCGTAGGAAATTTGACGCATAATATGTGGTCTGCAGCATTATTTTCCACAACTGTCTTAAAGTCAATACGATTTATTCCCTGATAGAGTGTAATATAGGATACTATTGGACAGGAAACCCTATTACCATCTCTTTTAAAATATTTATCATCCAATCTTTCGGGTATATTAAGTTCCAGTTCCATCTTTAAAGTAGACTGCAGCGGTGTATTATTCACGATGGAAACTCCTTTTAATACAGGATAATATACCTCATCTACAAATGGACTAGCATACTGGTATTCGTCTCCGCAGTCTCCCCTATCTTCAAACAAATTCATTCTTTCGTAGGTAAGATCATTTTTCTTATCGTAAATTGAAACAGTGCCATCTGCCTTCGGAAATATCGCATAAAATTCATTTTCAATTTTTTGTTCAAAATTTTTGGTCATCTGGTACTGCTGATACTTTCTCTTCTCTCTTAAAACTGAGGGATGAACAATATATGTCTTATATCCCAGCGGTGGAACATCCTTTGCTATAAATCTTATTTTAAAGTTTCTCATGGGATGTTTTTCCTTGGATTTATATTTAAACTCCTTCAATAGCACTTCTTCAAAAACATCTATGAGTTCATAAGCAATTTCGTTGCCTTGAACATCATAAATTCTTACATCCTTCACATTTTCCTGCATAGGAAAGCCTACGACCGTCTCAATAATATCCGTCCTTGACCATCCTAAGGGATTATAAACAATCAATGCCTTTTGCCCTTCTCTGAGACCTTTTGTCGAAATGCTGGATACCAGATTTTCAAAGGCCAGTTCAGAAATACGGCTGCTTATCTCATAGGAATGCTTATACCGTGTCATTACATCTTCCATAACTGCATCGGAAGAACAGCCGCATATGCTGTCATGGGGATGGTTTTTGATTAGCTCCTTCCACGCCTGGTTGATAAAGTTTTGGGGATACTTCCCCCCCAGCATATAGCTGAATACACTTAGCGGTTCGGTATACTTTTCAAGCTCTGTCTCACATTTATGATTGGTCTGCTTTACATAACATCTGGTAGACTCCACAGAAGGATTTACCTGTGCGTCTTTTCCATCCCTCAATTCACCCCGGATAGTTTTTAATTTATCAGGATCAATTTCTTTCTTGATGCCATCTATAAAATCCTGTATGGAAGCATTTACTACCTGGATTTCCGGGAAAGTATCTCTTACCTGCCTGATCAATTGCGTCATATCCGGCTGCGGGTACAGATGATCCGATCCGTTTAGCATAAGATAGGACCGCACAGATGCAGAATCTTTTAGGACATCCCAGAGCTTTTTAAATTGGGTTACCGGTTCCATCCCTAAGTGTCCCCAGCTTTTTAAATTCCAGTACCCGGCTACCAGATGCTCACACAAAATTTTGGACCCGTCAGGCGCTTCCCAGTAAAATTCGCTTTTCCCGGCTCTTTCTTTATCAATTCCTCTGAAGAATAGTGCATTATCAATATGAAAATTTTTTAAAATTTGCGGTAACTGGGAAATATGACCAAAGTTGTCTGGTAAATAGCCGCACATTAACTTTTTACCGAACTTCCCGGCTACTTTATCTCCCATTAGTAGATTTCTGATGGTAGACTCTCCCGACGGTATGAATTCATCCGGAATGATATACCAAGGCCCAATACTGATTCTGCCTTCTTTTATATACTGACGAATTTTATCCTCTTTTTCAGGGTATATTTCAAGATAATCCTCCAAAATGACCGTCTGACCGTCAAAAGTAAAACATTTAAACTCCGGGTCAGCATCAAGGATTTCCAGTAATTGATCTACTAAGTCACATAAACGGATCCTAAAGTCATTAAAGGTCCGGTACCATTCCCTGTCCCAGTGGGTAGTAGATATGATATAAAAAGTTTCCATAAAATTCTCCTTATTCAATAAATCATACTTACTACGAAAACTAATCAGTTTTCTTCCTTGTTAAATATATGAATTTTATTAGGGTTAAACGTCATATACACATTCTGGTCCAAAGGAAAATTACTTTCAGGCTGGATACGGACACTGATAAGGTTTTTCCCCATTTCTACTGCAATATAATCATCCGACCCTAAAGTTTCTACAACCGAAGACACGCCCTTTAAGCAGTTATCTGATGGCTGAAGGGAAATATTTATATCTTCAGGCCTTACTCCAATCACAACCTCTTTTCCCTTGATTTTTTCTTCAATGGTTTGATTGACTTCTTTTGGAAGTAGATATTTATTTCCATCGCAAGCAAAAACGTATTTGTCTCCAACCATTTCAATGATTCCTTCCAAGAAGTTCATTGGAGGACTGCCAATAAATCCTGCTACAAATTTATTATTTGGCCTGTTATATATTTCAGTAGGTGTGCCAACCTGCATCAATTCACCTTTATTCATGATTGCAATTCTATCACTTAGTGTCATCGCTTCTGCTTGGTCGTGAGTAACATAAATAATAGTCGCCTTTAATTTTTTATGAATTCTTTTAAGCTCGGTCCTCATTTTTATCCTGAGCTTGGCATCAAGATTGCTGAGCGGTTCATCCAGCAGCAAAACCTCCGGCTCCAGCACAAGTGCACGGCCCAATGCCACTCTCTGTCTTTGTCCTCCCGAGAGTTCGGAAGGCCTTCTTTTTTCCAGTCCCTCCAGGTCTAAAAGCTTTAATGCCCATTGAATTTTTTCTCGCTTTATTTTTTCTTCTACCTTCCGAATTTTTAAACCAAAACCTATATTGGCTTCAACAGTCATATGTGGAAATAACGCATAGCTCTGAAATACCATTGCTAGCCCTCTATCCTTGGCCTGTACGTCATTTGCCAACTTGTCTCCTATATACAATTTTCCACTTGTAATGTCTTCAAGCCCGGCTATCATTCTCAAAGTAGTTGACTTTCCACAACCGGAAGGTCCTACCAGTGAAATAAATTCACCATTCTTTATCTCAAGGTTTAGATCTTTTACTGCATTAAATCCATTAGGATATTTTTTACAAATATTCTGTAAACTTAAACTCGCCACCCTAAATCCTCCTTATCTAAAACTATTTTACTGCTCCTGCAGTAGCTCCTGATATCATATATTTTTGGACAAAAAACGTAAACACAATTACCGGTAATGATACAAGCAGTGACAACGTTGTTACCGAAACAGGATTAGGAGAAAATGCTCCAAACAGAGATTTTAAATATACCGGCAACGGAATAACGCTTACCGATGAAGTTGCCGTGAGAAAATATGAGAATATAAACTCATTCCACGACAGCAGGAAAACATATATTGCCCCCGCAGCCAGCCCCGGAAGGGCAACCGGCAACACAATCCTGGTAAATGCATACAGCTTGCTTGCCCCCATAATGTGAGCCTGTTCTTCCAAATCTACCGGAATAGTTTCAAATACCCCTTGGGCAATATAAACAACATAAGGCAGCCCTAATATTGAATGCGCCAGAGCAATTTTTACCACTGGAGGTAAATTGTATAAAAACGAAAGATTAAATGTATATGCTACTGGTATTACCGAAGATATATCGGGAAATAATCTGACAGAAAGTATTAAAAATACCAATACTCCTTTGGCAGAAAATTTAAAACGCGACAGGGAATAAGCTGCCGGCGCACCTATCAACATGCAGATTGCTACAGTAAGCAGTGCAATTTGCAAGCTCATAAGGCCATTTCCCCAGAATCGTCTATCACCTAAATAATATTTATACATTTCAAAGGTAGGTTTATAAGGCCACCATGGAACAGGGTATTTCCCTCCTGTGATCCAGCTGCTTCTATCGCTGATAGAATACTTAAACATAACATATATAGGAAATATGACCACCAACATACATAAAATGATTAAAGCCAGCCATATTAATTTTTCTTTATTAAAAGCCTTTCTATTCAAACTCAAACCTATAACCTCCTTACACCTTAACCAGATATTTTCTGACCTGCTCCAGCAGCCAGTTCAGGATAACGCTTCCGATTAAGATGATAACAATCAATATGATACCAATCACTGCAGCAGTTCCTGGGTCCATAAGTTGAACATAGTATTTTTCTATCAACACTCCCAGTACCGGGAAAGAAGGCGCTAAAATATAAGGGAATATAAATTCTTTCCACGCTTCTATAGAACGCAGTACTAAAACCGAAGAAATAGCCGGGACTAGCAATGGTAATGTAATATAGAAAAAGTTCTTTACACTTCCAGAACCCATCGTCCTGGCAGCTTCATACTGGTCATTGTCAATAGACTGTAATCCTGCCAGGAGAATTAACATGGATATAGGAGTATCTCTCCATACCTTACCAAATATTGAAATGCCTATTGCAGTAAACTCATTGTTAATAAATGAAATTTCTTTATTCAGTACCTGTGGAAACCAAGAATACTCACCCATTAAAAGACTGGTTGCGTGCCCTCCTTTTGAAAAAAGGAGCAGTAGTGTTGCCGTGGTAACAATAGTAGGAATAGCCAGTGGAAGTAAAAAAATACTTCTGATAATCCCTCTTCCTTTAAACTGCCTGTTAATAAGCATAGCAAACAATAAACCTGATACTAGCTGAAGCGGTGTAGTGATAAGTACAAATATAAATGTCCTTATCAAAGCATCCATAAATTCTGCACTATTAATAATATTCATATAATTGGAAAGGGTAGGCACCATGACTTCTTGCCCCCCAGTGAATTTTGTCAACGAAAGCTTAAGCAGAAAAAAAGCTATGATAATAAAAAATATTCCAATATAGGATACTGCCGGAAATATTGTCCAAAACAAAAATAGATTTTTCTTAAATATTCTAAAATATTTATTAAACTTACTTCTACTTTCAATAGCTCTCTCCATATTTTTTCCCCTTTCGAGAGTTAAGAATACATAGTGTTTGAGGGAAGTAAAAAAACTCCCCTCAAACACTGCGTTGATTATTTCAAAGCTTCTGCCGCCTTAGGTGCATAAGTCGAATCTAAAACTTTACCTATATCTTTATTATTATCTCCTACTACAATGTCATACCATGCTTCCAGATATAAATTGCTGATTGCCGGCCATTGTTGAACCTGAGGTGCGGGATACATTCCAGCTTTTGACTGTTTTGCTGCAACATCGAAAACTTCCTGCATCCATGGTTCCGAGAATGTTGTTTTTACATTTTCCATCATGTCTTTTCTAACCGGCATCATACCAAAGGTTTCAACTTCTTTTTTATGGTTTTCTTTATTTGTAATCCATCTTGCCAGCTCGTAGGACAGTTTCATATCCGGGGAAGCTTTTGGAATACCCCACCACCATCCTGCCATCTGGGATGCATGCTCACCTTCTCTTACTGGTTTTCCATCTTTCATTTCCAGTGAAACACCTTTTGGCATAATAGCAACGCCCATATCATCAGGATTTGCCAAATATCCTGTCATTTCAGGATTGGTACCACCATGGATAAAGAAGGCATCTATCTGATGCATGAATGCCAGATATACTTTTCCTGCAGCCATGGCGTTCCATATTCCGCCACCGCTCCATGCTTCTTCCCACATTGCCGGATTGTAGAGGTTATTTTTCTTAAAGAATACTTCCCATCCAAACATATCTTTTACGAGTTGTGTATTCATCTTTAATACATCTTCAGGTTTCCCGCCCATTTGATATATTTTTGTGAGCATTTCCACAGTTGTTCCTTCATACTTCTTAGCCCTGTGAGCTATTCTTGGTTCTTTTTTTCCATCGTATTCAGTATTTGCCCAATAGTAACCTACAACTGCTAAATCAAACCAATCCCACTCATTTGGGTCAGCTTCCAGTTTGTAATCAGCCGGAAGTCCTACACCATTTTCTTTCTTAAACATTTCGTTAATAGGCTCTTTCATTTTTTCCCAATTATCTACTGCATCTTTTACTTTGGACTTTAAGAATAACAGCGTATTAGTTTCCAACTTCCTTGGAATGTAATATACCTTACCGTCAATTGTAGCAAGTTCTAATGACTGTTCGGTATATTCTTTTAAATCTTCTTTTACTTTATCTCCTGCTGCTTCTTCCAGGCTTGCCATTAAACCGTATTTCACAAGAGGGTTTAGCATCATATGCGGTGTCTTTACAAGCCCTATTGTCTTTTTGTCTTTATCCAGCTCCAGGATATTTTTAAGGTCTGCTTCCTTTTCAAAAGTGTTTACAGTAATTTTTACACCATATTTTTTCTCAAAAGGTACGATGATATTTTCTCTAAACCATTTGTCCTGCATGTCCATCATTCGAATATAGATGGTCATTTGTTTTCCTTTATATGCTTCATCAGCCTTTTGTTCCTTTGCGGGTTCTTGCTTTTTACCTTCCTGCTTTTGTGTAGCACATCCTGCTACTGTGACTAGCAAAATGCTCAGTGCACAAAGAAATGCAATTACCTTTTTAAACATAAATAATCCTCCTTTTTTGTGTTTGTTTTACCAAAAGTCCTTACTCTTGGCATATATTAAAATCATAAAACAATATTTTATAACAATATAAACAACTTATTATATATTGTTTTATGATTTTAAATGCATAGGGATTCACTATACTTTTAGCCACATTACCTGGTAAGGTTCCAGCAATATATTTATCCCTTTTTGTGCATCCAGTTTAAAACTAGTTCCTGATATCACATCTACAACTTCATTTACATCTGTCAAAAGATAATCATTTATATTAATTCTAACGTCTTTTTGAGAACCAGATACGTTATTAAGTGAAATAATACTTTCTTTTCCATCCGGTGATGTGCGTAACAGCGAAAATACCGACTGGTCAATATTTAAAACTTGCTGCTTTCCATTGGGGTGAAAAGCCTTTTGCTGCTTACGCTTTTTTATCAATTCTGAAAGTTGTGTATATACTTTAAACCGGATAGATTGACTGTCCATCAACTCCTGCTCAATATCTTTCCTATTGAATTTCTGACGGTTTATACTCCTGTACCTTCCTGTTTCCTTTACACCTTCATAGTAATTTTGTGACCCCATGATACTGTGAATATATACTGCAGGAACACCTACCATAGAAAGTAAAATTGAATGAGCAGTAATAAATCTTTTAATCTTCACATCTTCAGCATCATCATGGTCTGATAGCGCATCAAAATAAGTAATATTTAATTCATATGGGCTTTGTGTCTCATCACTGTTGGTTTTATAGGAAACATATCCTCCATTTTGGGTAACCTTTTTAGTTAAATCATCTATTTCATCATCAGTTAAAATACCTTTTGCAGGCACCACACCTATACCATCGTGAGAAGCCAGAAAATTGAAAAAAGTCGTCCTTTCAGTTAATGGCTCCAGCGAGCTTGCCCATTCAATAAGGTGTATTGCACTGCCGGTATGGAATGCATTTAAAACCAGGGGTGCCAGACTAAACTGGTATACCATCTGTGCTTCATTATACCCATTTCCAAAATAGGTGATGTTATCTTTATGCGGTACATTCGTTTCAGTAATTAATATTACTTCGGGATAAACAATGTCAAAGATATCCCTAAACAATTGGATTACCGTATGGGTCTGGGGCAAATGAATACAACTGGTCCCAATTTCTTTCCATAGATATCCAATTGCATCCAACCTGATTACCTTTGCTCCTTTGGATGCGTAGAATAACAGGATGTCAATAATTTCAATAAGTACATTGCCATTTTTATAATTTAAATCAATTTGGTCTTCACTAAAAGTAGTCCATAGGTACTTTTCTTCGCCGTTTTTCGAAAATTTAGTCAATAATGGCAAAGTTCTGGGTCTGGTGACTTTTGATACATCCGTATTTTTATCCATTTCAATGAAAAAATTGTCAAAATCCTTATCACCCTCTAGATATCTGCAAAACCATTCACTTTTTGAAGAGATATGATTAATAACGGCATCAAACATCAGGTTAAACTGCTTACTAATTTCCTCAATATGCTCCCATTCTCCAAATTCCGGATTGACTTTAGCATAATCGCTAACAGAAAAGCCATCATCTGAGGTATAAGGATAAAATGGAAGTATATGGACAAAAGATATTACCCCTTTAAAATACTTATTTAGGAAATGTTCTAAAGTTTTTAACGGGGGGACGCCTTGCTCTTTCACCTGGTCTCCATAGGTTATTAAAAAGACATCCCGCTCATCCAGCCATAGTTCTTTATGAAAACGTTTTATTTTATCCTGCTGTTGCTTATTTTTATACCTATTAATCACTTCTATCAATTTGCAATAAAATTCTTGCGCTTCTTCTGTACCATATAAAAGCTGTAGTTTATGATATATTTTTTCTTCAAAACCTGTAATACTCATGCTTAAGCCCCTCACTCAAATATTTAGATGCATTTTTTCTTCTATTATCCTAATTGTAAATATTAATTAACTTTTTTACCTACAAAAAGTATAGTTATTTTTTACAATTCTCAGTATACCATTAAAAAAACGTTTTTTCAAATTATCCTTTTCCCATTCTCGCTTCATTATTTTGAGATTTCTTTGTTTTCTTAATTTTTTTGCAGTTTTTGTATAAAGTTTATAAAACGTTTTTTTAACTATTTATTTTTTTTTGTGCTTATTGTATAATAGACTTAAATCAATAATTAGAGGTGGAATAAAATGAACGTTACAATAAAAGATGTTGCAAAGTTAGCCCAAGTATCTATTTCCACTGTTTCCAGGGTAATTAACGGCGCTCCGAATATAACGCCGGAAATCCGACAAAAAGTTGAAAAGGCTATTGCACAACTTAGATATAAACCTAACATCATCGCTCAAAGCCTCGGTTCTGGGAGGTTAAAAAACATTGCCGTAGTCCTTGCCCGTTCTTCACAGCTGGCTTTCGTTAATCCATATTTTACCATAATGTTCCAGGGGCTAGGTAGTGTTATTGAAAATTCTGATTACGAAGTGTTATTGACTTTGGCAGAAGATGAAAAGACGGAAGTTGATAAATGTATGTCCCTTATTGATGCCGGAAGTATACAAGGAGTGATTCTTCTTGGTTCACGTGTCTATGATAAGTTAATTAATAAATTGATAGAAATAAAATTTCCTTTTGTACTGATAGGTCGTGTCCTAAAAGATGCTATCCCGGAAGGTGCACAGATTAACCACGTAGATACGGATAGTATCAACGATAGCATGGCAGCTGTATCCTATCTGATCAGCCAAGGACACAGACGAATTGGTTGTGTTCATGCTCCTTTGAAATATGTGGTAAGCCAGGATAGATATTCCGGCTATTGTATAGCTTTACGTCACGCTGAAATTCCTGTTGACGACAGCATTATTGTAGATGGAGGATATTCGTGGCAGGACGCTGAAAAGGCAGCGAGAATAATATTGCAACAGAAAAATCCTCCTACAGCAATATTTGCAACAGATGACCTTAAAGCAATAGGTGTTATGAAAGCAGCATATAGTCTTGGATTAAAGGTCCCAGAAGATTTATCTATCATGGGACATAATGATTATGATTTTGCCCAGATGGTTGAGCCTCCTTTGTCTACTGTAAGAGTACCCATCTACGAACTTGGAAAGGTTGCTGCCGAAATTATGCTTGAACAAATCAAAAACCCCGGCCATCCTCCAAAACAAGTTATATTACCAACCCAACTGGTAATAAGAAATTCTATAATTAAAAAAGATAATAGCTGCACAATGAAAAAGCTCTGATAAATGTTATTTTTATCAGAGCTCTTAACCTTTTTGTTTTTGTTAAACTTCTAATTAAAATACTCATCTTAAAACTCTGCTACTATTTCTTTTCCTTCCAACCAATCAATTACTACTCTTCTTTTAATTTATATTTATTTTTGGGTCGCCCTATGTTTCCATATTCCGGTTCAACTACAACCTTTTGTTTTCTTTCCAGATAGTCCAAATATCTCCTGGCAGTAATTCTGGAAACACCTATTTTTTTTGCAATTTGGCTGGCGGTAAAGGTTTCTCCACGCATCTCCTCTATGCTTTCTAAGATTTTTTTATATGTGTGCGGATTAAAACCCTTAATGTCTCTAATATCATCTTCCTCTGATACAGTTACTTTTTCATTTAAAATATATTTATCTATAACATCCTGTTCTACACTAGTGATGTTTTCCAAATTATTTTTTCTATTTTTATATTGCAGCATTGCTTCTTTAAACCTGTCAAAGGTAAAGGGCTTTATCAGGTAATCTACTGCTCCATAGCGAAAGGCTTCCTCTACAGTTTTCATACTTTTATCTGCCGTGATCAATATGACATCGCATTTTATGTCCTCCTTACGGATCCATTTTAATAGATCTATTCCTCTTCCCTGAGGGAAAAAGACATCTAATAGTACCAAATCCGGCCTCCTTTTTAATATAGACTCTTTTGCCCTTTCGATGGAGTTAACACTATCATGGACGGTATAACCTTCTATTTTTCTTAAAAACTTTTCATTGATTTCTCTTACCATTGGATCATCTTCTACAATTAAAACCTGGATCACTTTAACGTCCCCTTTCCATTGGTATAAAGATATCCCAGATTGTTCCGTTATCTTGTAAAAGTTTAATTGTTCCTCCTGCATTATCTACAATTTGCTTGACAATATTAAGTCCGTAACCCCTGCTTTTAGCTTTGGTAGTAAATCCTCTATCGAAAATCCTATCTTTGATCTCTTCACGGATACCGGGACCATTGTCTTCAACCCATATCCTTAAACCTTCATCATCTGAAATCAATTTAACAATAATCTTACCATTTTCAACTTTCACTAATTCATCTATAGCATTTTCAATTAAATTTCCAATCACCGAACAAATTTCATCCACCGTAATATTTTCAGGAATTTTCGTTAAATTTGAGTTAGGATCCATCACCAAGTTAATCTTTGCTTCTATAGCTTTATTATATTTTGCCAGAAGAATCCCGGCTATATGTGCATTTCTTATTTTATAATTCAATATTCCCAAAATCTCTTGTCTTTGATTAGATATGTCTGAAATATATTTTATAGCTTTATCATATTCTCCCAGCTGGATCAACCCAGATATAGTATGAAGCTTATTCATAAATTCGTGGTTTTGTGCTCTCAAAGCCGATGTCAGTTTCTTTATACCAGTTAACTCTTCTGCCATTTGCTTTACCTCGGTCAAATCCTGAAAACTAGATACTACCCCAATAATGTCCTTTTTATGATTTCTCAGCAAGGTATGACTACATAACAAAGTTTTGCCGGGACTTATCCTGATTTCCTGATTATATACGGATTTTTGTGTTTTTAATGCATCCATAATGGAATCGGTATAATTAGAGTTGAAACTTGAGATATTTTTACCTATGTCATCGGACTCGAAGCCAAAAATTTTCCTGGCAGCTTTATTAAATAATATTATATCTCCCTTTTGATCTATTGCCAAAATACCATTTTTTAAACTCTGCAAAATGATGTCCCGCTGCCCTAAAAGCAATGCAATTTCCTTTGGTTCTAATCCAAATATGGTTTGTTTAATGTTAAAAGATAGTATTGCAGCCCCAATAACTCCAATTAACAGGCCTAAAACTAACGTCAGCTCAAAAATAAATATGTGAGACCTGATTTCTTCATACACTTTGTTGGTTAAAAGTCCTACTAAAACTGCCCCTACCTGCTTCCCATTATAATGGATAGGCGCAAAAGCCCTGATTGCAGAAATCAAAACATTTTTGTCCTTAGAGACATAGGCTTCCCCTGTTTTTAGCACCCGCTCCTCTCCACCACTTATATATTTTTTCCCCAGGTCGTATTCAATAGGATATGAATATTTTATTCCATCCATATCCATAACAATGATGTATTGGAACCGGGTCTTGTGCTTGAAACTTTCTATAGTATTTTGAATAATCCTGTAGTCTTTTGTAGTGGCTAACGTTTCTTTAATTGTATCCATGGCTGCAATGGTTACTGCTAAATCCATTGCATTATTTCCCATCTGGGTTTCAATTGTCTTTTCCAGCTGTTTATGGGTTAAAATTCCTATTCCACCAATAACTATAACTAATATAATGGTCATAAATAAAGTTATCTTATATTGTAATTTCAATAACCTCCACCTCTTGTTGCTACTTTTCCTTTATCTTTGCCTTACTAAGTCCATCAGTAATGGCCTCTATAAGCCCTTTACTGGTATACGTTGCTCCCGCTACTACATCTACGTCTGCCCTATTGGCTTTAATAACCCTTTTTGGAATTTTTTCGTATACTATTTTGCTAAGCTCAGGCATTTCGTACTCTTCTATGATCTTAATTTCTTTTATCCTGTATTGATCTGTGGTTATCATTACTTTTATAGGTCCATGATGACCTTCCCCAACTCCTTCATAGCTTCCTGCCTGATAATGTATTCTTTTTGATGTACAAGCTGTTAGTCCAACTGTTAATAATACGGTTAAAATCAAGATGGTCTTTCTTTTCAAGTACGCCACCCTTCCTCATTAACATAATGCAACAAGCCTTTACTTCAATATAATTAATATAATACTTTATTCATTATACCATTTTGACATTTTTCTGTCATTTTTATTTGCTATAATATTTTTTAAAATATCTGATAACACAAAAAAGTCCTCTTAAAGTATCCTTTAAGAGGACTTTTTTCGCTATTATATCAAATATATCAAAGTTTAACTTGTTTATTGAACGGATAACTGATATTGTCTACATATAGATAGTACTTTCTTACAATTCCTATTTTCTTCCATAGTTTCTTTAGTACAGGCAATACATAGTAATCCAGACCAAAAGTGCTTCCTGCGCCACCTATTAGGGCTATACCCCCGCTTAGATACCACAACATCTCGTATGGTGCCATACCTGAAGCCCATATCATCATACCCATTGCAACCGAAACAATGGATGCAACTGCTGTAAATAATCCGGCGATTAACAGCAATCCTACCACTATCTCACCTATTACCATACCTGCCTGGAATATCTGGGCTAAAACGGTATATCCTCCATCGGGTGTATAGAAAAATATATCCATGGACCATTTAACAATGCTGTCAATAAAGCCCGGTACCGGTAAAGCCGTTCCCCATTGAGACACTGTTTGCCCTGCTGCTCCCGCTGCAGCTGTTGCGGCACTTGTAGCATCAACAGCCGCCTGTGCTGCTTGTGATGCCCCTGTTACAGCATCTGCTGTTGGTGGAGGCGGTATTAAGAAGATCTTTGAAGGATCTTGTAATATTCCAGGCAACTTATGCAAACCCTGCTCTAGCCATTTGTAACCAACAAAAATTCTAAGCGGTACCAACCAGAAGTTTGGAGACGCCTTCGCAAAATGCCCGCCGACAAAACTTCTCCTATCTTTCACATGGAAGAATTCATGCAGCATGTAGGACCAGCATTTATTAAATCCGGCTACCTGGAAGAAGTAGACCAGGTTTATAAAATGCTTTATAAACATTGCAAAAAAGCCGGATAAGCTAATGAACTTGCCCGGAACACCCAAATGTGCTACCCCGTAACGCCCGCCTATACATACCATTACACCGTGGAATTCCGGTTTATAGGACTTCTTTTGGCCACCTTTTATATCGGTATAAATGTTATGTGCAATGATAGGCGCGGCATGCTCACAGTTTTCTACCATCTGTGGGACAGGACGTTCCTCACCTTCAGGAATATAGAACATATTATCCCCAACAACATAAACATTTTCATAACCTGGAGCCTGCAGCTTGTCATTTATAACTATCCTTTTTCTACCCTTCTGCTCAAGGTCCATCTTGCCAACAAGGTCCGAACCTTCAACGCCAGCTGCCCAGATTACAGTATATGTGTCTATGATTTCTTTATCTCCTAATGTAACCGAATCTTCTGTAACTTTTGTGATGCCAGCACCGGTTATTATGTTGACACCTAATTTTTCAAGCCTTTTTTCAGCTTTTTTAATTAAATTCTTAGGTAAATTTGGTAGGATTGTAGGCAAAACATCTACCACGTATAATTTAACTTCCTCTTTCTCGATATGGAAGTCTTCACATAGTCTATCCTTCCACTCACCCAATTCACCAATCATTTCTATACCGGTAAAACCGCCACCCACTACAACAAAAGTCAGCAGTTTTTGTCTTGCTTCTTCATTCGTTTCCTTGACAGCTTTTCTAAACATGTTCAGAATGTGTTCCCGCAGATGAACAGCATCTTCATAAGACCATAACTTTTGGGTATATTCCTCTGCCCCCGGTATACCAAAAAACGTTGGCTTACATCCGGTACCTATTACTAAATAATCGTATTTGTAAGAGCTTCTCCCCGACCTTAGTACCTGATCTTTAAAATCTATATCTGTAATTTCATCAAGTACGACATTGACTTTTCTACCTGCAAATATTTTCTTTAAGTCAATCCTGATAGCATCTTCTTCAACTCTTCCGGCCGCAACCTCATGAAGTTCAGTAAGTAGCGTATGATATGGCTTTTTATCGATTAGTGTAATTTCTACACTGTCATCTTTTTTAAACTTCTTTGCAAGTTTTTTTGCAGTTAAAACTCCACCGTAACCGCCACCAAGAATAACCACTTTTTTCTTGCTGCTCACAATTTTACCCCCTTAAAATTTTATGAGCCACTAAGGAATAAATTTAGTTCGCAAGGTTTTGATAGTTAATTTTTTGTCAAACCTAACCATCAAAAAACGCATAATTATAATTATGCTTTCATCCTTAAGCTATAAATGTTTGTTATTTAACAAACTTTATTTCTCACCCAAAAATAATCATTTTTAGTATAGCATAATATCAAAAACGTATCTACATTTCTGTTTTTTTTGGTCATTATGAACGAAATTTTGTAAGTTTTGTTCACGCTGTAGAATTTCTAATAATCAGTTCTGTTTTCATTACGATATCTTCTACCTTCTCGCCTTTTATCTTTTTTAAAAGAATTTCCATCGCTTTCTTTCCTAAAGTATATAGTGAACTAGCCCCCTGACATTATAAGGTGCCAAGGGGTTCATTCATAATCTTTTATTATAAGTTTTAAAATTAATAAGGTTTTATAAACATTTGTGTCCAGTAGTTTGTACCATTCTTATCTTTCGCAAGACCTACACCGATTTCAGTATAGGAAGAACTAAGAATATTACTAAGGCCGGCTTTTTATGTTGCATATTTTTTGTAATTATTGTGATTAAAATAATAAAATATAAAAATCTTTCATGTTTATTAGCAATATATAAATCTTACAACACTTGAACCTCTCCCACTTTGACAATGTTTAGCAATCATCTTTACATCAGAGTTCTTATGCTCTAAAAACCGAGGATACAGTGATTTGTCTTCAATTGCTAAATGTACTCTCAGTTTTCCTGCAAGTGTTGATAGCAATTTACAAATCGTTTCTGCATTATTGTCCATTTTATTGCTTTTTGATAATTCTAAAATTTCATTGATATACACAAACATGAACCAAAGGATAAATATCCTACTGTCTCAAAACTTTTTTTCTCTCACCCAAACGACCATTTCACCAGGTGTACGATTTGCCCATGCATAATAAGGAATGAATTTGACTGTAACCGGCTCGCTCTCAACATTGACATCCGGTTTATATAGTTCATTTCCCCAGGTTATGTAATTGCCACGCTCTGCCACTGTTGTAATTACACATACACCGCCTAGAAGCTCACTTTCAAAGTCAACTCTGAATTCAGAATTTTTAGGCAGCAATATATCATGTAAATTAGCTCCATTATCAACTTCTTCAAGACAGTAAACTATTGGTCCCCGTTGCAAAGCTACTTTTCCAATATTTTCTCTTACATTTGGATGGGCTTTTATACGAAGTACAGGCATTGGCAAAACTAATTCAATGACATCTTCATTTTTCCAGTTCCGCTTTATTTTAGCATAACCGTTGACTTTAATATCATCAATATTTATCCCTTCACCATTAACACTGATTTTTGCATTATTGCACCAGCCAGGAATGCGTAATGCCAGTGCAAATTCTTTTTCCTGCGCTGTAAGAACCTTGATTACCACTTTTTCATCCCACGGATACTGAGTTTCTTGCTTTATAATTACTTTATGTCCTAAAATATCAACCTCGGCCTCTCCCCCAATATATAAATGAGTATATAGTTCATCTTTATTTATTGAATAGATATACTGACCAAGCGAAGCCAACAATCTTGCAACATTTGGCGGGCAGCAAGCGCATCCAAACCAAGGCTGCCTTGTAACCTTAACATGTTCTTTAATCTTATTCTTTTCGCATGCTTCCGGCCATACTTCAAGAGGATTTACATAAAAAAATCTTTTGCCATCCTGTGACATACCACTAAGCACTGAATTATACAATGCCCTCTCCATAACATCCGAGTAACAGTTATTAATATCAATTTGAAGCATTCTATGAGCAAAAAATACCAAACCTATTGCTGCACATGTTTCAGCGTACGCAGTATCATTGGGCAGATCATAATCAAATGTAAATGCCTCACCAATGGACATAGAACCTATACCGGCAGTGATGTACATTCTCTTTGATATTATATTGTCCCATAACTTCTTACAGGCTTCCAGCAACTCCTTATCACCTGTTTCAGCTGCAACATCAGCCATACCGGAATACAGATAAACTGCTCTAACCGCATGCCCTTCAGCCGTGGCTTGTTCGCGCACCGGTAAGTGTGCTTGAAAATAGCTGGGACCCATCTTATCCCACATATTATAAAAATTTTTATTTCCTCTGGCTTCTGCCTCTATCTCAAAATAATATGGTTTTCTTCCCCGTTCATCAATAAAAAATTTACTTAAGCGAAGATACTTTTCTTCTCCTGTCACTCTATACAGTTTAACCAGTGCCAATTCAATCTCTTCATGCCCCGGGTATCCTTTCTTTTTTCCCGTTTCTGGTCCGAATACAGTTTCAATGTGATCTACAAAGCGGCACACCACATCAAGCAGTTTCCTTTTCCCGGTAGCTTTGTAGTAAGCTACCGCTGCTTCTATCATATGACCGGCACAATATAATTCATGGCAATCACGAAGATTGGTCCACTTTTTATCCGGTTCCTTGATTGTAAAATAAGTATTCAAATACCCATTCTCCTGCTGGGCCTTAGCAATAATATCAATAACCTCATCTGCTGTCCTTTCTAATTCGGAATCTGGATGTGCAGCTAAACTATACCCGACTGCTTCCAGCCATTTTGCAACATCGCTGTCCTGAAAAACACATCCATAAAATTCACCTTCTGTCTCACCGGCAGCAATACGGAAATTTTCAATTGCGTGACTGGGCTCCGCGCCAGGGATACGGTCATTTAATGCATCCCATTGGTATGGGATCACCACATTTCTCACTAAATCGATGTATTGTGTCCAAAACCCATCGTTGATGTTAACATTTTTATGGGACACCGGTATCATTAAACCATTCTTCTGTGATAACTCTTTAGAATCCTTTCTCTGCTTCATAAATAATTTCAATCCTTTCATTTTTATTTATTATTAAATTAAATACATACTGAAAAACTAATTCATTTTATATACATACCCAGCTAAAATACACCTGTAATATAAATATGCCGATATACCACCCCTTACTCGCCTTTTAATCCGGACAGTGTCACCCCACGGATGAAGAAATCCTGGGCTAATAAAAAGGCTATTATAACCGGCAAAAGACTAATCACTGTCCCAGCCATCAATACCGGCCAGTCAGTAGAATACATCCCCTGCAGTGATGCTAATCCAAGGGGTAATGTCATACGTTTCAACGTATTGATAAATACAAGAGGCCTTATGAAATCATTCCATATTCCCATAAAAACAAATACACTCAGAGTGGCTATAGCCGGTTGTGATAAGGGAAGAAAAATTCTCCAATATATACCAAACGGGGTACAGCCATCTATTTTACCTGCATCTTCAAGAGCAGCCGGAATTGTTAAGAAAAACTGCCGCATTAAAAAGGTACCAAAGGCAGAAACCAGATTGGGCAAAATAAGGGAAGCATGAGTATCAACTAATCCATAAAAGCGCATTAATATAAAAGTCGGTACCAGGGTTACATGAACAGGAATCATCATAGTAGCAAGGTATAATGCAAATAATGTATCTCTAAAACGGAATCTTAGCCGAGCAAAGACAAACCCCGCCATAGAACTGGTCAATACCTGGACTACCACTACAACCGCTGAAATTTTGATACTATTCATAAAAAACTGAACAAATGGAAACCTATCGGAGATTTTTAAATAATTTTCCCAATGGATTGTCTCACCGAACAGTATTGGCGGAAATATAAACACCTCCCGCAGAGACTTTAGTGAAGTGCTGACCATCCATATAAATGGAAAAATCATTGTCAAAGCTCCTATACCAAGGAATATATGGGCAATCATTCGAGAACTGTAACTTCTTTTCATTGTTTCACACTCCTCTCTAGTATACTACCCAGCTTTTTTGCCGCCAAAGCTGTATAAGCGTAAAGAACAATACCAGGAAGAAGAGTACATAGGCTATGGCACTGGCATATCCCATTCTAAAGTACTGAAAAGCGTTTTGATATAAATAATGGACCAAGACTGACGTTGAACGGTTGGGGCCACCTTTTGTCATCAAAAATACCGAATCAAATACCTGGAAAGAATTTATTATAGACATCACCGTAACAAAAAAGGTTGTTGGAGAAAGAAGAGGAATGGTTATATGGCGGAACTTTGCAAACCAACTGGCTCCATCCATATCAGCAGCTTCATAGTAACTTTCTGATATTCCCTGAAGTCCTGCTAAGAAAAGAAGCATATTGAACCCTAATCCTTTCCATATATTAGTTATCATAATTGCCGGCATTGCCCAAGTGGTACTACTTAACCAGCTAGGTCCTTTGATCCCTATCACACTCAAAAGAAAGTTAAGCAACCCATATTCCGGATTGTAAATCCACTGCCATACAACGGCTACAGCCACCATTGAAGAGATTACCGGAAGGAAATAAGCAGCCCTATAAAATTTAATCCCCATAATATTCTGATCCAATGCTATGGCTAGTAGAAGCGAAAGAGCAATTCCTACCGGAACTGTTCCAACTGAAAAGTAGATAGTATTCCAAAATACCTTTATAAAAACCTCATCTTTAAATAGTTCAATGTAATTTCCAAACCCTACCCATTTTATAGGATTTATAAGGTCCCATTGAGCAAAGCTAAGAACAAAAGCAGCTATTACAGGTAAAAATACAAATGTTAAAAAGCCAAGAAAATTGGGTAGCAGCAGAACTACTGCCCAGGCACTATCACTATATAAAAGCTTCTTTAACCGCATGCAACTCACCTCTCACCAAAAGAAGATAGCCCCAGGACACGAGGCCTGGGGCTGGTGTCCAGTCTATTTACTTGCTAATTCTTCATTTACCTTTTGTTCGATACGTGCCAATACCTGGTCTATTGGTTGGTTATCATACCAGAAAGCCTCAAGTTCATCGTTTATAATGTCATTTACTTTGTTTTTATAATTTAATGCCTGTGGATAAACTTGTGCTTTCTCAAAGTATGGAACTAACTCTTTGAATCCTTCAGGGTGTGCATCTTTATTATACCATTTGGTTATACCTTCTTCAGTATATAACGATCTACGGTTGGGCATCCATAATCCAGCCCTTATTAAATCAGTTTGATATTTCTCTGAAGAAAGAAAACTAATTAGAGCCCAGGCTTCTTTCGGATTGGGAGTTTTTGCCCAGGCAGCGTGTACATGGGCCTGACCATGGGTAACGGCATCCTTAAATTTTGGTAAAACACCAACTCCAACAGGAAACTTCATTTGTGCAAGCTCCTGTAAAGCCCATGACCCGTCTATTAGCATTCCAATTTTACCAGTCTGCAGCATCTGGGAACCTTTCATTCCTATCTGCTCCAGGAACATAGCCTCAGGACTGACTCCCTCTTTCTTTCTCAAATCTAAAATTGCCTGTAAAACCTGTTTTGTCTCTGATGTATTAAGCGCACATTTGGACATATCATTATTGAACACCTTACCACCATTTGATAGAATAGCTGCCGTAGTCATATAGAAGTTTTCCAAACCATATACACCAAATTGAGTAGTCTTGTCGCCATCTTTTATTGTCAGTTTTTTTGCAACATTTACGAATTCTTCCCAGCTCCATGCTTTGTCAGGGTTACTTGGAGGGTACGGCAGACCTGCCTTGTCAAAGATCTCCTTATTGTAGTAAAGGACTGGCGAAACGGTACAACTGCTCACACCGTATATACGACCATTTATTCTCATTATTTCTACTGCAGAAGGTATAAAATCATCAATTTTATATTCACTATCAAAGTAAGCTGTAAGGTCCAACAACTCTCCTTTTGATTGAAAGGCACGATAAGTGTCAGTTCCGCAGAAGAAAACATCAGGGGCAGCTCCTCCAGCCATCATTGTAAGTAATTTTGAAGCATATTGGGCATTCGGCACGGGAGTATACTCCACTTTGATATTAGGGTTTGAAGACATGAAAGTTTCCAAGCCTTTTTTAACACTTTCAGTTTCCAAGGGACTGGCTTCCCATCCCATAAACTGCAGGGTTACTTTTCCTTCTGAAGACTTACCCTCTCCTTTTTTTACCTGTTCTTCTGATTTTGAAGATTCGTTTGAATTTCCTGCATCTGAATTCTTGCTGCCACCATTTGAACACCCACTGAACAACAAAACAAATACTAATACATGTACCAAAAATATAGAAAGCTTTTTCATTGTAAAAACCTCCTTCTGAATAAAATATTATGAGTAACAAAATTCTTCCTATTGGATTGATGACATGAATTATAAAGCACTGACATATTCCAGCTATATTTACCAGCTACATTAAATTAAAGAAGTAACTTTACCTTTAGAAAGTCTGCAATTCACTGTAGTACACCACATGCTATATTCACATATTGAATATGTAAACTTTCTATGATATATACAATCTACGAAAATGTCTACCTATTTGTTGTTTGATAGTCTAATAATTAAATTGTCCATACATGGATTACTAAACTAATAGTACATGTTTTGTAACATAATTTGAGTCGGCAAATCAACTGAAAAATTTCTGGTCACTATCACTCATTTTCCCAATCCTCTAGGAAAATTTTTGTTAAAACACAATTTAATCCATATTCTCGTATTAAAGAGCAATTAAGATCTGTAATATTTCTGATATTTAGTATTGAAAAAAATTCCCATATTATGTTTATTTTTTCTATTAATTTCCTAATATTGAATTATTTAATATATTCTTGTATAATAATAATATCAATTATTTTTATATAAGTCAGTAGTTGAAATATTATAATAGGTGGTGTAAACCGACTTATGTATTTTGTTAAAATGCCAATAAACCCTCCATTATTACATGTTTCAAGCGGACGTTTTGTTTCAAATACACCCTGGATTCATACCAAACGTAATATCGACACTTTTGTAATAATAGTGGGTTTACATGGTTCTCTCTATATCCAGCAAAACAATGAACAATATGAAGTGAAGCCTGGAAATGTCTTAATATTACTTCCCAACACGACCCACCTTGGCTATAAAAAATCAGAACAAAGTTTATCTTATTATTGGTGTCATTTTCATTGTGAAAGCCCTTATGATATTATAGATAAACGGGATTCTGAAAAAAAAATGCTTCTGTTGGATCATACGGCATACCATACTAATAGCTTCGACTATGTACTTGCTCCTATTTTTTCTTTATTTAAAAGCATTGACAGAATTAATATCCTTTTTAATCAACTGCTTCATATATCAAACTCCGGTTATTACACCAAATATGGGGTAAACTATTTGCTGACCTTATTAATGGTTGAATTAACTCAACAAACCTTATCCGAATATCTTGCTGCATCAAGAGACGATGATAATAACAGTAAATTCATGGAAGTTCTGGAATGGGTCCGAATAAATACAGCGATAGATATCTCTGTGTCAGATATCGCCAGACGGTTTAACTATAATGCAGACTATCTTTCACGGCTTTTTAAACAAAAAACCGGTATGAGCTTACAAAAATATATTCATCACCTTAAAATTTCCAAGGCAAAGGAAATGCTTTTGCATTCAGACAATAGTATAAAAGAAATCGCTTATAAGGTTGGGTTCCATGACGAAAAGTACTTTATGAAATTATTCAAAAGTTATGAAAATCTTACTCCTACACAATTTAGGAACGCTTATTTCTATACTCATATGAATAATCATTAGTGGAAATTTTTTATTTATTTGTCAGATTACCCTTTAACTAATGTTAAAGGGTAATATTATATCAATCAATTTCTCAGGCTGGAAAAGAAAAATTACCCTTTAACTAATGTTAAAGGGTAATCTGACATAAATGATTAATTAGTAATTTTTCGTGTTCAAAATATTTCTTTTGATTTATACTACTTGTTATCTACTATTTGTTTAATCGCTTCATCTGATAAATCAATACTATTAATATTTACAGGGCACATACGGAATGTAAATGTAATGTCTTTTTGGAGAAGTTGATATTTTTCCATCAGTTTAGGTCCGCAGCTGTTTGAACCTACGCCACTCATCATATAATCCAAATGTATAATGGTGTTTCCGCTTTTTACAAGCTCATAGGGGTGTTTTGCACGAGTAAGCTCTTCTTGCGTATAATACGAAGCATTGAATGAAAATTCCCCTGCGAACATCATACCGTTTCCTGATAAATCGGTGACTGCTGCCCATTTTGTTCTGTAGTGGCTTCCATTTTCTTGTGGCATAATATAATTTTCGAACATCTCACCTACTGTTGTATCAAATTGACTTATATATGAAGCATGATGTTTATCAATATAACTTTCAAACGGTCCATAGCCAAAGTATTTTACATTGCTAAATTCCTCGGGCATACAAAGCTTTAGCCCAAACCTGGGTAAAAACAGTGGAGATTCCTTATGATTTACTGTAACATCCGTTTTACATTCAATATCTCCACTGCCGTATACGGTCCACAAGCATACCCCTTTTATAAGCGGTAATCTTGAAAAGGCACCTAGAGAATATTCTACCGATATCTCCACTTTTCTATCGTCTGCACTTGCAATTTTAACACTGTAAATATGATTTTTCATCTGGTGATAGCCATCATTGATCCATTCTTTTTTGATGTACCTATCATTGTCAAGAGGTGCCCGCCAAATGGTAAACTCAGGAACATTGGATATAAATTCATGTCCGTCTTTTTGAATTTGTATAAATCCACCCTTGCTTTTTGCAAAAGTGTACATAAAATTATTCCCATGGATAATGATTTCACTATCATTTTCAAAAACTGTTATTAAAGGCATACAAGAAAGCTTTACCATATACTCTTTTTTATCTGTCTTGATTTTTTGCTGCCAAAGATATATTTGATGTCCAGCCTCTGCCCACTGTGTGGATTTTGCCAAAACTGCTTCTACAATTAGATAACATTCACCACATAATCCGGCCGTGTTCAGTGGAATTGAAATAATTTCGGATTCTTTGGGCTTTACCGGCGGTAGAGCAATCAGCCCGTCTTGCGTTGTTTTACCATCTAACTCAACCCGCCATTTTAAGGACAAGTGAGATAAATCAATAAAATCATACAGGTTGGTTACTTTAATCTTCCCATCGTTGATTGCCATTTCTTCTATCTTTATTGGTGCAACTACGTTCTTATGCTCATAGAGTCCCACATGGGGGCGCCGGTCCGGATAGGTTAATCCATCTGCACAGAAATTCCCATCATTAGGGATATCTCCAAAATCACCACCATATGCCCAATAATAGTCACCGTTTTTATTCTTTACTTTCACAGCGTGGTCCGACCATTCCCATACAAAACCTCCTGCCAGACGAGGATGCTCATAGAATAACTGCCAATAATCGTAAAGGTCACCCGGTCCGTTTCCCATGGCATGACAGTATTCACATAGGATTAGCGGGCGCGGTTCATCTGTATCGCTTAAAAATTCATTTGCAATCCAATCAATTGCCGGGTACATTCTGCTGTACAAATCAATATATCCGATGTCAAGCTCTCTATAGTTTAAACGGCCTTCAAGTGCACTTGGCTTGAATATACGCTCATAATGGACAAGCCGGGATGTATCCCGCTGCTTCACCCATTTCCCCATAGCATCATGATTTGTCCCATGTCCTGATTCATTTCCCAATGACCATATGACAATGCACGGATGATTTTTATCACGTTCAACCATCCTCTCCATTCTATCCACATATGACTTCTCATACATAGGCATATTGGATATCATATGTCCATCTCCTGTATGTATAGCTCCATGACATTCAAGATCCGCCTCATCCATCACATAAAAACCCAATTTATCACACCATTCATAAAAACGGGGATCATTTGGATAGTGGGATGTTCTTATCGCATTTACATTGAATTGTTTCATTAGTAAAAGATCTTTCACCATATGTTCAACGGGAACCGTATGGCCAAGCTCCGGGTGTGATTCATGACGGTTGACGCCTTTTATTTTGACATTAACACCGTTAATATACATTACGGCATTTTTTACTTCTATCCGTCTAAATCCTATGTGATTTAAGATAATTTCTTCACCACAGTAAATATATACCGAATAAAGGTTTGGCGTTTCAGCTGACCACAAATCCGGCTTCATAACAGAAATAGGCCCTATTGTCCCACTAGTAAAATTTTGAAAATGCTCTTTATGAATCTCCTTATTGTCGGGAGACTTTATTAAAAGCGTAATATCTGCAGCATCAGAGAGCTTTAAATCAATATCAATCTTGCCTGCTGAAAAATCTTCATTTAAAGTTGGCTTTATAAATATATCCTTTATATGTACTTTGTCACGTTCTAGAATGTACACATCTCTAAATATTCCCGACATTCTCCACATGTCCTGGTCTTCAAGGTAACTTCCGTCACACCATTTCAGTACCAGAACCGTTATGCGGTTCTTACCGTCCCTGATATAATCTGTAATATCAAATTCACTGGTCATATGAGAGACTTGGCTGTATCCGATATTCACACCATTTATCCACAAATAAAAACAGCTATCTACACCTTCAAAGTTTATATAATATTTTTTATGCTGCTTTGGCGTAATGTTAAAATCCCGGAAATATACCCCTGCCGGATTCTCGTTCGGCACAAAGGGCGGATCTGTCGGGTAAGGATAAGCATGGTTTGTATAGTTTGGGGTGTCATATTCCCCTTTAAGTCCTTTTTCAGTAACCTGCCAGCATCCTGGAACAGAAATCTTGTCATAATCGGCAGGACTATAATCTTTACCAAAAAACTCTTCATTGATTTTATGAACAGAATGATAATAAAGAAAATTCCATACTCCGCACAAACTATAAAATCGTTCCGATGTTTCTCTTATTCCTTTTTCTGCTGATTGTTGGTTATGATATGGAATAAAATATGCCCTCGGCTCTTCACAGCCTACATGAAGAATATCCGGGTTTTCCCAATATTTAGTAATAACATTCATTGATATGACCTCCCTATTTGTCAATTACATAATATATACATTTTACAGAGTTTCAAGCTTCGCTGCAATGGATGTGTAGTTGTCTTATTTCTATCCAATCACCCTTTAACCGATCCGCTAAACGCCCCTGAAACAAAATACTTTTGAAAGAATATAAACAACAAAATCATTGGTACTATTCCCAATACAGACCCAACCATAACCGTTCCATATTTCACAACATTGCCCGGTGCAACCATCATAGAGAGCATCAACGGAACTGTGTACATTTCTTTCGAGTTGACAGCAACTAACGGCCACATAAAGCTTCCCCACTGCTGCATGAAAGTAACGATTGCCAATGAAGCACAAGCAGGTTTCATGGTTGGGAGAACAATACGAAAGAATGTGGCAAATTCATTGGACCCATCTATTCGTGCAGATTCAATCAATTCATCCGGAAACCCCAGCAACTGCTGTCTCATTAAAAATACACCAAACGGTGTAATCATAAAAGGAAGAATTAATGCTTTATATGAATTAATCCAGCCTAATTTCGTCATAGTAATAAATAATGGAACAACTGTTACCTGAAAAGGTAGCGTCATGGTCAATAGAACAATACTAAAGAGAAAATTATTACCTTTAAATTTGAATTTAGCGAAAGCATATCCAGCAAGTGCACCAAGCAAAACGGTGCTCAATGTAGTAATTGATGACACAAAAATACTATTGAATAATCCTTTCCAAATGGGCATTGTTTTTTGCAGCAGTTCTAGATTAACAAAGAAATTCCCTCCTGGCAGCCATCTTGGAGGTATCTTAAAAATTTGCGGCTCTGTCATTGTAGAAGCTGCAAACATCCAGTAAAAGGGGTAAATGGATACGATTGCACCTATTCCAAGAAATAAATACATGAGCAGCTGAGAGATAGTTTTTTGTATGCTGTTCTTCATATTAATTCTCCCCTCCCTTAGATAACCGCATTTGAAAGTACGATAAAATTGCAATGAGTATTGTCACGATATAAGCTCCTGCTGAAGCAAGGCCAAAGTTGAATGAGCCAAATGCCGTATCGTATAAATAATACATGACTGTAAGCGTTCCGTTGTTTGGCCCGCCCCTCGTAAGCATATATGGCTCAACAAAAAGCTTTAATGTCCCAATAGTGGAAAGTATCATACAGAATAACAGCACAGGTTTTAATTGAGGAATGGTTATCTTAAAAAAAATAACTGCACTTGAAGCGCCATCTATGCTAGCCGCTTCATACAACTCACTAGGTATTATTTGTAATCCTGATAAGATAATGACGCTGTTATATCCAGTCCATCGCCATGTTATAGCGATAATCACCATTAATTTAGCCCAAATAGCATTGGTTCCCCATCCGATGGGCTGAGCACCTAAAAATTTTATTCCCTGATTAATCAATCCGTAATTCTCATTAAATAGAAGAGAAAAAACCAAAGAATACGTTACCAAATCAATAAGCACAGGTAAAAAGAACGAGGTTCTAAAAAAAGTCTTGCATTTTAATAATTGAGAGTTAACCATCACGGCAATCAATGTAGCCAGTAAAAGCATTACCGGGACCTGTATCAAAAGTATCTCTCCAGTATTTATTAGTGCTTTTAAAAAAACGTCATCTGTTAACAAACGTTTATAATTTTGAAATCCTACAAAATTCATTTTGCTTGAACTCCATTTACAGAAACTTAACACCAGTGAATACATGATCGGATACAACATAAATATCATAAACATAATGAAAAAAGGAGATATAAATATATATGGAATGAAATCTGTTCTCCTAAAATGGTTACTCTTAGCCTGATAAACCGGTTCTTTTCTTATTTTATTTGTATTTATTTTTTGTTGCAGCAAGTAAGTTCCCCCCTATTGATTACAGTATCCCCTGGCAAAAACCAGGGGATAATTCAACTATTCGGCAATTTTTAAACCAGTCGCTTTTGCAGACTGTTCTTCAGCTTGCTTAAATGCTTTTTCGATGCTCATCTCTCCACTGATAGCAGCTCCAAATGCGTCAAGGAGTGGCTTTCTGAAGTCCAAAAAATATACTCCATAGTGTAATGGTGGAATGTTGGTAGAGAGGTCAGCGAAAGTTTGCGCGATGGAAAATCCAAAATATTCGTCATCCTTTTTGAAATCTTCAGTATCATAATACGGTGCCCAGGCTGGGAATAAACCGTACTTCATCTGAACTGACTGCCCTTCATTAGTCAACAAACAATATTCCACAAATGCCCATGCTGCTTCTTTATTTTTAGATTGTGTCGTAATACCAAAAACAGATCCCCCTGAAGCGGCTTGATTCGGCCCACCTTCAACAAAAGCCGGTAGAGGAATAACGCCCCATTTACCTTTCAAATCCGCAGCTTGATGGCGAATGGTACCCGCATACCAAACCGGATATATAATTGTCGCCGTATTTCCGTTAGCCACCGCACGAACTCTATCGTCCCATGTAGGTGTACTGAAAACCAAACCTTCATCTTTCATGTGTTTTAGCAGTTCCATCGCTTTAAATGCAGGTTCATGGGTAAAATCGATGTTACCGTTAGCATCATAGAATTCTCCGCCCAGTTGATTCATTAATATTTGCCAAGGTGTATAAAGATCGGGGCCGGTGGTATCATATGTAGTCATTTTTACATTAGGTAATTTTTTTTGAAGTTCTTTCCCTGCTGCAATAAATTTATCCCAAGTTGTCAAAGATTTTGCGTCAATACCTGCCTGTTCAAAAAAGTCTTTGCGGTAATAAACGCCTACAGGCCCAAGGTCAATAGGTATTCCATACACTTTATTATCTTTTACGACCGATATCCATGCTGCTTCGGCAAATTCTTTTTCATGTGCTTTTAGTTTATCTGTCAAATCTACGAATTGATCTGGAAATTTCATTAGAAAATTTTGATAATCTCTTTGCTGAACTTGAACGATGTCAGGGGCTCCCATGCCTGCTGTCAAAGGCGGGATAATTTTCTCATATGTACCCGTTACTCGTTGAACAGTAACTTTTACGTTAGGATATTTTTTATTAAACCCTTCTATCTCCGCTTCCATGGAATCTGCCTGATCATTCCATGCTGCTATCGTAATTTCGCCTTTTATATCGTTTTCTTTATTAGCTTCATTTTTCTGCACTGCGTCGGGTGCTTTATCACTTGTCTTCTGCTCCTGTTCATTTGTTACAGTATCCGGCTTTTTTGATGAACACCCTCCAAATAATGAGATAAGCATAATCATACTAAGTAATACAGCCACTAACCTTTTGAATTTCATTAATACTACCCCTTTCAATATAAGATTTCACCATAGCAAATACTTGAACTAAGCCTTATGCTTTTACATATACCGCCTATTTCCACCCCCCTCTTGTATTTTTCACAAATACTCCTTTGCAATTCTTATCTTGTCTCTATACATTTAAAGAATCATGTAAAAGTATAAGTGTTCCTGTTTAATATCAGACTGCATACTTAATTTAAGTAGTACCAGCTTTTTATTTTCTGCCAGTCATTTTTCTTAACTCATCAGCAGCCGCTTTTAAGTGCTCCTCAACGGGTTTGCTTTTATCGTTATAGCATAGTTCCAATGCTCGAGATACTATGAACCGGGCTTTGGGATAATCTTCAGTATAATTCACTTGAACAATATTTTTAGCTGTATTTTCAAACAATTTTCTTTCATTTTGGTAACCGAAGAACGGATCTGCCTTAGATACTTCAGGATTTCCATAAACAGGCTCCCAAGATGGGAAAAAACCATATTTGTACTGGTGTAATTGTGAAGAGTCATTAAGTATATGAAATTGGACATATGCCCAAGCACCTTCTGCATTTTGGGTTTGCTTGGAAATAGCTAAGTTTGAACCTCCACTTTCTGCCGTTCTTGCATCTGTTTCATCCCAAACAGGCAATGGAATAACTCCCCAATTACCATTTCTGTCTTCTCCATAAGCTTTTTTTAAAAGTGGGTTAAACCATGCTGCATTAATGATTGATGCTATCTTATCTTGTTTAATTGCTGTATAAAATGGCGGGCTTTCCCTATAAGCATCATAAACTAAGTTTTGGTCAAACAAGCTTGTCAAAAATCTAGCTACACTTATACCTTGCGGCGAATCTAATTTTACATTGCCTTCTTTGTCAAAAATCCATATATTCTCGCTTTCCGCCTTTTGCGACAAAATAATTTCAAATAGTGCCGGGTTTGCTTTTGTTTTAGATTCAGCAATAGCAAAAGCACCGGTATTTTTTTTAATATGCTCCATTATTTCATAATAGTCTTTCCAAGTATTTATTAATTTAGATACTTCCTCCGGCTCGCTTGGCAGCCCGGCTTCTTTAAAAATCTTTCTATTATAAAACAGTGCTACAGGGCCGCTATCCCAAGGCACTGCATAAACCTTTCCATCAGGACCTGTTGCCAACTTTACTTTATGCTTGTTAATTTTGTTTATGTCTTCCCCTAATCTGTCTGTTAAATCCATTAGACCTTGAGTTTTAATCATCTGAGGCATATTTCTTGATTCAACTGCAAATACATCCGGCCCACCTTCTCCAGCCTGCACAGCAAGTATAAACTTTTTATAGAGATCTTCATTTGGCATTGTTTCATATGCGATTGTCAAATTAGGATATGCTTTTCTAAAATCTCCCTGTAATCCATCCAAAACCTTCTTCGCATTCTCCCAAATCCATACAGTTATTTCCCCTTCAATATTCTCAGGTGTGTCCCCTTCAACCTGTTTGACTGATTCATTAATGGTTATTTCTTTTCTAGAACTAGTATCTACACCTTTATTTTTCCAATCTCCAACCAATACTACCGAGATTGCTAAAGCTATAATTAGTGTTGTAGAAATAGGTTTTCTCATTATGCAACCTCCTATAGACGAATAGAAATCATTCTATTGCTCTTTTCTATAGTAAGTCCCTCCCTTTAATATAATAATAATGTATAATAATTCTATATACAATGGCACATATTAACAAAATATCACTTTTCTTACTTTGCTGTTGAAAATGATATGATCCAATATTTTTGAATGTAGCTTTTATTAATAATGTGTGTTAAATATTATGTTGGATTATAGATTTATCTCCCAACTTTTATTTCACTACCGGCATAATCATGCTTTTTTTACTTCTGAAGGAGTTACACCCGTCACTTTTTTAAATACCCTGCAGAAATGCCTGTAATCGTTATAACCAACTAGTCGGGCTGCTTCATAGATTTTGATATTCTCTTCAAGTAATCTTCTGGCATTTTCCACTCTGACCTTCGCTAAATAATATATAAAATTTATCCCTACTTCCTGCTTAAAGAGCATACTAAAATAATTTTTACTCATATTAACGTGATTAGAGATACTTTCCAAAGATATTTCATCGGCATAATGTCTTGTAATATATCTTAAAGCTTCGGCTATGGCAGGAGAATAATGGCTGTTTTTCTTTTTTTGTATATTATCAATAAGCATGGTAATTATTTTCTTAACCCATTCTTCTATTTCAGCAAGAGTATCGTTCTTATATACTTCGTGCAGCATATTGTGTCTATCTCCAAAAAAATCTTCCAAAGTAATTTCATCTCTAAAAATTCTTAAAAATTCAATAATAATCTCAATGACTAACGCGCAGACATCTTCCTTTTGAGGTATTTCCTTTTTTTTAATAGCGGAGAACAAGATGGTTATATTTTTGAAGATATCTTCTATATTCTTAGCTCTTGCTGCTTCATACAAATCATTTAACTCTAAAGCAAAAACCTCTTTTAGATTTTTGCTATTACAAGCTATATCTTTGAATTTTATTATTTTTCCTTTTCCTAAAACAAATTTTTGGTTCAATGCTTGTAGAGCCTGCTCAAAAGCAATACTTATATTATTAATACTGTTTGATACATTACTAACTCCTATAGTTACGGATATCCCTAAATAGTTATTGATTGCTATCTGAATTTTTTTATTAACTTCAATTACTTTTTGATTTTCGCATTTTTGGCTGTAATGATTAACGTTAAACAGCACAACGATTTTTCTGGTTTCATGCATAAAGCACACACCATTATTGTATTGTTTCATGATATCATTTACAGCATTAATACATGATAAGTACAACATTTGTATGTCATTATAGGTATATTTTTCTTTTATTTTTTCATAATCATCAAACTCAATTAAAAGGAGTATAAAGTGTTCCGGGTCAAAATTTATATCTAACCTGTCAAAATCGTTTTTTATATTTTGTAAATCTTTAATGCCACTGTTCAACAGATTATTTAAATATCTTTCTCTCAATAAACTTAAGCTTTGATTCGCCTGTTCTTCAAGCTTTTTTATTTCTTTATTCTTATTTCTTTCTAAAACAATTTTTTCTTTTATTTCTTTCAAAACATTTAAGATATCCTCCGGTGTCATAGTAGGTTTAAAAAGATAGTCAACCGCACCATACTTCATTGCTTCCCTCACATAGTCATACTCATTCAAACAACTCAACACAATAATCTTCGTATTCGGATTTATACATTTGATTCGTTTTATCATTTCAATACCATTCAATAAAGGCATTTTAATATCTGTTAAAATAATATCGGGCTTCAACTTTTCAAACAGTTCGACAGCTTCTCCACCATTAGAAGCTTCTCCAACCACCTCAAAACCATTTTCTTCCCAATTGATGCAAGATTTTATCCCTATTCTCACTAGGGACTCATCATCCACAATCATAATCTTATGCATTTTCACCCGTCCCTTCATCGATAATTATTGGCAGATAAAACATTACTTTTGTTCCTCTATTGATACTACTATATATTTTCAGGCTGGATTGCTCTCCAAAATATCTAACCAATCTTTCATTTACGTTCTCAATACCTAATCCGGAAAATTTTCTATCTTTATCAATATTAATATCCATACCAATACCATCATCAATAATCTCAAATTTTAGTTTATCATTTATCTGCGATAACGTAATTTGTATTGTTCCTACACCACCCTTAGGCTCAATTCCATGAAAAATAGCATTTTCAATAATTGGCTGTAGAATTAGCTTAATTGTTTTATAGTGCAACAATTTTTCATCAATGTCGTAATTAACTATAAATTTATCATTATAACGGATTTTTTGCAGGAATATATAATTTTTAGCGTGTTCCAGCTCTTGTTCTATAGAAACAAATTCTCCAATTCTTTTTCCACTGAACTCAAGAAGTTTTATTAACGAAACAATCATTTTACTTATGCTGTCAGCCTTTTGTATTACTGCCATCCACTTGATAGTATTGAGCGTATTATAAAGAAAATGGGGATTTATTTGAGCTTGTAAGGCTTTTAATTCGGCTTCTCTTTTTTTATTCTCTTCCTGATAAACCTTATTCATTAAATTATTGATCTGGGCAAGCATATTATTAAATGCCACGCCAAGCTGCCCCACTTCGTCTTTTGAATCTACACTTACCCTTACACTTAAATCTCCAAGCTCTACTTTTTTTACAACTTTTGCTAGTCTTGTAATCGGTGTGGAAATATAAATAGACGTATAAGAAGCCATAAGCACTACCAGAACAATAAAAATAATTCCAAATATTTGTGTTTGCCTTTTTAATTTGAAAGATTTTTGCATCAGTATATCTCTTGGAATGACATTGACAATTTTCCAATTTGTATAGGGTATCGTGCTATATTGTACTAAAGAATCCTTTCCAGCAAATCTTGCACTGGTAACACCTGCCGAGTCTGTAAAATAATTAAATAACTGTTTTTCATCATATGTATTATTAAAGATTCTACTGAAATCCGGATGATACACCATTTCACCATACATATCATAAAGAAAAAACGTCCATCAAGTCTGATATACGACGGATTTTCCTTGCAAGGAACACCATTGTCAGGAACTTCCCAGAACTCTGGGTGTACCAGATGCCCCCCTCTGGCGATGGGTTAGTGTAAAAAGTTTATATATTAACATGCTTTAAAAGCCTTGACTTAAAGGGAAATGTCAAAAAAGAAGGTGACACCCCCTGCCTTTCTGTTAAAATATTGTTCGCCAAAACACTTTTCAACGAAAGGAGTAAGTGTCACTATGAACAATATTATAATAGTTTTGGTCTTAGTTTGTTGCATATTTTAACTTCTTAAGGCCTCATTCTTCGTTTGAAAACAGGGTTCCTGTCGTTATCCCTGAATTGGCAAATCTGCCACATATGCCTGCCAGGTGGTGTAAGCTGATTCAACTGGCATAGGAATATATCTTATTTGTCTGGTTTTCAGATATGCGCTGTAATTGATACTATTTAATGCTTTCTTATTTCAGAGATGCTCTACGATTACTTATATTATCTAAAACTAGTCGGTTAAAATAACTTTAATCAATGGACCAGGATCTTTTGCCAATTGTTTAAAGAGTTCAACCCCTTTTTCCATAGGTGCTGTAAGGCTTATCATAGGTTCAACATTAAGTTTACCGCTGCTCAACAGATCCACAACTTCTCCAAATTCCTGGAAGGTATAAATAAAAGTACCAAATACCTTCAGCTCTCTTGTTACAATTTCCTGCATATTGATATTGACCATCCTGGCAGAGTTTCCAATCCATACAGCCGTCCCACCAATTTTTAAGCTGGCCATCGCCTGCTGCACTGTCGAAGTGGCCCCTACTGCCTCAAAAGCAAAATCTGCACCTAATCCGCCAGTTTCAGCCTTAATAATATCGCTGATATTATCTTTAGATGGATTAATTACAAAATCTGCTCCCATTGCCTTGGCGACACTCAGTCTGCTATCACTCAAATCTGAAACAAATACTTTGGCTGGATTGCGCATCTTGACAATCACCAAGACAAGCAGCCCTATCGTTCCTGCACCTACAATCAGAACATTCTTGCCGTTGAGCTCTCCAGCAGTATTTACACCTCTGTAAGCAACTGCCATAGGTTCGATCATGGAACCTGCATTATAGGATACATTGTCAGCAAGCTTAAAAATCAGCTTAGCAGGAACACATATATACTCTGCCATTGCTCCATTGCAGTCCAATACACCCAATGACCTTTTATTGAGGCAAATATGAGTTTTACCTTGCTTACAAAACTCACACTCTCCACAAAAAATAACTGGATATGGTGCAACCCTGTCCCCTACTCTTAATGTGGCAACCCCTTCACCTACTTCCTGAATTACCCCGGAAAACTCATGTCCCATTACCATAGGTGGAATTCTTCTTCCTGTTATGCCCAAAAACCCGTGTACGTCTGAACCACATATTCCCACAGCCTTTATTTTTATCAACACTTCATCTTTACCAGGACGTACATCATCTATATCTTCCCATCTTAGGTCTTCCGGGCCATGGTAAACTAATGCTTTCATAATTATCAGTCTCCTATATCTATATTAATAATCTCTACTTATTTTCTATAGTAATTAGGTGCATATTTTTTAGTTGATGAATATTATTTAACAGGCTCTAAGCCTTTCCGCAACGTCCTTTCCATAATATTCATCAACTAAATTAAATGCACCTATAGTAATTATGCATTATTGTCAGACAAATTTTTTCATATTTTTCTTTTTACTTTCTTACCTCTACTTTAGCAAGTTTTTCATAGAACTGAATAATACCACCGTGGTCGTGTTGTCCTTTACCATCTACTTTTAATGCTTGTAGTATTTCCATTACCTGACTGGTAAGCATAAGCGGTACACCTACTTCTCTCCCTGTTTCGATTGCATTTGCCAGATCTTTTATATGTAAATCAATTCTAAATCCAGGTTTGAAGTTGCCTTTCATTACCATTGGCGCTTTTGCATCTAATACTGTACTTCCGGCAAGTCCTCCCCGGATCGCTTTATAAATCGCTTCCGGGTCTACTCCTGCTTTTGTGCCCAGTACTAAAGCTTCTGACATGGCCGCAATGTTTAATGCTACAATAATCTGGTTTGCAAGCTTTGTAATATTTCCTGCTCCGATTTCACCACAAAGCACTACTGATGCACCCATTTTGCTTAAGATGTCATAACATTTATCAAATACTTCTTTTTTTCCTCCCACCATGATGGATAGTGTTCCATCAATTGCTTTCGGCTCTCCCCCACTTACTGGAGCATCCAGCATTTCCATCCCTTTTTCTGCTAATTTTGCTGCTATTTCTTTAGAGACCATTGGCGCAATGGAGCTCATATCAATTAAGATGCTTCCCGGTTTAGCACCTTCCAGCACACCGTTCTCCCCTAATACTACTGCTTTCACATGAGGAGAATTTGGCAGCATGGTAATAATGTATTCACATTGTCCTGCAACATCCTTTGCGGACCTTCCTTCTTTTGCTCCTGCTGCGGTCACTTCCGCTACTGCTTCTTTATTAATGTCGTATACCACAAGGTCATAACCTGCTTTTAACAAATTTTTTGACATGGGTTTTCCCATAATTCCAAGTCCTATAAACCCTATTTTCATGTTTTTATGCCTCCTTGTTGTGTGTTTTAGAATTGATAACCATCATTTCTTCAAATTATTTGTTAGCTATTTTTTTCACAGCATCTACGATTGCTTTAGAAGTTAAACCGTAATATTCTAACAGCTCATCATAGTTACTTGCCGAGGTTCCGAAGCTGTCTTTTATCCCTACAAATTCTATTGGCAGGTTAGTCTCCATCCTTAGAGCCTCAGCAATAGCACTGCCCAGGCCCCCTATGATACTATGTTCTTCTGCCGTTACTACTGCCTTGCATCCCCTTGCCATCTCTATTACTGCTTGTTGGTCTAACGGCTTTACTGTGCTTACATTGACTACCTTGGCTGATATTCCTTCTTGTTCTAACTGCTCAGCTGCTTCCACTGCCTTGGATACCATCACACCGTTTGCAAATATCACTACGTCTTTCCCATCTTTTATTGGGTATAGCCTGCCTATTTCATATTCTCCTTCTTCACTTGTATAGATAGGCAAGTCATTCCTGTTAATTCTTATGTAGACAGGTCCAGGGTAATTTACCATTGCTTCTACCATTTTTTTGGTTTCTACGGCATCCACCGGTACCAATACCGTCATATTGGGAATTGCCCTCATGATTGCCATATCTTCTATTGCCTGGTGGGTTGAACCGTCACCAAAATCAGAAAGTCCGGAACTTGATCCGCATATCTTCACGTTTAGCTTAGCGATGGAGATGGTTTGTCTTAGTTGGTCATAGGCTCTTCCTGATGCAAATACAGCAAAGGAATTGATAAATGGGATTTTTCCTGTTAGCGCCAGTCCCGCTGCTGTAGAGGCCATATTCTGCTCAGCTATTCCCATTTCAAAATATCTTTCCGGGAATTCTTGCTGAAATAAACAGGACATTGTGGATTTTCCCAAATCTGCTTCCAACACTACTATATTTTTGTTTTCTTTTCCAAGCTCAACTAGCGCTTCCCCATAGGCAATTCTTAGGCTTTTTGTACTCATTTTCCTCACCTCACACCTTTAACTTTTCCAGGTCTTTTTTAGCCGTTTCATATTGTTCCTGAGTCATTGCACCATTATGAAATGCTGCATTGTTTTCCGCAAAGGAGATATATTTTCCTTTGATAGTTTCAGCAATTATCACAGTTGGTTTCCCTTTTACTTCATCTGCTTTGTCTAATGCCTCTATGATTTGTTCAACATTGTGACCGTCTATTTCTATTACGTTCCATCCAAAAGCTTCCCATTTGGGAGCAATAGGGTTTGTGTCGAACCTTTCTTTTATAGGCCCGGTTGCCTGCAGCTTATTTCTATCTACAATGGCTACCAGGTTATCAATCTTAAAGTTTGCAGCTGCCATTGCTGCTTCCCAGATTTGTCCTTCTGCCAGTTCCCCATCCCCTATGATGACATAGACTTTATTCTTTTTGCCATCCAATCTAAGTCCCAGTGCCATTCCATTGGCGATGGACAGGCCCTGACCGAGAGATCCAGTGTTTGCTTCTATCCCTGGTGTTTTTGTCATGTCCGGATGTCCTTGGAGCATGGAACCTAATGTTTTTACTTTCTTCAGCTCATCTTTTGGGAAATGCCCTAATTCCGCTAAAGCGGCATATTGCACCAAGGCTGCGTGCCCTTTACTAAGCAGAAATCTGTCTCTATTCTCATTAGTTGGATTTTTAGGGTCTACTTTCATCTTATGAAAATATAAAGCGGCCACAATATCAGCACAGGAACAGGAACCCCCAAGATGGCCTACCTTCCCCACACCAATCATGTCTACAATATCTTCTCTTAACTGCAAGGCTTTTTTTTCTATTGCTTCTACCAGTTCTTTAGATACCATATACGTCCCTTCTTTCTTTATGATTATAAATTAAGATAACTATATGTGTTGTGCTAGCTTAAATATGATTCCAAGAACTAAGCTACAAAACCTAGAGCCTTTTTGCAACGTTCTTTCCACCATATTTAAGCTAGCCACAATGAGTTAACTATATAAAATAATATTGCTTTGCGGTTTTAGAAGAACGGTTATGTTGTAAATGCGCCAAATTTAGACGATTGACTAGCTCAAGTATCTATTCTTTTTCTTTTATATAATGAATATCATTATATATGAGCTATTAATTGTGTTGCGGATATACAGATTTTCATGACTTTTTTTAATTCCGTGAATTCTACTAGCACAGTAAGTAAACACAGCTATTTGCCCATCATCTGCTAGTATATTAGAAATTCGTTGATATATATTAGCTGATAGTTATATTACAGATATGTTTAAAAACTTTTGATTACATCAAATAATGCTATAAAACTTATCTCTAAAGGCTAATAGTTGTTAGTCTTTAGATGTTATACACTATATGTCAGTTGTAAGTTGTTATACATGTATGCTTACTAAAAATATTTTTACAACCTAATTATACAACCTTACTTATATATTGTCAATAAAAAAATCTTATTATCTTATTATTTTTTGTAATTTTTTATTAATTTTATATAATACATTTTAATATCCCAGTAAAAGCCAGCAGTATGAAATCAACTTAACTGTTTGATGTATTATTTTTATTTTTCTTTTGTAACATATTTTCCATAGTTGTTAATACGTGTTCTTCCATTATTTGTCTAGCTTTAGCCCTATCTTTTGTCTTTAATGCTTCAATTATCTTTTCATGATAATACAAACCAATATCAGATCCTAAAGTTTTTACTATATCTTTCATGGAAATACTTAGAATATCTTTAATAATATAATTTACTTGTATGATTAACGAGTTTTTAGTAATTTCAGCTAAAGTCTTATGAAAGTTTAAATCTTCAGCAGCAAATTCTTCAGGATCATTTTTATATTCATGCATTTTTTCTAAAATCTTTTCAAGCTTATCTATATCTTCTTTAGTTGCTTTTACAGCTGCTAAGCCAGCCGTTTCAACTTCAATGACCTGCCTAAACTCTAATACTTCCATTGTAGCAGCATCACCAAGAAAAACTAAAGGTATTAAAGAGTTCATATATATACCCGGAGACAATTCTTTTACATAAGAGCCTTCTCCAGGACGTGTTTCCAGCAATCCTAGAGTTGTTAATTTTTGTAAAGCCTGTCTAACTGTAATCCGGCTTACATTTAATTGTTGAGCAAGTTCATTCTCAGATGGAATTTTAATTCCAGGTTTCCATTCCCCCGTAATAATCTGATCTCTTAGTTGTTCAAAAACTTTGTTACTAATATTAGTACGCTTAATTGGTTTTATTCCCATAAACCATCACCCACCCTCCGGCTTTATTGTTAATTTTTTAACTTTTTAAGTTCCAGCATATAAGGATAATATCACCTACGGTATGTTGTTATACAGGTAGTCTAGCACAAAATTTAGCATTTTTCAACCTTTACACATTTTTTTGCTATTACATATTCTAAGACAATTTCCCTATTGTCACCAAATTCCTAATTGAGAATATAATATACTAAGTGGAAGGAGGTGACTCAGAATGAGAAAAGTAAAATTATTATTACTTCCTATCTTAATTTTCAGTTTTATTGCTCTAAACTTTAACGGATGCACTAAGAAAGCTTTAACCAAAGTAAGAGTTAATGAAGTTACTCACTCTATCTTCTATGCACCCCAATATGTTGCCATCAGCCAGGGATTCTTCAAGGAAGAGGGATTGGAAATTGAACTTACCAATGGCGGCGGTGCTGACAAAGTTATGACCGCATTGCTGTCAGGACAGTGCGACATTGGTTTTATGGGTCCGGAGGCAACATTATATGTTTACAACCAGGGTAAAGAAGACCATCCTGTTAACTTTTCCCAGTTAACAAAGAGGGATGGTTCTTTCTTACTAGCAAGAAAACCTGATCCTAACTTTACCTGGGATAAGGTAAAAGACAAACATATTATTGCAGGCAGAAAAGGCGGCATGCCTGAGATGACTCTGGAATACGTCATCCGTAAACACGGCATGATACCTAACAAGGATGTAAAATGCGACACAACTGTTCAATTTAACCTGATGGCTGGTGCATTTACCGGTGGGACCGGGGACTATGTTGCACTGTTTGAACCTACAGCTAGCATGTTAGAAAAGGAAGGCAAAGGTTATATCGTAGCATCTATTGGTAAAGACAGTGGTGAACTGCCTTATACAGTTTACTCTGCAAAGAAAAGTTACATAAAGAAAAACAAAGACATCATTCAGAAATTTACCAATGCTATATATAAAGGTCAACTATGGGTTGAAAAGCACTCCTATGAAGAAATTGCAAAATCTATCAAACCTTTCTTCCCGGATGCAAAGGATGATTTATTAGTAACAGTTGTAAAGAGATATAAAGACCAGGATACATGGGCAAAAGATCCAATATTAAAACCGGAAGCTCTTGACCTGCTCCAAAAAATCATTTCAGAAGCTGGAGAGCTTGATAAGAAAGTTCCTTATAATAAGGTTGTAACAACTGAATTCGCTGAAAAAGCTATAAAGAAAGTTAAATAATTATTTAGAAAACTACGTGGAAATTTAAAACCTCCATGTAGTTTTTTAATATTTGTTAACATTTTTTTAATTATTTTTTACTATTTAAAATTTTTTATCCTTTCAAACCTATGTATAATCAACATTCTAGGTTTTTTCCATATTTTTGGTATTTAATATTTTTGTAATATTTAGTATTATATATTACATACGGAAGTGTTAACATAATAATAAATACAGTTCCAGAAATTTGAAAGGGGATTCATATGACTCATTATAAAAAATATTTTAGTAAAAAATATCTTATTCCTGTTGTAATATCCGGTCTTTTGATATCATCGGGATACATAGTATCAACCCAGGCAGTTAATCTAGCTGAAAACAATAAGCCACATAGTGTTGTAAAAAAAATGCAACCTGAAACTAAGCAAACAGAAGATTTAAGCATTGAATCAACTGAAAATTTTAGCATAGCTTCCGCAGAGCCTGTAAATATTCCACAAGAAGACCAGCAGCAAGCGGATAAACAACCTGAAACTACCGATGTTTCTACAGTTGTTAAACAATCTGAAATTCCAGAAACTGCTGCCGTACAAAAAAAAATTGTATCAAGAAATTCTTCTACTAGCAGCAATGCTGCATTGCCATGGTTTGGACAAGCTGAGAAGATTTTCTCAATCGGGTCTGTTGCAAAAGTAACAGATGTAGCAACCGGACTTAATTTCAAAGTTAAGAGGACCTATGGCTATAACCATGCTGATGTGGAAACACTTACCCTCGAAGATACAAAGATATTGAAACAAATTTACGGAGGCAGCTGGAGCTGGGAACGAAGAGCCGTTATTGTTGAAATTAATGGGCAGAAAATCGCAGCCTCTATGGCAGGGATGCCTCACGCAGGCCGGGATGACCAACCTGCAAATGTAAATGTTAGTAATAGAAGTGTTGGTTACGGATATGGTGTTAATCTGGATGCCATAAAAGGAAATGGTATGGATGGCCATTTTGATATACACTTTTTAGGAAGTAAAACTCACGGGTCCAATAAAGTTGACTCACAGCATCAGGCAAAAGTAAGAGAAGCTGCAAAGGCGATAAGATAGAGATAAAGTAGAGATAAAGATTCGGATAAATTTATTCGAATCTTTATCTCTATCTACGCTTGCGCATCACTTGCTTTAATATTTGCATTTACCATTTCATATATATCTTTTAAAGGTAAATGTGCTATCTGCGCAAGCTTTTTGCAATCCTCATATTCTGGAGCATATTTCTCTATATCTCCCAGACTGGATACTTTCACTCTTGCCAGACCATAAGGAGTATTCACAGTAATGATTTTTCTGTCCATACATATCCTTTCAGTTTTATATTTTCGTATCCCTATGGTTGAGGTTTCACTTAAAATAATATGCTCAATGGCTCCAAGTTTTTCCTGCGAACATATTACTGTTAATTTTACTGCAGGGCGGTTCTTCTTCATATATATGGGCGTATAGAATACATCCAATGCACCAGCGCTAAAAAGTTTCTCCATTACATACCCGGCAACCTCACCGGTCATGTCGTCAATGTTACTTTCCATTACGATTACTTCATCATTAGGAGTTATTTTTTTTTTGACCTCTCCGAGGGTTACTCGTAAGAGGTTTGGAATTTCCATATTGCGCTTGCCTGCGCCATAGCCTACTTTTTCTACAACCATCTCTGGCATATTGCCAAATTCTTCAGCCAAAGTAGCAATAATTGCAGCCCCGGTAGGTGTGACCAGCTCGTTTTTAATGCCTGTTGAATAAAATGGCACTGATGCTTCACGCAGAATTTCCAGCACTGCAGGGGCTGGAATAGGTATTAAACCGTGCTGGCATTTGACAAAACCTGTCCCATCATGCAAGGGTGAGCTGATCACTTTATCTACTTTTAACATATTCATGCAAATCGCTACACCAACTATGTCCACTATCGAATCCAGTGCACCTACTTCATGAAAATGGATATTTTCTATAGTGGTACCATGTATTTTTGCTTCAGCCTGCGCCACCTTCATAAACATTGCTTTACTTATTTTTTTTACATTTTCATCCAGAGCACTCTCATCTATTATTTTTTCAATATCATGCAGGTTTCTGTGCTCATGCTTATGATTGTGTGCATCAAGCCTTATATCAACATTCATCCCTTCTATCCCATTCTTTTTTGCTCTAGAAATATCAATTGTAAAACCGCTTACGTTTAATTTATTTAATTCATTTAAAAGCACATCCTTGTCTACCCCTAAGTCAAGCAATGCACCTAATGTCATATCGCCGCTGATACCGGCGAAACAGTCAAAATATAGTACCTTCATCTCATATCCTCCATTGTTATAGTGTGGAGTGGGGAGTGGGGAGTGATTAGTGGGGAGATAAATCCCTCTAATTCATCCTAATCCCAACAAATTTAAACACATTTCATTTAACAGTTATATAAATTATTATAAGCTTTATCATAGAATCACGAGATTCTTCACTATCCAATCCTCACTCCCCACTAATTTTGTTAATCATACTCGCCAAATAGGCTGCCCCAAATCCATTATCTATATTCACTACACCTACCCCGCTTGCACAGCTGTTAAGCATACATAAAAGCGCTGATAGGCCTCCAAAGTTGGCACCATAGCCTACACTGGTAGGTACGGCAATCACCGGCTTGTCCACCAAGCCCCCAACTACGCTGGCCAAGGCCCCTTCCATTCCTGCAACTACGATGAGTACATTGGCCTGCATGAGCACATCGGTTTTTGAAAGCAAACGGTGAATCCCTGCTACACCAACATCATAGAGACGTTCAACCGTATTCCCCAGGGTTTCGGCTGTCACTGCCGCTTCTTCCGCCACCGGGATATCCGCAGTACCTCCGGTTACTACCAATATCTTTTTCTTAGTCTTTGGTATATCTCTTTTCTTAACAACTACTGTCCTGGCAAGTTCGTAGTATTCTACATCTTCCGTAACCTCTTTAATTGCCTCATACACTTCTCTGCTCGCCCTGCTGGCAAGAATGTTGTTGTCTTTGTGTTCTATCATATGTTTTACAATCCCTTTTATATGTTCCAAAGACTTACCTGGACAGTAGATCACTTCAGGATAGCCGTTTCTTATCGCTCTATGATGGTCTACCTTGGCATATCCTAAATCTTCATAAGGAAGTGTCCTTAGCCTTTCCAATGCAGTGTCTATATCAGTTTCTCCATTTTTTACATTTTCCAGGAGCAAACGCAGCCTTTCCATATCCATAAAACTCACACCCTTTAAATTTTCTTTTCCTCTTCTGTTAATACTTCATTCATACTACCTGTCCTGTATCCTTCAAGATCCAGTGCGACGTAGGTAAACCCTATTGCTTTGAATTCTTTTACTATATCATTAAGGAATTTTTCATTGAAGAATCTCTGCCTATCCTCAGGTAATACTTCTATCCTGGCAATATCACCGTGGTGTCTTACACGGAATTGTTTAAACCCTAAATCCATCAGGTATTCTTCTCCTCGTTCTATCATAGCTAGCTTTTCACGGGTAATCCTTATCCCGTAGGGAATTCTTGAAGCAAGGCAGGCAAAGGAGGGCCTGTCCCATGTCGGGAGATTCATCTGCCTGGATAGTTCCCTGATCTCCTGTTTCGTAAGCTGGGCAAATTTTAATGGGCTTATCACTTGTAATTCCTTAATAGCTTTCATTCCAGGACGGAAGTCATTGCTATCATCTGCATTGGAGCCGTCTGCCACATAATTAATTCCATTTTGCACAGCAATCTCTTTAATTTTTGTAAATATTGCATGTTTGCAAAAATAGCATCTATCCTTTGTGTTTTCTACAAATTCTTTTACACTGTATTCATCTGCATCAATGATGATGTGTTTGACACCTAATCCTGCAGCAAATTGTTTAGCTTCATCATATTCCCTTTTTGTGTACATTGAAGACCGAACGGTTACAGCCATGGCTTTATCTTCCAATACTTCATGGGCTGCTGCCAATAAAAAAGTACTGTCAACTCCACCGGAAAAAGCTATACATAAGCTTCCAAGATTCTTTATGTATTGTTTTAAATGATTATATTTTCTTTGTAAATCCAACGCTATCTTCCTTTTTTATAATAATAATTTTTATAATAATAAATATATTTACCATGGTTATATAAGAAATAATCAAAATCTGTAGGATATTATATGCCTATATAAATTATAAACGATTTTATTTGTTTTGCATATAAGAATTGGTTATTATTTTATGTTTCTTTTAGCACACATATTTGTCTCCGTAATCAAAAGGCAGACCTTGGGTCTGCCTTTTGATCGTACTCTATATCACACTTTTTAGTAGTTCATCATCAGTTTTCTTTAGCAATTCCAGATTTTTTGTAATCAGCTCATTACGCTGGGCTACACATGCATAGGAGCGCAGCGGATCTTCCGGAGTATTGGTGACATAGTCAAGCAATTTATCAATTGTAGTAGTCGCCACGTGAATTCGGGTATCGGATGATGCATAGTAAATATATACATCTCCATTTTCTCTGGCAATAGCCCCGTTGCAGAACACCACATTGGATACGTCTCCAATACGTTCTTCTCCCTCCGGAGCAATGAAATACCCCCCGGGCCGGTGAATAACCTTTTCCGGCTGGTCCAGCTTGGATAAAAAGGCATACAACACATAACGCAATCCGGCAGCAGTGTTTCTTACCCCATGGGCAATATGCAGCCAGCCTTTCTCTGTCTTGATTGGTGCCGGACCCTGGCCATTCTTTACTTCCTTGACAGTATGATACTGCCTGTCATCTACAATGATTTCTTCATCAATCACGGCATGTTCAATGCTGTTGCTGAGTCCCCAGCCGATTCCTCCGCCGGAGCCCGCATCTATGAATCCGTCTTGAGGACGGGTGTAAAAAGCATATTTCCCGTTTACAAATTCGGGGTGCAGTACAACATTACGCTGCTGCGGGGATTTTGTTTTTATATCGTCAAGTCTTTCCCAGGTTTTAAGATCTTTCGTCCTGGCAATTCCACACTGGGCTACAGCACTGGAAGTGTCAGTTTTGGGAGCATCGGGGTCTTTTCTCTCGGTGCAGAACAAACCATAAATCCATCCATCTTCGTGTTTTACCACTCTCATATCATAAACATTAATATCGGGGTCATCTGTTTCGGGCATTACAATAGGATAATCCCAGAATTTAAAATTATCAATACCGTTATCACTTTCAGCTACAGCAAAGAAAGATTTTCGGTCTGTCCCTTCTACTCTGGCAACAAGATAAAACTTACCGTCTATTTCAATGGCTCCGGGATTGAAAACACAATTAATACCCAAACGTTCCATCAGGTAAGGGTTTGTATGGTAATCAAGGTCATAACGCCAAAATAATGGAGTATGTTCTGCAGTAAGCACAGGATACTTATACCTGTCAAAAATTCCGTTTCCACCCTCAACTTTTACATTTTTTCTTTCTACAAGTTCTTTATGCTTTTTTACCAGCAAACTTAATCTTTCATTGAAAAATTCTTTACTCATTAGAATACCACCCTTTATCTTAATTATTTTTTAATGTATGCTGCTTCAAGCTTTCCAAACGTACAATGGTCTCAAAGCAAGCCCTGCTGTTATGATAAGGACACTTCCACGGACCTACCTTTTCTCTATCTTTAAGTACCTTCCCTTCGCGGGTTACTCCCCAGAACCACTCTCCATGTTCTTTATCAATAATATATTGTTCAATAAACTGCCAGCAACGATAGGAAGCATCAAAAAAGTACTCTTTTCCGGTTAGCTGGTAGGCATTAAGAAACCCCACCACTGCTTCTGCTTGAGGCCACCAATCTTTATTTGAATCGGTTAATCCCTGGGCATTTGCTTCATTTAATATGGCTCCGTCAGCATCAATCCCTTCTTCATAGGTAACCTGCGCCATTTTTACAGCGGCCTTCTTTGCTTTTTCAATAATTTGTCTATCCCCCAACACTTCAGCTGCTTCAAGCAGAAGCCAGCTTCCTTCGATATCATGGCCGTAGGAAACATGGTCACTTTTTACATTCCAGTACTCATCGAAAAAAAGTTTAAAATGATATGTGTTTGAGTCAATGATATGCTCAATTGTAACTTCAATAAGTTCTTTCAGCTTTCCTCTCAATACATTGTCATTCCACACCCTCAGCAAATTTGTGTAAGCTTCCAAAACGTGCAGATGGGTATTCATGGACTTTTTCTCGTTTAAATCCTTGCTGCTCAGCCGTAAATCTTCTGCGATTACCCATTCCCGTGTACAAGCTTCAAAATATCCTTTATTTTCTCTATCATAACCATATTGTTCTACTGCTCTGAAAATCTCTACTGCACGTTCTAAACTTTCCTTCTCTCCGGTCGCCCTGTAATATTCCGACAAGGCATACATCACAAAAGCCTGGGCATATATTTGCTTCTTGGTATTAGTGGAATTTCCTTTAAAATCCACCATCCAGTAAACTCCTGAAAATTCATTGTCCCAAAAATGCTTAATAATGTATTCATATGCCCGCTTTGCCATGTCAAGATAACTCTTGTCCCCTAATATCCTGTAGGCCGCAGCATAAGTCCATAAGATGCGGGAATTTAGGATTACTCCTTTATCAGCTTTTTCATCAACTGTCAAGTCATTGGACACGTATCCATAGAAACCTCCATTCTTTTCATCAACCACCTTGTTGGTCCAAAAAGGCAATATATTGGTTGTCAATTCATTTTTAACCTTTGATTGGAATGTACATATCTGACTTGTCATTATTGAATCCACCTCTATCTGTAATACTGCACGGTCAAATTTTTAGTACTTTTATTCCATCTCCCTATATAGAGGAATAAAAATGACGGATTACTTTTTCAGCTGGCTTACCGAATACACCGTATCCATTATCTTTTGACGCATCTTTTTCATCATACAAAAGAGCAGACCAATCCCACAAACCAAAACCTCTTACCCACTTTTTCTCCATTGTTTTTTCAAACATAACCCTATAGTATTTTTCCTGTTCTTCCAAATTAACTTCTCCCACAAGCTCCCAATTATTAGGAATCAATGAAGAACCCGTACGACTTGGACATCCTGCCTCTGCAAAAAAGAAAGGTTTATTGTATTTCATGACTACTTTTTCTATCCTTTCAAGCTGGTTTTCCCAGTCATTTATAGGATAATATCCACTTGAGGATATGACATCCACAGCATCCCACCAGGTAACATGATCTTCCTGATATTTATCGGTATTATACGAAATACACCCATGATAGATTTTTCTTACTTCTTGAATAAGCTGTCTCCATTCTTGCTCCCGGCGCTGTGCCTGAACCATCTCACATCCGACGATGAACATTTCGCAATTGGTGCGTTGCGCAATTTCAGCATAGTGGCACTGGTAATTTGTATAACTTTCAAACCATTCACTCCATTTTGGTTCACATGGTACGTCCACGTCAAAAAAATTAATATGCGCTCTCCATGTTCCATTCCTGACATTGACCAAAGGTTTTAAAATAACCTTCAAACCCAATGTCCTGGCATAATCAATCATATGCATCAATTCTTCATCACTTACAATGTGAGGACCTGTATAATCTATCTCAACAGATTGCGCTGTATCTTGAAGTGCTGCAAGGCAGATGATCACATGATTGATATTGGTCCTTTCTTTGAGCAGCTTAAGGGATTCCTTTGCTCTGGAATTTAAAAAATCACCTTTCTTACTTAAAAAACCGAATGTAAAACCTTTAATATATTCCATCCTTCTCCTCCGAATACCATTATAATATAAAATATTCTATACCATGGGCACAAAACCCATGGTACTTACCTTTTCGCCTGTTAGTCAGATGATTCCCAATTCCTGGTCCTCTCCTACCGTTTCATGATTGTCAATAATATAATTCACTATTTCATCTACTGTTGTATAAGCAACTCCTACATAGGTATCTGCTGCCCCATAATAAATTGCAATCCTTCCCGTATCAGCATCCTGCAGGGTAGCACACGGAAAGATTACATTGTCCACAAATCCTCTTTCCTCATACCATTCTTCAGGTGTCAGCACAAAGTTTTCACACCGGTATTTGACTTTTGAAGGCTGGACAATATCTAAAATGGCCGCTCCCATACTATATACATAACCATTGCACGTTTGAGTAACACCATGGTAAAACATCAACCATCCTTCCGTTGTTTCAATGGGTGCAGGTCCTCCACCTATCTTTAATGACTGCCACCAGCCTTTTCCACCTTTGCTCATCACGTGCCTGTGATTTCCCCAGTATTTCAAATCCGGACTGTCGCTAACGAAAATGTCGCCAAAAGGAGTATGCCCACTATCACTGGGACGGGACAACAGTACAAACTTATTGTCAATTTTTCTTGGAAACAATACACCATTCCTATTAAACGGTAAAAACGGATTTGGAAGCCGGATGAATTTTTTGAAATCCTTTGTTTTGGCTAATCCTAATGCGGCACCATAAAAATCTGTACACCAGATAATATAATAAGTATCTTCTACTTTTACCACACGAGGATCATAGGCATAACGCGGCTGATAAGGCCTTCCTTCCTCGTCCGTAAACACAATGCATTTTTCGTCAATAGACCAGTTTAGCCCGTCATCACTCCATCCTAAATGCAAATGCGGACGCCCATTGATTGTTTCTGCCCTGAAAACGCCTGCAAATTTCCCTTCATAAGGTACAACCGCACTATTAAAAATACGCGTAATTCCTTTTACTAAATTACGGTTTATAATAGGATTTTCTGTATGTCTCCATACGGGTCCATAATATCCTTCAGGTTTATCTTGCCACGGAATATTTGGCAAACTTTGCCCAATAATTTTGACTTTTATCATTCCGGTTACTCCTTTACATCACAAATTTTTAATATTATGTCTTATATAAATTGTACTAAATGCTTTACACTAGCGTGAACAGAATCATTTGTTCCATATTTTTTCACTTACTTGACAGAACCTTGCACAAATCCATTATAGAAATACTTTTGTAACGATAAAAATGCAATTAAAGTAGGAAAAATTGCAAGAATAACACCGGCACAAATAACCTCCCATTGAGAACCATAAGGACCTTTAAACTTGAAAAGAGCCGTCGATATTACGTGCAACTCACTTTTAGGCATATATAGGAATGGGGTGTAAAAATCGTTATAGATCCCTATTCCCTTTATGATTAAAACAATAGCAATCGCCGGCTTCATCAATGGGAATATAATCCGGCTGAAGATTGTAAGATAAGAAGCCCCGTCCAACATGGCAGACTCATCCAGTGACACAGGAATTGCTGACAAAAACTGTATAAAAATATATACGGCAATAATATCAGTACCCAAATAAAGTAGTATGGCTGCTGCCCTGGTATTAAACAATCCCAAGGTGTTAATAATTTTAAAGGTAGCTACCTGCGTTGTAACTCCTGGTATCAAAGTGGCAAATAAAAAACTTGTAAATATTAATTTTTTGCCCATAAATTCAAAGCGATTCAGGATATACGCTACCATTGTTCCCAATAATATTGTCCCGGTAATGGATACAGCCAAGATAAATAAAGTATTTAAAAAACCACGCAGCATGTTTCCTTCAAGAAAAGCACGTTGATAATTCACAAAATTCAACCAATTCTGAGGAGGCGTTAAAGGACTAGTAGAAGCATATTCTTCCGGTGTCTTAAACGAAGCAAATAATACCACTACCAGCGGCAGCAGTGCGACAAAAGAACCTAAAACTAAGGATAAATACTTTATAATATCAAAAAAAGAATATTTCACTTTATGCATTCCTTTTACACCTCCTTCTCACTAAAAATTCGCCTTTGTATCAATGTTACCGCAATGACAATTGACAGTAATACGATACCCATGGCCGATGCCATCCCGAATTTCTGAAACTTAAACGCAGTATCCACCGTTTGTATTACAAAAGTTTTGCTGCCATTGGACCCGCCGGTCATAATATAAGGTATTTCAAATGCACTAATAGAGCCGCTGATGGATAAAATAAGGTTCAGTTCAATAATTCTCCTGATACTGGGAAATATAATATACCAGAATTGATGCCACCTGTTTGCACCGTCAAGCTCGGCAGCCTCATAAAGATCTCCCGAAACCGATTGAATAGAGCCTAAAAACAGGATAAAATTAAACCCCATATATCTCCATACAGATGTTCCTGCAAGAGAAAAATTGATTATTTGGGGATTCCCCAGCCAAAGTTGTATTCTGTCACCCAACCCCAATATTCTTAATAACGTATCTAATGTTCCGTCCGGTCTGAAAAAGTATAAAAATATAAAAGCAATCGCAACACCATTCAACAAATAGGGAAAAAACAGGACTCCTTTAAAAAATTCCTTCCCTTTTAATTTAAAGCTCAGGACAGAAGCAAAATACAACGCTAGTGCAATCTGAACCAATGAAGCACCAAAATAATACAAACTAACTTTAAAAACCGAAAAATACTCCGGCCTGGTAAATAAATCTATATAATTCTTCAGTCCTACATACGCCATATTTTTACTATAGCCGTTCCAGTCATGGAAACTATATATAAACATCCACACCAAAGGCAGGTAGGAAAATACCGCCAATAATAGCAATGGTACTGCCAGGAAGGCTGTAATGAGAATTTTCTTCTGCGTCTTATAATTTAACCGTGAAAACACGAACATCCCCCCAATCTAGTAAAACAGCACGACATACACAGCACTTCACATTTAAAATAAGGGAAAGAAATTTGATACTTTCCCTTATTTTAAACTTTAAAAATACTGTTGTTGATAGAAATTTATTTCACAACTTCTTTTCTGGCAGCTGCCCATCTCTTGTTTAAATCATTCATAATATCATCAAAAGATTCCTTTCTGTTCCCCAAAGCTGCTTCAACAATACGTTTTTTAAAATCCGGCTTCCATAGACCGACTTCTGCCTTGTTGTCGATTGCGTCAACCCAGCCTGCTTCTGCCAGCGGTGTAGGAGCGTCTTCCAGCAAGACAACACCCATATCGTGAAATGCTCTTAAAGATTCCGGGAATGGCTGGTCAACACCCGTAGGAATCATTCCCTGTGACTGCGCAAAGCCTGATTCATCGATAAACCAGTACATCCATGCCTTTGCCGCCTCTATATTTTTACTGTTCTTATTGATACCAAAGCAGTAGTCAGCAGCTGCACCGGAATATATCTTCCCATCTTTTGCTGTATATGGGAATGGCATGTACCCAATATCATCAGGGTTTTGAGCAAACGCCTGCATTTGACCGATAGCCCATGAACCCAATACCATTGTAGCGATTTTGCCTTCTGCAATCATTGGTTTGGAAGCTTCCCAATCGGTGGTAAAAGGATCTTTTTCTACCAACCCTTCCTTAACAACATCATACATTAATTTATAAATTATGTAATGCGGCGTACCCTGTGCAAATGGTGCATCTGTATGTGCCAAGCTGTTCACATAGTTTGGATCACCGGAAACTCCTGTCCTGTTTGCTTCCCATTGGTCCAGTGCCCACCCTGCCGCATAGTTTGTATATAACGGGATAGCATCTGTCTTTTGTTTAATTTGCTTGAGCGCAGCAATGAACTCATCGGGAGTTTTCGGCAGCTGGGTAATACCTGCTTTTTCAAACACTTTTTTGTTATATACAATACCTTGGGCAGTTCCTGCATGAGGTATGCCGTAAACTTTCTCTCCCAGGGCTTTTTTATCAATAAACCTGTATTTTTTCCCTAACTCCTGTACGGTTCCCAATTCTACAAAGAAGTTTGGCAGTTCATTTGCGTCAATATTTGGAATTCCCAGTACATCGCCATAATCTTTTGTATTTAGGCGGATTTTAACCTGACCTTCATAATCGGTGATTGCTTCAAATTTGACTTTTACATCCGGATATTTTTCGTTAAATTTCTTCAGGTAATCCTGAAACAGGGTATCAACTACATCAGTCCGATGTGTTAAAAACGTAATTTCACCTTTTACGGTTGCTTTTTGCTCTTCCTTATCGGAAGATTGTTGTTTTGGATCTGCAGGTGTACTCACCTCCGGCTTTTTAGCACACCCTGCAAAAACCGAGCCTATTAGCATGATGACTAATAATAGTGTTAAAACTTTTTTACCCCTCATTTGAGATCCTCCTTTAGTTTAATTTACCTAATCGTTTAGGTTATGATTTAATTATAGATTGTTTCCAAGATTCTGTCAATATATTAAAAAAAATTATTTAAAAATACTAAAAATACTACTCGGGTCTTTGACAGTTGAATAAAGAAAAAATTCCTGAAAGCCTTGAAACAGGCTTATTTTTTTGTCAAATTTTTTACTTTTCTATTGCGTGATATTACGTGATATGATATAATATAAGCAGTTTGGAGGGTTGCTTATGAGATTAAAGGTATCACGTTCGAAAAATTCAGCTTCACTGTATGTAACAAAAACTGTGTATATAGATAAAAAAGAACGAACCATTACTGTCGAAAAACTTGGAACCGAAACTGAACTCAGAGAAAAACTTAATGGTGCAGATCCATATGAATGGGCTAAAGAATATATTAGAAAATTAAATGAAAAAGAAAAGGAACAAACACGAAAAATACTTGTTCCTTTCGAGCAGTCTAAAATTATTCCAAAAGATGAGCAGCGCTCCTTTAACGGTGGTTATCTATTTCTCCAAAAAATATACCATGAACTCGGACTTCATAAGATTTGCAAGGAAATATCACAAAAATATAAATTTGATTTTGACATGAATTCTATTCTTTCAAGATTGATTTATAGTAGAGTGATCTTCCCATCCTCTAAACTTGCTACATATGAGCTTTCTAAAAAATTTATCGAGCAGCCGAATTTTGATTTGCATCAAATATACAGAGCTCTTGAATTCCTTGCTAAGGAGACAGATTTTATCCAGTCCTCCTTGTATGAAAACAGCCTGAAGGTTTCCAAAAGAAATACAGGTATTCTTTACTATGATTGCACCAATTACTTTTTTGAAATTGAACAGGAGGATGGCAACAAGCAATATGGTCCTTCTAAAGATCACAAACCCAATCCGATCATTCAAATGGGACTGTTTATGGACGGAGATGGAATCCCTCTGGCTTTCAGCATTAACAAAGGGAATATGAATGAACAACTGACTTTAAAGCCATTAGAAAAGAAAATTATTTCTGACTTTGAACTTTCTAAGTTTATTGTTTGCACAGATGCAGGCCTTGCTTCTGAAGATAATCGAAAGTTTAACGACAAGGATGGCCGGGCATTTATTACAACACAGTCTATCAAAAAATTAAAGGAACATATAAAAAAATGGACTCTTGCTCCAAATGGCTGGAAACTCCCGGGCAGCGATAAAACCTATGACATTTCCAAACTTGATGAAATGATAGATAAAGCTTCTCCTGAAGATAAAACGAAAATAAGGGCAAAAGTATTTTATAAGGAGCGCTGGATTAAAGAAAAAGATTTTGAACAAAGGCTGATTATAACGTATTCTATCAAATACAGGGACTATCAGCGTAAAATCCGCAACTCTCAAAGAGAAAGAGCTCAAAAGACAATAGAAAACAACCCGACAAAAATCAAGAAATGCAATGCTAACGATTACAAAAGGTTTATTACCAAAACAAGCTGTACTGCTGATGGAGAAGTTGCAGAAAACGAGATATACAGCATTGATTCTGCTCTAATCCAGAAGGAAGAAGCCTTTGATGGTTTTTATGGGGTTTGCACAAACCTTGAGGATGATGTATCTAAAATAATCAAGGTTAATCACAGAAGATGGGAGATTGAAGAATGCTTTAGAATTATGAAAAGCGAATTCAAAGCAAGACCTGTGTATTTAAGCAATGATGACAGGATTAAAGCACATTTCATTACTTGCTTTATATCTCTGATTATTTATAGGCTGCTTGAAAAGCGACTTAATGAGGAGTTCACTTGTCATGAAATTATATCCGGGCTTCGAAATATGGAATTCTATGATACTCAATGTGAAGGCTATGTTCCAACCTACACAAGAACTGATTTTACTGATGCTTTACATGATGCTTTTGGTTTTCGTACGGATTACCAGATTGTTAGCACAAATATGATGAAAAAAATTTTCAAAGAAACGAAAAAATAAAAAAAGTACGCACTTTTTACATCAACACGAAATCCTGCAAAACCTCTTAAATCAAGGCTTTACAGGATTTTTATTTTGTGTAAGTGTCAAATATGGGGTTATGATTTAATTATAGATTGTTTCCAAGATTCTGTCAATATATTAAAAAAAATTATTTAAAAATACTAAAAATACTACTCTAGGCAAAAATAAAACAAGGCAGCTTTTAACTGCCTTGTTTTATTTTTTTTACAGAATCCCGGTATATAATTTTTCCTTTTATCAATATTCTTCCGTATTTTAGAGCATCATTCCTCACTTTTTTCACAATACATTCAACCGCCAGCCTTGCCATTTCCTGCATGTCAATCTCCACCGTTGTCAACCTGGGCCTCGAAATGGATGCAAAAATATCATTATCAAACCCAACAACCGAAATATCATCGGGGACATCATAATCCAGTTCATTTAGCTTATGAATCAGGTTGTAAGCAACCTGGTCACAATTACAGACAAAAGCTGTCGGCATATCGTCCTCCGGAAGTGCAAACGGAATATATTTCCCACGTTCGTCGCGGTCATTAATAAGATAGTTATTGTTCAATTCCATCCTATGTTCCAGCAATGCTTTATAATATCCCAAAAACCTGTCCTGTATGCTGCTTGTGGCATAAATGTTGCCTACATAAGCTATTTTTTTATGCCCGTTATGAATTAAATAGTTTGTAATCTGGTAAGCTCCATAAAAGTTATCGGTAACTATCGAATCAATATCCATATGCTCATCATAAAAGTCAAGAAAAATTATAGGAATTTCAATGTTTTGCAGTAATTCAATGTATTTTTTGCTTACCTGTCCAAGAATAATAAATCCATCTACTTTTCGTTCATGATATATCCTCGGCAAGTTAAGCTGTTCTTCATCTTCCTGCATTAAAATATGCAGAATGCCGGCATATTGGTGTTCTTCCAGCATTTTTGAAATATGCTGATAGAATTTCATATAAAATGACTGACTTATTTCTTTCATATCGGTAAAACGTTCGGCCACTATGATGCCAATATTATATGAATAACCTTCTTTTATTGATTTTGCAAGCGTATTATAACGATATCCCATTTCCTCAGCAAGCTTTTTTATTTTTTTTTTCAGTTCTTCACTCACTCCCTCTTTGTCATTAAGGGCTTTTGATACTGTTACACAGCTCACATTAAGTTTATCCGCTATATCTTGCATTGTAACACCATTTTTCACATAATCACCTCAATTATTCTGTTGAAACACCTAATTTCAAAATCTCATCCACCTGCACCCTGTCTAATTAACATGAAATTTAAGAAAATTTTGTCATATATTATTAATATTGACAACACCCAGTAATAAGAATTTTTATATGTTTATCGTTAACCTTACAGGATATATGATACTTTATATGTTTATTGTTTGTCAACAATATATTTTAAAATGCAAATTCTTTAATGTAAAACATATATAAAAAATATTTTAAAATATTTTTAAACTTGGAAGCAGGAAAAAAAGAATAGCCGGAGAATATATAGTATGAATAAATTACAATCAAAGGAGATGTTGGCAATGCCACCGGCAGTAGATCTGAGCCTTGAACAACTGCGGGTATACAAGCCCGAACTGACAAAACAAGATGATTTTGATGATTTTTGGGAAGAAAGCATAAAAGAAAGTAAAAAATATCCCATTAATGGAGAACTCATTCCTTATGATTATCCTGTTAAAGAGGTAAAAGTATATAACGCTTATTATAATGGATTTAAAGGTGCACGTATCAATGGCTGGTACATTCTTCCCCTAGAAGCCGACAAAAATAATAAAGTCCCAGTCCTCATCCACTATCATGGTTACACCGGGGATAAAGGTTATATCCAGGAATACTTAAAATGGGTTATCCAGGGTTATGCCGTTTTTGCTGTGAATGTCAGGGGACAGGGCGGACAAACACCGGACCCGGCCATATACTCACAGGGAGGTATCACCGGCTGGATGACGCTTGGGATATTGGATAAATATGAATATTATTACCGCAACGTATATATGGACTGCGTAAGAGCTGTTGATTTTGTATGTGAGAAAGAAGAAATAGATACTGAAAAAATAGGTATCTTGGGAGCTAGCCAGGGTGGAGGCTTAACAATTGCTGTTGCGGCGCTGGACAAAAGACCCAAATTTGCCATGCCCGTATTTCCATATCTTTGCCACTTCAAGCGGGCAATGGAAATGTACCAGGAAGGGCCTTACCGGGAATTTTTTGAATATTTCAGACGGTTTGATCCGGAAATGAAGACAGAAGACAAGGTTTTCCAGACACTCAGCTATTTTGACGGCATGAATCTGGCGACAAAAATTACTTGTCCCGTTTTGATGGCGATCACGTTAAGGGATGTAATATGTCCGCCTTCCACAATGTTTGCAGCCTATAACCATATGACCTGCGCAAAAGAATTAAAAATCTATCCTCATCATGGACATGAAGCTTTGCCTTTTCATGACGAAGCAATGATAGAATTCGCCAGAAGGTTTATGAAATAAGAAGCAAAACGATAAAAATATTAGATTATGTATTTGCCGTAATGCCTATGTTATATTAGCAAAACAAGATGATACCCGGAAGTATTATCTTGTTTTGTTTTTTGCGATTTAAAAATCACCCTATATCCTATATGAAATCAGGGCAATGTTTCTGGATAAGCTATCCTTATTACGGATAGAAAGATTATATATAAATGTGCTATCATAGTAGATAAGAGGTGAGAACGATATGCAGCCATATAAAGAAAATCCGATCCTATCTGAAGCTTCCTTTCCGGTTGAGGTTTTTTTAACGAATAACTTGAAAAATCATATAAAAGGTGCACCTCACTGGCATGACTTTATTGAAATCATCTATATGCTGGAAGGTACTGCGACACAGCAGATTAACGATAGATATTTTCAAGTCCGGAAAAATGATATTGTAATTGTTAACAGCGGCGTAGTCCATGATGTAAAATGCATTGAAGGAGAGGACACCAGATATCTGGTAATCAAGTTTTTACCTGAAGTCATAAATTCCAACTATGCAAACACTTTTGAGTCTAAGTATATTATGACATTTCTAAACAGCCAACATCATCAGATTTATCATATTGAAGACACTCTAAAAAATTCCAGGGATATATTTAATCTAATGATGGGAATATACCAGGAATATTTGAAAAAAGAAACAGGATACGAAATTGTAATAAAAGGCCATATTTATCACCTGATTGCTTACCTTCTTCGCAATAATATATTAAGGGCGTACCAGCCTGTAGACCTTGAAAAAAAATTAAAAAAATTGGATACTCTTTTCAAATATATTGAGAATAATTTTTTTGAAGAAATACCGCTGGAAAAGGCAGCAAAAATGGTAAATATGAATTATCATTACTTTTCAAAATATTTTAAGAAGATAACAGGGAAAAATTTCAAGGAATACATTGATTATGTAAGGGTATGTGAAGCTGAAAAGCTGCTGTTATCCGAGGATATACCAATTACGCAGGTTGCCTATGATGTAGGATTCTCTAATGTATGCAGCTTCAACCGTGTATTTAAAAGGGTTAGAAACTATCCGCCAAGTTCTATAAAAAAACCAAAAACTGCAAAGAAATGACCAAAAACAAAGTATATTTAAGAGGTAAACCCTTGTATAATAGAACTTAATAAAAGGACAAAAGAACTTGAGAGCGTCCGAATTTGTTAAAAGATTTAAGGGGGAACCAGGATGGTTAGTTTAAGTTTAAATGGAATTTGGAAGATGAAGCAAACAGTCAGTTCAGAATGGATCGAAGGTAAAGTTCCGGGTTCCGTTTTTAATGATTTATTAAATGCAGGAAAGATAGAGGACCCATTTTATAGGGACAATGAAGACCAGGCAAAAGAAATTGCATCCTATGATTATGAGTATGTAAGGGATTTTTATGTTGATGGAGAGTTGTTCAAACAGGATAAAATTGTTTTATGCTGTGAAGGTCTTGATACCCTTTCGGAAATAAGGATAAACAATCAAAAGGTCGCAAACACAGATAACATGCACAGGACTTATGAATTTGACATAAAAGAACTTTTAAAAGAAGGGATGAATAATATTCATGTCATCCTCCATTCTCCATTAAAATTTGTTGAACAAAAGCATAAGGAAAATCCATTATGGGGAGTAGCGGACGCTATTCCGGGTTATCCGCATCTCAGAAAAGCACACTATATGTTTGGTTGGGACTGGGGTCCGCAGATACCCGATTCAGGGATTTGGAGAAATATTTCTTTAAAAGGATATAGCTGTGCCAGGCTGGAAGATGTTTATGTTACACAGAACCATACAAAAGACAAAGTGTCGTTGGATGTTCGGGTAAGGCATTTACAGTGGGATAAAGCAAATCTTAGGATCGAAGTCAGGGTGACATCTCCTGATGGAGGGATAGTTACTGCAGATGCGGTTGCATCCGGTTTTGAAAATCACATTAATATAGATATTGAGAATCCACAATTATGGTGGCCAAATGGCTACGGTAAACAACCACTCTATAAGGTTGAGGCAGCATTAAAGAAAAATGAGACTATTCTGGATGAAAAGAATTATAATATAGGGTTAAGAACCCTTACCGTAAGAAAAGAAAAGGATCAGTGGGGGGAGTCCTTTGAGTTTAATGTAAACGGTATTTCTATTTTTGCAATGGGTGCCGATTATATTCCTGAAGATAACCTGCTTGCCCGATGCAATCCTGAAAGAACTGAAAAGCTAATAAAGGATTGTGTAGAGGCTAATTTTAACTGTATCCGTGTATGGGGTGGAGGAATATATCCCGAGGATTACTTCTTTGACTTCTGCGATAAATACGGCTTGATTGTATGGCAGGATTTGATGTTTGCCTGTGCCGTATATGAGATGAACGATGAATTTGCGGAAAATATCAAGAAGGAAGCGGAAGATAACATAAGAAGAATCAGACATCATGCATGTCTTGGATTATGGTGCGGCAATAATGAAATGGAATGGGGCTGGGTAGCCTGGGATTTTCCTAAAACTGCAAAACTTAGGACCGATTATATAAAACAGTTTGAGATTCTCCTGCCACAGGTAGCAAAAGAAACAGACCCAAATACTTTTTACTGGCCTGCATCCCCATCATCCGGCGGCGGATTTGAGGATCCCAACAATGAAAATATGGGAGATGTGCACTACTGGGATGTGTGGCACGGACTTAAGCCTTTTACCGATTATAGAAATTACTATTTCAGATTTGCTTCGGAATTTGGATTCCAGTCTTTCCCATGCTTGAAGACTGTAGAGTCCTTTACTTTGCCTGAAGATAGGAATATATTCTCCTATGTAATGGAAAAGCATCAGAAGAACGGTGCGGCAAATGGGAAAATACTGTATTATCTTTCTGAAAACTTTAAGTATCCAAAGGATTTTGATTCATTATTATATACTTCACAGATTCTGCAGGCGGAAGCAATAAAATACGGTGTGGAGCACTGGAGACGCAATCGGGGAAGATGTATGGGTGCGATCTACTGGCAGTTGAATGACTGCTGGCCGGTGGCATCCTGGTCTAGTATAGACAGCTTTGGCAGGTGGAAGGCATTGCACTATTTCGCCAAGAAGTTCTTTGCACCGGTTTTACTATCTGCCTGCGAAGAAGGAACGCAAGTAGGACTTTATGTAACAAATGATACACTAGCCCAGGTAAAAGGAAAAATTATATGGAGTTTAAGAAATAACAGATCAGAAATTATCCGGGAAGGTTCAAAGGAAATTGCAGTAGATGCTTTAAATGCCGCAATATGTGAACAATTGGATTTTAGTGATGTCCTCACAAGTAAAGAACTGCTTAGAAGCACCTATCTGGAGTATTCACTAATTATAGATAATAACTGCATAAGTGCCGGGACGGTATTATTTACAAAAGCAAAACATTTTGAGTTTATTGACCCTGAAATTATAGTAGATGTAGGAGAACAAGCAGATAGATTTATTATTACGGTTCAATCAAAAACTTTTGCTAAATATGTGGAACTGGACATTAAAGATTCAGACTGTAAGTTTAGCGACAATTACTTTGATATTTCGGCAGGAACTATCAAAGAAGTAGAGGTTAAAAAGGATAGCTTATCCAGAAATATTACCTTGGATGAACTCAAAGAGAAGCTAACTGTTAGAAGTATATTTAATATAGCGTAATTTTGGAATAATAAAGAACAATAAATAAGATGATACTCGGAAGTATCATCTTATTTATTGATATATAAAATATTGAAGAATTAAGCATATGCCATTTTCCCTCTGGATTGGGGAATTGGCCTTCCTAATTATATTAATATCATAGAATAACTTACATAGAAAAAAGAGCAGGTAGTGCTGCTCTTATGTTGGTTTTAAAGACTATTTAACTTTGTCCGTTTAAGACTATATTCTCTATATATTTGCAATATACTTTAACCGCTCAATAATCGGCAAATGCTGTGTACACTGCGCCTCACACTTACCACATTCAATACATTCAGCAGCTTTTTCTTTATTCATCCCCCAATGCCATTTTAATCGGTCACTGATAGCTGTATTTTCTTTATTAAGAATATACATATTATATGCATCCATGTATTTAGGAATTTCAATGTCCTTAGGACATCCTTTACAATACTGGCAGCCAGTACAAAGCGCGTCCAGTGATTCGTTCAACATTTTTGCCATCTTGTTTAGTTTTTCTTCTGTCATTTCACCAAAGTTTTCTCCTGCTTTTACATTTTCCTCAACTTCTTCTATTGTACCCATACCAGGAAGTACTACAGTGATTTCTTTATGGGATGCATTGAACTTTAAAGCAGCCTGAACTAAGGAATCATTTTCATTCTCTTTTATAAAAGAGTAAAACTCAGGATTTTGAGGAATAATTCCTCCACCAAGCGGATTCATTGTTACTACTCCCAATCCCTTTTCATAGGCTGCTTTAATACCCCTCTGACGGAATGCAAAATTTGTTGCATTATAGCCAAGGGTTACCCCTTCAAAATAGCCTTCATTCACTATTGTCTCAATATCCTCCCCATTACAATGAGTAGAAAACACAATATGCTCAATAAGTCCTTCTTCTTTTGCCTTTAGAGCTCCTTCATAAGGACCACCCGGTGCCATAACCTTTCTATATTGCTCTAAATTAAGAATACACCACATATTAAAGAACGTAATCTTTTCCAAGCCCATCCTTTTAAGGGATTTCTCTATTCTTCGTCTTACATCGTCTGCGTTTTTTTCACTCCATATAGCACTTTTTGTTGACACATAAAAAGGATTTGGCATATCTTTAAAAGCCTCACCCATGATTTCTTCACTTTTATCGTCACAATAATTAGGGGCAGTATCAAAATAGTTAACTCCTAATTCGCTTGCCCTTCTGACAACTGCTGCACATTTTTCCATGGACTTAGAATAATCTTCTTTTCTAAATCTCATTCCTCCAAATCCTATTACAGATACTTTTTTACCGGTTTTTCCGTATTCTTTGTATTGCATATTACTCGTCCTCCTCATTGTATTTACTTAATTTCGTCCTGAAAGTCATAAAAGGTTTCTTGTATCTTCTCAGTGTTTACCACATAGTAGCAAAAAGTATCACTTTTTTCACATTGTACTAATTCTGCTTGTTTTAATATTTTTAAATGATGTGAAACGTTAGGTTGTGAAACTCCCAGTGCTTCCGCCAGCTCACAGACACACAATTCTTTCTTTTTTGCCTGTTTGTTAGCTGACAATAATTTTAATAATTTTATTCTTAGAGGATCGGATAACGCTTTAAATACTTCTGCAAGTTCCTCAGCGTTGGGCATCTATTCACCTCCTGCTAAAATATATATAAATATGTAAATATATAAATATTTCACTATATTTATATTATATCTAAATTACAATTTTTTCAATACTATTTTCAATAAGTTCACGGTTGACAGTTCACAGAATTAGATACAAAACTAAAATCTGTTAACCATGAACTGTGAGTATTCATAATTATTTTACTGTAAAAAAGAAATGGAAGTATAGAAAACTCTATACTTCCATTTCTTTCATTTGCATTATACAGACATCTCATTTTCAGCCATTTCAACATTAAAGTGCCTTTGCTTTTTGAAATAAGCTTCTCTCTCCAAGTATCTGGTCATTATACGTTTTAAATCTAACACATCAGTCATTTCAAAAAAACCAACCTTCTCATGAACAAATCTTACAGCTTTTAATGCTCCCAATGCAAAAGCCGTTCTCGCAAATGATTCGTGTATTATCTCAACTTTATCATACTCTCCAGCCATTATGACCCTATGCCTTCCAATAATTCCTCCAGCTCTTACTGCATGAATAGGTATTTCATTATAGTCAAGGTCACGAGGATAAATATTACTATTTGCAGACATTCCTTTTAATACTTCTTCAGCTATTTTCTTAGCAGTACCGGAAGGCGCGTCTTTCTTATTTTTAAAGTGAGACTCGATAATAGTGCAATCATAACCTTCCAAAATGCTTGCAGCCAAGTTTGTAAGAACCATCAAAACATTTACTCCTAAAGTAATATTAGGGGCATGTACAATACCTGTCTTATTGTTTTTCGCAATAGACATAAGCTTCTTAGATTGAATTTCAGTAAATCCCGTAGTTCCTATGACCATACGAACTCTCATTTTACCTAGAATCTCAGCATTCCGAATGGTAGCTTCAGAGTCTGAAAAATCAATTGCTACATCCGGCTTATATTTAAAAATATTTTTTTCTAAGTTACTACAACTGTCAATAATTATCCCTGTATCTCTTGATTCTAATATTTCTCCCAAGTCCTTACCAATTTTATCACTATTCTCACTACATACAGCCATTACTAATTCCATATCAATTTGCTTTAATAAAACCCTGGCAATTTCTTTTCCCGTTCTCCCCAAACCAATTAAACAAATACGAATTAAATCCGCCATTTTTATCCCTCCTGTATGTATTTCATTTTATTATAATTATATGTATGTGACAATCTTATTATACTAAATAAGTTGTCACTTGTCAATATTTGTAGTATAATTACTTTAAAACTACTCAGACCAAAGGCTTTGCTTAATCTCAATCTTTATATATAAACAAAATACTTTAAAATTTAAATAAGATTGGGTATAATATTTTTTATGAAATATCGAGAAAAATTGGAGGTTAAATATGTCAAAAAGCAGCCTTTCGGCGAGATATCAACAAATTGCATTAGATATTGCACAACGGATAGTGAATAAAGAATTCAGTATTGGAGAAAAAATTCACGGAAGGTCTGTCCTTGCCAGCATGTATAATGTATCACCGGAGACAATACGCAAAGCTGTAGCGTTACTGCAGGATATGGATGTGCTTCAAGTAAATCAAGGCAGTGGAATTGTTATAAACTCAATCGATAAAGCGTATAATTTTATTCAAAGATTTAAATATCTTGACTCTGTTAGCTCGTTAAAGCACGATCTTGAAAAACTGATAGAACAAAAAAAGCAAATAGATGAAGAACTGGAAAAAACGCTAAATAGTATTATAGAATATTCCGACAAACTTAAAAATTTGTCTCCATATAATCCTGTTGAGGTTGAAGTCTCAGAAAAATGCCCGTATATTGGCAGCAGTATCTCAGAAATGAAATTTTGGCAAAATACAGGCGGTACTGTTGTTGCACTTAGAAAAGGAGATAATCTTATCGTTTCTCCAGGCCCTTATGCAGTATTGGAAGAAGGCGATGTAATTGTTGTTGTGGGTGGCAATGACATACTCAAAGATGTGGAAAAATTTATTAACGGGAAAGATTCAGATTTAGACTCAGATTGAAATTAAACTGTGAAAATAAATACACATTCATTTGTCTAATTTTAAACTGGTAAGTAGATTATTATGTTTTATTAGCAGAATAAAAATATAATGTATTGAGTATAAAAATAGAAGCTGACTAGATATACTAATCAGCTTCTATTTTTTGGCTCCTCAAGTAGGACTCGAACCTACGACCCTGCGGTTAACAGCCGCATGCTCTACCGACTGAGCTATTGAGGAATATCGGTTCCGGCAACGACCTACTTTCCCGGGAGGTCCCCCTCCAAGTATCATCGGCACGATGGAGCTTAACTACCGTGTTCGGAATGGGAACGGGTGTGTCCTCCATGTCATTGTCACCGGATAATTCAACTGTGTCTAGTTCACAGTTCACGGTTCACAGGTCACGGTTTGAATTCTTAACCTGCTCTTTTAATTGCCTTAGGTACTCTTTCTTGTTCACCAGCATGTTCCCCATTCACCTTTCTACTGTGAACTGTGAACCATGAACTGTGAACTGTTTCATGTACCCTCAAAACTATACAATGTAAAACATGAGGTTTTTGCAAAAACCTTCTTCATATATTCTTTCCCGCAATTAACCTCGTCTTTAATAATTATTCATTGTTAATTGCTTTCTTGGTCAAGCCCTCGGTCTATTAGTATCAATCAGCTGAGTGCATTACTGCACTTACACCTTTGACCTATCTACCATGTAGTCTTCATGGGACCTTACTAGCTTTTGCTATGGGAAATCTTATCTTAGGGGGGGCTTCACGCTTAGATGCCTTCAGCGTTTATCCCTGCCGCACTTAGCTACCCAGCTGTGCACTTGGCAGTACAACTGGTGCACCAGTGGTGCGTCCATCCCGGTCCTCTCGTACTAAGGACAGCTCCCTTCAAATTTCCTGCGCCCGCGACAGATAGGGACCGAACTGTCTCACGACGTTCTGAACCCAGCTCGCGTACCGCTTTAATGGGCGAACAGCCCAACCCTTGGAACCTACTTCAGCTCCAGGATGCGATGAGCCGACATCGAGGTGCCAAACCTCCCCGTCGATGTGGACTCTTGGGGGAGATAAGCCTGTTATCCCCAGGGTAGCTTTTATCCGTTGAGCGACGGCAATTCCACTCTCTTACCGCCGGATCACTAACTCCAACTTTCGTTACTGCTCGACCTGTCCGTCTCGCAGTTAGGCTAGCTTTTGCGTTTACACTCTTTGCGCGATTTCCGACCGCGCTGAGCTAACCTTTGAGCGCCTCCGTTACCTTTTAGGAGGCGACCGCCCCAGTCAAACTGCCCACCTGACAGTGTCCCATACCCGGCTTACGGGTACTGGTTAGAATTTCGGTATCTCAAGAGTGGTATCCCAACGTCGACTCCATATACACTGGCGTGCATATTTCTTAGTCTCCCACCTATCCTGTACATGAAATACCAAAATCCAATATCAGGCTGCAGTAAAGCTCCATGGGGTCTTTCCGTCTAGTCGCGGGTAACCAGCATCTTCACTGGTACTACAATTTCGCCGGGCGCGCTGTTGAGACAGTGCCCAAGTCGTTACGCCATTCGTGCGGGTCAGAACTTACCTGACAAGGAATTTCGCTACCTTAGGACCGTTATAGTTACGGCCGCCGTTTACTGGGGCTTAAGTTCAAAGCTTCGCTCTTCGCTAACCTTTCCCCTTAACCTTCCAGCACCGGGCAGGCGTCAGCCCCTATACGTCGTCTTTCGACTTAGCAGAGACCTGTGTTTTTGCTAAACAGTCGCTTGGGCCTATTCTCTGCGGCCTGGTCTCCCAGGCACCCCTTCTCCCGAAGTTACGGGGTCAATTTGCCGAGTTCCTTAACAACGCTTCTCCCGTTCGTCTTAGGATTCTCTCCTCACCTACCTGTGTCGGTTTGCGGTACGGGCACCTCACCAATATGCAAGCTTTTCTTGTCAGTGTAGATTCATCTGCTTCGCTACTTGTTTTCGCTCCCTTTCGCCACACTCTACCAACGGTGTGGTCAGACTATCTTCCTGCGTCCCTTGCATACTTTTCGGCTTCGGTGGTTACGGAATTTCAACCGTATGTGCATCGACTACGCCTTCCGGCCTCGCCTTAGCTCCCGACTTACCTTGAGCGGACGAACCTTCCTCAAGAAACCTTAGGCTTTCGACGATTATGATTCTCACATAATTCTCGCTACTCATTCCGGCATTCTCACTTCTATCTCGTCCACATGTCCTTTCGGTCATGCTTCTGCCTACCATAGAAAGCTCCCCTACCATACTTGCGTATCCAAAGCTTCGGTATAGGTTTTAGCCCCGTTACATTTTCGGCGCAGAATCACTCGACCAGTGAGCTATTACGCACTCTTTGAATGAATGGCTGCTTCTAAGCCAACATCCTGGTTGTTTTAGCAACTCCACATCCTTTACCACTTAAACCTATTTGGGGACCTTAGCTGTTGGTCTGGGCTGTTTCCCTTTTGACTATGAAACTTATCTCCCATAGTCTGACTCCCGGACATCATCTCTATGGCATTCAGAGTTTGATAGGGTTCGGTAACCGGATAAGGCCCCTAGCCCATTCAGTGCTTTACCTCCATAAGATTAATCCGAGGCTAGCCCTAAAGCTATTTCGGGGAGAACCAGCTATCTCCGAGTTCGATTGGAATTTCTCCGCTACCCACAGCTCATCCCCCACTTTTTCAACAGTGGTGGGTTCGGACCTCCACGAGACTTTACTCCCGCTTCATCCTGTCCATGGGTAGGTCACCCGGTTTCGGGTCGTATGCATGCAACTTTACGCGCTCTTCACACTCGGTTTCCCTACGGCTTCGGTGCTTAACACCTTAACCTCGCTGCATACATACACTCGCCGGACCGTTCTACAAAAAGTACGACATCGCACTTAAATGTGCTTTGTCTGCTTGTAAACACAGGGTTTCAGGTTCTCTTTCACTCCCCTCCCGGGGTTCTTTTCACCTTTCCCTCACGGTACTTTCCTCTATCGGTCATTAGGTAGTATTTAGGCTTGGGAGGTGGTCCTCCCTGCTTCCCACCGGATTTCACGTGCCCGATGGTACTCCGGATCCTGATGGCTCACTTTTGCTTTCGCATACGGGACTTTTACCCCCTGTGGTCTACCTTTCCAGGTAGTTCTGCTAGCTCCTGTGATGCCGTCTTCAGTCCTCAACCCCAAAGGTATTTCTACCCCTGGTTTGGCCTTTTCCCCTTTCGCTCGCCACTACTTAGGGAATCGATGTTTCTTTCTTTTCCTCCGCCTACTTAGATGTTTCAGTTCAGCGGGTATTCCCCCGCATAGCTATGGATTTACTATACGGTGACCGGATATTGCTCCGGCCGGGTTCCCCCATTCGGATATCTGCGGGTCTTAGGCTATTTGCGCCTCACCGCAGCTTTTCGCAGCTTATCACGTCCTTCTTCGGCTCCTAATGCCAAGGCATCCACCCTGCGCTCTTTCTAGCTTGACCATTTGTTTTAGTGTGGAGTGGGAAGTGGATAGTGGGGAGTTCCCTCCTCCAGTCCTTACTTCCTTATCCTTCACTTTTTGAACATTCTGGTGTTCTCCTGTTTTTAGAATTATATGAGTAAAGTTTTCCTTTGAAATTACAGTGTAATACAGTGTTCTCCACTGCAGTTACCCTATGATCTTTTCCTCATGTCTTTACATTGTTTAGTTTTCAAGGTACATTGTCAGTGAGGAGTGTGGAGTGATTAGTGGGGAGTTTCCCCTTCTGCTACTCTGCACTTCTACACTACTATTGAAAAACCTTTTATTAGCTTCATGCTTTCATGGGTAATGGTTTTCTCCCCACTCCCCACTATTCACTGTCCACTAATGAATTGGTCTTTCAAAATTAAACAGCGTAAGCGTTCTCAGACATTACTTATCGTAATGTATCGACCATAGGATTCGTTCCTTACTTTAATAATTATTAATTATTAATTGGAACTTCTCTCCTTAGAAAGGAGGTGATCCAGCCGCACCTTCCGATACGGCTACCTTGTTACGACTTCACCCCAATCATCGGCCCCACCTTCGACTGCTGCCTCTTCCGTTAGCTCACAGGCTTCGGGTGTTGCCGACTCTCATGGTGTGACGGGCGGTGTGTACAAGGCCCGGGAACGTATTCACCGCGGCATGCTGATCCGCGATTACTAGCAATTCCGACTTCATGTAGGCGAGTTGCAGCCTACAATCTGAACTGGGACTGCTTTTGGGGATTTGCTCCACCTCACGGTCTTGCTTCCCTTTGTTGACAGCCATTGTAGTACGTGTGTAGCCCAGGACATAAGGGGCATGATGATTTGACGTCGTCCCCACCTTCCTCCGATTTGTCACCGGCAGTCTCGCTAGAGTGCCCAACTTAATGCTGGCAACTAACAACAAGGGTTGCGCTCGTTGCGGGACTTAACCCAACATCTCACGACACGAGCTGACGACAACCATGCACCACCTGTCTCAGTGTTCCCGAAGGCACTCCCCTATCTCTAGAGGATTCACCGGATGTCAAGCCCTGGTAAGGTTCTTCGCGTTGCTTCGAATTAAACCACATACTCCACTGCTTGTGCGGGCCCCCGTCAATTCCTTTGAGTTTCAACCTTGCGGCCGTACTCCCCAGGTGGGATACTTATTGTGTTAACTCCGGCACAGAAGGGGTCGATACCTCCTACACCTAGTATCCATCGTTTACGGCGTGGACTACCAGGGTATCTAATCCTGTTCGCTCCCCACGCTTTCGCGCCTCAGCGTCAGTTACAGTCCAGGAAGCCGCCTTCGCCACTGGTGTTCCTCCTAATATCTACGCATTTCACCGCTACACTAGGAATTCCGCTTCCCTCTCCTGCACTCAAGATATGCAGTTTCAAATGCAGCCCCGGGGTTGAGCCCCGGTATTTCACATCTGACTTGCTTACCCGCCTACACGCCCTTTACACCCAGTAATTCCGGACAACGCTCGCCACCTACGTATTACCGCGGCTGCTGGCACGTAGTTAGCCGTGGCTTCCTCCTTAGGTACCGTCATCTTTCGTCCCTAAAGACAAGAGTTTACGATCCGAAGACCTTCTTCCTCCACGCGGCGTTGCTGCGTCAGGGTTTCCCCCATTGCGCAATATTCCCCACTGCTGCCTCCCGTAGGAGTCTGGGCCGTGTCTCAGTCCCAATGTGGCCGGTCACCCTCTCAGGTCGGCTACTGATCGTCGCCTTGGTAGGCCGTTACCCTGCCAACTAGCTAATCAGACGCGAGGCCATCTTATACCGGATTGCTCCTTTGGTCATCACGACATGCGTCCTGATGACTTTATGCGGTATTAGCACATCTTTCGATGTGTTATCCCCCTGTATAAGGCAGGTTCCTCACGCGTTACTCACCCGTCCGCCGCTAAGGTATCTTAGGTTTCCCTTCAATACCTCCGCTCGACTTGCATGTGTTAGGCACGCCGCCAGCGTTCGTCCTGAGCCAGGATCAAACTCTCAATATATGTTCACGGTTCACAGGTCACGGTTCACTGTTCACTGAACCTCTTCTGTCAACCCAATCTGTTCCCCGTTATATATTAATCGTTCAATTTAGCTCATAAACTATTACTAACTTACTTTATTAAGTACGCTAGGTTTACTCATTTTTTGTTCACACTTTCACTCTCACCGCTCACTTCTGTGAACTGCGAACCGTGAACTGTGAACTATAATCAACGAGAACCTCTTACGCTGTTTACTTTTCAAAGACCAATTATCATATATTCACTCTTTCGAGTGATTAATCGACTTTTACCGCCGACTTTTATAATGTTACCACATTAATTTATATTTGTCAATAACAAAATTATATTTTTTAGCGAGTTATCCTGCACTGTTTGCATCACTCGCTATCGCCGACAGCTATATTAATATAGCATATACTTTTTTCTGTTTCAACTGATATAGCATTCTATTTAATATAACTAATACAATTTATTTAGTTATTTTTACTTTTTTCTTGTTTTTTCAACGTTATACACTTATATACTCTCAATTTGTTTTTTTCAATATAATAACTTTATTCCCCTTTTTATTTCTTTTTATACAGTCACATAATGCAGATGTTATTGCAAGACCCCGTCCACTTTCATTAAGACAAAATACTTCTAATTCTTCCTGTTCTCCTTTTTTCAAATTACAATCTTCTATCTTAGCAGCTATTCCTTCTCCTTCATCTTCAACAATAATGTATACCTCACTATTGTTGCATATTCCCGCTTTAATGTGCACCTTTTTGCTCTTATCCTTTTTGTTACCATGTACTACAGCGTTGATAATTAGCTCATTTAATATCACTTTAATTTCAAAAATTAATTCCTCTGTTAATTTTATATTTGTTTGTAGAAAATTAACAATCTTCTCTACCGAATAACCGATATAAGCAGTGTCAGCCGGAATATCAACAGCGCACGAACAACCTTTTTTCACCCTACTCCCACCTTTTATTGCTCATTATTCCCGGTTCATAACCCCCAAAACACATCTATTATTTTCACATAGGTAACATGTTTATAATTACCACATATAATATTAGATAAAACAAAAAGTGCTAAAATTTAATTAGCACTTTTAAAATACAATCGTTTAAATTTGTCCAGTACTTTTTTTTCCAACCTGGAGATATACATTTGGGACACTCCCAACAAATCAGCAATTTGTTTTTGGGTCTTTTTATTGTAATATCTCTGTTTTATGAATTCTTTTTCTGCCTTATTAAAATGATTTAGGCTCTTCTCTATAAAATCTCTATTCTCTATTTTTGCAAAGGATGCATCTTCCTCACCAACTAGTTCTTGTAATGCTGTCTCATCGTCAGAATACAAGGATTGTTCTAGCGATTGAACGGCACTTATATTTGCAGATTCTATAATCTCAAGTATTGTTTCTTCGGATAAATTAAGATATTCTGCAATTTCCTCCACTTTGGGTGCTCTCCCCAAGGTTTGTGATAATATATGCCTTGCTTGATTTACTTTTTGATATATCTCGTATATTCTTCTTGGAACTCTTATTATATTTCCCTTATCCCTAAAGTACCTTTTTATCTCACCTATTATCGTAGGTGTGGCAAAGCTCGAAAATTTTACACCCTTAGTAACATCATACCGTTCTACTGCTTGAAGCAGCCCAATACATGCTACCTGATATATATCATCATACTCGACTCCCCGGTTTAAAAATTTTTTAGTTAGTATATCAGCGATATACAAATACTTGTTAATAATATAGTCTCTTAAATGCTTGTCCCTTTTTTCACGATATTCAGCAAACATTTGTTCTTCAGTTAAATATTCTATTTCTTTAGCTACTGCCATGCCTAATTCTCCTTTAAAAACATGGATAAAGTAATAATTTCTTTACTGTGCTTTGAATAATTTACATCTACCTCATCCACCAAGGAGTTTACAATAGAAATACCAAGAATGTCTTCTTCATCAAACAGTTCAAACTCTTCCGGTTTTCTATTTTCAAAGCTGAAACTTACCTTTAACTGCTCATCTCCCATAGTAAACCTGATAAAGCATCGCTCTGAAGTTGGGTCAGTTTTTGTTATAATTCGATTACAAATTTCCGCGACAGCAACCTTAATATCTTCAATCTCATCTATTTGAAACCCTATTCTGCTGGCTATTCCGGAAACAGTTAACCTTACTATTCTCACCATCTCAGGTAAAAGTGGCACTACTAAATCTATCTCCCTGGTAATTGAGTTATTTTTCTGCTGGAATTGTTCCATTACTGTTTCACTCCTCAATTATGAATACCTTATTAAGTCCGGTTATCAAGAATAGCTTTTTGATATTATTTTTAAGATTAGTTATATAAATATCGTTATTATTGCTTTTTACTTTTTTAAGAACTCCTACTAATACTCCCAAGCCTGTACTATCAATATAATTTAAGTTAGTACAGTCAAGCTTTACACTCCTATTTTTTTGTTCTACGATAGCATAAAGCTTTTCCTTTAGCTCTGTAACAGTAGAAATATCTATTTCACCACTTAACTCAACTACTACTGCATCTTCCAATTCTTTTTCAAAAATATCTAAGTTCGAAGCCATAATATACCCCCTCTAAATTATCATTACCTACTTTTTATTGTACTTTACTATTTCTTGAAAGATTTCATAAACATTATTATATAAAACCTTTTTCTTCTCATTTTGTTTATCTTTTTCACCTAGGATTCTTAAAGCAATATAAGTATCTTTAGTTTTAAAGCCTATCTCTTCTAACATGCTATTACCTTCCAAAGGAACACCGTAAACATGGGCTTCCGTTGTTTCTCTGGCTGTTAGCTTTATCTCGGGATTTTTATTAATATCCACACCACACTTTGCTGCTACATCATCAAGGGGCTGAAAAGCACCTTGTTCAGCAAATCTTAAAAAATTCGTCTTATCCATTAAAAATATTTGTGTATCTCCCGCAGCAAATGTTACCATAACCTTTTGCTGCATTGCTATGTCCTGTTCACTCCTTATTTCATCGGATAAAGTCATCGGCTGAAACAATAATTCTTTTTTCTTATCATTATTTATATCCTGTATAACTCCGGATAATTTTTCTTTAAGTTTTTGACCAACTTCATCAGCAATGTAGTTTTTACCTACGTAAGAGATAGTGATATCAGGCACAACATTGTTAGCACAATCTTTAAGAGTAATTAGCAACATGATGGCAACAAAAATTCCTACAAATGTGTGGATTTTATAATAATACCAGAAATTCTCGATTTTCTTTTTGTCTATATTTAAAATAGTACTCACGAATCTTTCCCCCCACGCATTACCTTTTTATCCGCATTACTATTTTATCATATCTTAAGTTATAAAACTACTGGAATCATTTATTATCAATAAATTAAAGATAAAGAAAAAGATAAAGATAAAGAACATAAATAAATTATTTTTTGTTTCTGCCTTTATCTTTATCTATAGCAACATTTTAATCCTTTGGCTTCATAGTTGGGAACAATAGTACGTCTCTTATTGAATAAGAGTCAGTTAACAGCATTACCAGTCTGTCAATTCCAATTCCCAGTCCACCGGTAGGAGGCATGCCGTATTCTAAAGCGTTAATAAAATCATCATCCATCATATTTGCTTCCTCATCTCCGGCTTCTCTTGCTTCTACCTGCTTAATGAATCTCTCTTTCTGGTCAATAGGATCATTTAGTTCCGAAAAAGCATTGGCCATTTCTCTGCGTGTAATAAACAGCTCGAAACGTTCGGTTAATTCAGGAGCATCCGGCTTTCTTTTTGCAAGCGGTGATACCTCTACAGGATAATCCATAATAAAGGTAGGCTGTACAAGATATTCTTCGACACATTCTTCAAACACAAGGTTTATTATTTCCCCTCTGGTATGCTTATCTTCAACATGCACCTTTAAGCTTTTCGCTGCAACCCTGGCTTCTTCATCAGTAGTGATAGTTGCAAAATCCACATTGGTAAACCTTTTAATAGATTCAATCATTGTCATCTTATTCCATGGAGGAGTTAAATCAATTTCTTCACCCTGGTATGTAATTTTTGTTGTACCCAGTACTTCTTTTGCAACAGTTGAAATCAGTTGTTCTGTTAATTCCATCATACCCTTGTAATCGGTATAAGCTTCATAAAGCTCTATTGTTGTAAACTCAGGATTGTGCTTGATGGACATGCCTTCATTTCTAAAAATTCTACCCATCTCATAAACTTTTTCCAGTCCACCCACAATAAGCCTCTTTAAATGCAACTCAGTTGCTATTCTAAGATACATATCTATATCCAGTGTATTATGATGTGTAATAAAAGGCCTTGCTGCAGCACCACCCGGAATAGTATTTAATATAGGCGTATCTACCTCTATATATCCTCTGGCATCCAAAAATTCGCGAATGGATTTGATAATTTTGCTCCTCTTAATAAAAGTGTCCTTAACTTCAGGATTAACAATCAGATCCACATATCTTTGTCTATATCTCAAGTCCATATCTTTCAATCCATGCCACTTTTCCGGCAAAGGTTGGAGAGACTTGGATAAAAGCGTGATTTCCAGTACTTTAATGGATATTTCTCCTTTATGTGTTTTAAACACCTCACCTTTTACACCTACAATATCTCCTATGTCAAATTTTTTGACCTGATTGTAAGTTTCTTCGCCTACCTCATTTACTCTAATATATAGCTGAATTTTTCCATATCTATCTTGCAAATCACAGAAAGATGCTTTCCCCATACCTCTTTTGGACATAAGCCTGCCTGCTACTGAGACAATAGAACCTTCCATATTTTCAAAATTATCAATTATTTGCTGATTGTTGTGTGTCCTATCAAACTTTACTATCTTAAACGGATCCTTTCCGCTTTCCTGTAATTCCTTTAACTTTTCTCTACGGACCCTTAGTATCTCATTTAACTCCATCTCTTGTAAGTGCTCTGACATAGTAAAACCTCCTGTATATCACTTTGTGCAATATATTATATATTATATTCTTTCCTTTGTAAAATAAAAATTGCCGCATCCCCTTCTTACGTGCCCAAATGTAATATTTTTAGTACGTTTTATATAATAATTACATAAATAAAGGAGTAAAAAGCCATTTTTCTGCTCTCCACTCCTCACTCTCTACTATTTCTTGATTTCTAAAATCTTAAACTTAATTACCCCGTCAGGAACTGCCACATCAACAATACTTCCTACCTTTTGCCCTACGAGTGCTCTTCCCACAGGAGATTCATCAGAAATTTTATAATTGCTTGGGTCCGCTTCAGTAGAACCTACAATTGTATATTCTACTTCTTCATCAAACTCTAGATCTAAGACTTTAACTTTAGAACCGATACTAACAATCTCCGTATTTATATCTTCTTCATCTATAACTTTAGCATTTTTAAGCATATTTTCAAGCTGTACTATTCTAACTTCTACTTGCGCCTGCTCATTTTTAGCTTCATCGTATTCGGAATTTTCAGACAGATCACCAAAAGCTATTGCTTGTTTAATCTTTTCGGCAACCTCTTTTCGCTTTACGGTTTTGAGATATTCAAGCTCATTCTCCAGTTTTTCAAGACCCTCATACGTTAATACAATTTGTTTACTATTAGTCATTTGATGTCTCTCCTTCATATTCTTCTTTATTTTGCAATATTATCTACCTTTAAGTCCATCCTAGTATTTTCACAGTGTTGAAAAATTCCACATAATACAGCTGCAAATTTTTATGTTGATAATATATGCTATAACTTTGTAATTATTCATGAAATGACTTATGTCTTGATTTTTTTATATTATAAACAACAGTTTATGCATTGTCAATAAATATTATTTACTACCCGCCAAGTTTTTTGCCAGTTTTTCCAGCTTAGATATGTCTATAGGCTTTCCGAATCCCTTTAAAACGTTAATTTTATATCCAGAACTGTAGAATTCTTTATTGAACTCGAGATACTGCTGAATGTTATTCATATTCATATTTAAATTTTTATTCAATTTCAATGATATGATACATTCTATTAATTCTTCGTTATCTATTTCCCCCAACGGTCCTATTACATCTTTAATATTTTGAGGTATACTGATATTGACGCTATCGATAATAATATTACTAATTCTTTTTTCTGCCATAGAGCTCGTACTAAGATTAAATACAATCGTTGACATACTGAGGGATGCTTTTCTTATCAATTTATCGAGATCATCTAAAACAAAAACTACATCAATACTGCTTAATGCCTTGCTAATGTCTTCCGATACCCGAACAGTCAGACCTGTCTCTTCACATACCTTCTCTGTATACACCTGTGCTTCTTTTACATCCTTCGTTACAAGTGTAACATATTTTACATTAGTAGAAAGTATGTTAATAATTGCTTTCGATTTTTCTGTAAAGCTATTTTCCACTATACCAATATCTATCTGTGACATATCAGTTCCTGCTATTTTGCATATCTTTCTGAGAATATCTACCAACAGAGACATTAACAATCTCTTGCTGTTTAACCGAAAGAATCTTCCGCTCCCATATACGTATTCAAACATCTGTTTGTTTGTTTTCACATGTTGTGATAGTACTACATATTTTATCCCCTCCATTTCAAAATGTTCCAAGATTTCGCCACAAAGCTTATCTATGTCAACAGGCTTTGTTGAGCTTAATTGATATTCTGTAAAAGGTAAGTATGCAACATAAAGTTTTATATCAGTATCAGGGATGTCTACATATTTATATACATTTTTCTTAAAGCGAACAGTTAAAATATCAATTAGTTTTTGTGGAATTTTATTATGGAAAAAATCAGGAATATATTTAAATTTTATTTCTTTAGAAATAGTTATAATTCCTAAACGACTCACTATATCCCTCCTCTTGCGTATTATAATTATATAGATATTAACTTTTCCTTAAAATATGACAAATAAATCCTGTACTTTAGCAAGTAATATGATAGATTCTTCTGATTTCTGAAATTGTTAAAACCAACTAAGGGGAGGATACTTTTATGTTTATCGTTAATTCCGGTAAAATACAAAACATCTTGGAATATAACCGTAAAAAGGCTGTAGAATACGCTCATGCATGGGCCTTTAGACGTAATCCGCAATATTATGACTTTGAAAAAATAGGTGGTGATTGTACTAATTTTGCCTCCCAGGTGATTTATGCAGGTAGTAATATTATGAATTACACCCGCAATACAGGATGGTATTACGTTAATGTAAATAATCGTTCACCATCCTGGACCGGCGTAGATTTTTTGTATAAGTTTCTCGTAAATAATTCTTCCAGAGGTCCCTTTGCAGAAGAAGTGAATGTAAAAGATGTCCAACCGGGGGATATTGTACAATTATCTTTCAATAAACCGGATGACTTTAATCATTCACCTGTCATTGTCAGCACAGGTACCATCCCCGACGTGAGTAATATACAAATTGCTGCGCATTCAATTGATCGGGACTATTACCCGTTGACCAATTACGATTGGGCATATATACGGTTTATACATATTAAAGGAGTGAGAAAATAAATATCAAAAGTCAACAGCTCAAATCTGTTGACTCTTTTCTTTCATTATCCTTTTACGTCTTGTCATAATTCCTCCAATTCTTCCGGTTTCTTTTGCAGTAAGTCCTTTCCAGCCAAATTGTTTTACTTTCTCTAATAAGCCCAGCTCTTCCGCTACTTCAAGCTTGAGCTTCTCGTCAGCTTCATTTGCTTTTTTAGTTACCGCTTTTTCCTCCATAATCTGCCTCCTTTCCATGGTAGTTTATGGAGAAAAGCAAGTTTTATACATAAACAATGTACAGTTTTCTGTGAACCGTCAACTACTTTGTTTTATACGATGAATAAACAATTTCAGGATTTTCAAAAGTTTCACTCAATACAAGTGCCACGGCACCTTTCAATACTGCATTCTGGCTTAGAGAGGAAAAAGTTATTTTGGTTGAATCCTGCAGGTATTTCATGCTTCTCCTTCCTACTTCCTTTTGAATACACTCCATGATAATCTTGCCAAGCTTTATGATTCTTCCATTAATAATAACCATCGAAGGATTAAAGGTATTGATTAAATTTGCTACTCCGATTCCCAGGCAAGCAGCCTTCTCTTTCACCACTCTTAATGCGACATTGTCGTTATTTAGGGCAGCCTCAAAAATTATTTCCGGGGAAATACGACACAAATTTCCACCTACCCATTCATTGATGATAGATTTCTCACCGTTCGACAAAATTTCCTTAACTCTATTGACTATTGCCTGTTCTGAAGCTAGTGCTTGTAAACAACCAAAATTGCCACAACTACACCTCGGACCGTTCACTTCAATCGTAGTATGGCCTATTTCCCCTGCCCCTTCAGTTATCCCCCTGTAAAGTTGATTATCAATTACTACGCTACCGCCAATTCCATAACCTACATAGATGAATACAAAATTAGAGATGTCCTTTGCAATACCAAACCAACTTTCCCCCAGCGTCATGGTCCTAACATCGTTATCAACAAACACAGGAACATTTAATTCACTTTCTAATATATCTTTAACGGGTACATTTTCCCATCCAAGGTTTGGTGCATAGATAGAAATTCCTTCCCGGGATTTTACTAATCCGTGCACTCCAACACCAACACCTAATATTTTCTTGTCCTTATTAGCCTTCATCCAGGTACTTATTTTCTGAACGATTTTATCAAGTACAACCTCATTTGGAATAGAAGAGTCAATTTCCAGACCATCAGAATAAATACTATCGGAATTCAGGTTCGCTACTATTATTTCTACAGCCTTTGAACCAATATAAACTCCTATTACATAATACCCATTTGAATTAATTCGGAGCATTACCGGTTTTCTGCCACCGCTGGACTCTCCTCTTTCCGCTTCCAAAATTAAATGACATTTAATTAATTCAGCAGTAATATTTGTAACTGTTGCAGGGGTTAGACCGGTTATTTTAGCAATTTCTGCTCTTGAAACAGGTCCTTTTTCTCTAATAGTATTTAAGATTAATGATGTATTCATTTTTTTCATGAGAGAAAAACTGCCTGGTACAACCTGTTTGCGCATACTATCCACCTACCACAACGAATTATTTCAGCATAATATCCTATAATCAACAAATTTTAAAACTGTCTCCAAGTCACATTCCTTCTTACGTACTTTCATGTAATATCCTAATGCAACTTATATAGTTATCTATACATTTACTGATAGCGATTTTACATGGCAGATAAAGTCAATAAGTTCACAGTTCACGGTTCACAGTAAAAGCTATTAAATCGTTGATTGCTGTGAACTGAGAACTGAGAACTGTGAACTATACATTTAAATAAATATTAAAATTATCTCCATAATATTAAATATTTTAACACAAAATTAACAGGGCAACAATGTTAATTTATTAAATTAACTTAAAATAAAATCAAAACCTCCGGAAAATTCCGGAGGTTTTGGTTACATTCCTTGTTTCACTACCTCAATTGCTTTTTTAAGTTGAACATCTTCTTCCTCTTTTATCTGAGCAATGCTCCTTTTTAATTCTTCCGGAAACTCCACAACGATATCCGGTTGTATTCCTACCCCCTGAATGGACGTGCCATTAGGAGTATAATATTTGGAAATAGTAACTTTAACCGCCGAACCGTCGCCAAGAGGGAAAAGTGTTTGAACCAAGCCCTTTCCAAACGTTTTTGTTCCTACCAGCTTTCCTTTACCGTGGTCTTTTATTGCCCCTGATAGTATTTCTGAGGCACTGGCACTTCCGCCATTGACAAGTACAACCAGAGGAATTTTTATTTCTTCTTTATCCGAATATTTTGTATCTCTATTCTTATTTTTATCCTCGGTATAAACGATTAACCCCTCCGGCAGAAGGCGGTCAGCAATTTTTACAACCTCGTCCAGCAGCCCTCCGGGATTGTCTCTTACGTCAATGATTAATCCGCTAACATTCTTGCTATATAAATCGTCCAAAGCGGCATCAAAGTCTTTACTTGTTTTTTCATCAAACATAGTAATACGGATATATCCGATATTTCCGTCAATAACTTTATGCTTTACAGTTTGCAAAACAATGATATCTCTTTTGATAGTTATATCTTTTGGCTGGGATAGATTTTCCCGTACAATGGTGATAGTGACCTCTGTATTTTTAGGTCCCTTCATCATGCTCACTGCTTCTTCCAATTTATCTGCCCACACATCTTTTCCATTTACCTTAATGATTTTATCTCCAGGTAATATCCCTGCTTTTTCCCCTGGAGTACCTTCAAAGGGTGCTACCACAGTAATAAGATTATCTTTTGGGTCTGGAGCTACTACAACACCAATCCCGGCATAACTGCCATGAGTCTGTGTCATAAAATCGTCGTATTCTTTTTTATTCATATATACTGTATACGGGTCTCCTACAGCCGCTGCTACTCCTGCAGCAGCTCCTTCCATCAGTTTTTCTTCTTCTACAGGTTCAACATAATATTTTTTAATAATTTCTCTTACCTGGTTTATTTTTGTATATTGTGTCCTTCCCCCCTGCACATTAAAAATGCCATAGAGAGGCAGGTTGCCTACTACAAGATACAAAACACTTGTTGCAATAAAGGTTGTAAATATAGTAATTAATACTAGTACAATTGCGCCAATCAATATACTACGTTTCCTAAACAATCAATCCCATCTCCTTAAAGTTACCCAAAGCTGAAGAAATCTTTATAATGAAGATAAGCTTCATTTTGAGTCCCTTATTATTCTCTAGTTTATAATATTTTGTACATTAAATTATTATACCTTATTATTGTAAAGAATAAAAGATTAAGATAACAATAAAATTGAAATCTTAATCTCTTCTTAACATTAAACTTTAAATAAAATTTATAATTATAACTATTTATATCGATAACCAATATTGAAGCTAAAAATAAATTAATGTAGTTATCGATGAAATTAACCAACTTTAAAATCTCAATATTCAGTTTTAAAGTTGGTTAATTATAATATTTCATGGGGTCCACAGGGGTACCATTTTCTCTAACCTCAAAATGCAAGTGAGGTCCGGTTGACCATCCTGTACTTCCTACCTTTGCTATTGTCTGTCCTTTTTTCACTTCATCCCCGGCACTAACAAGAAGGGAACTATTATGGGCATACAATGTTGCAATTCCTCCTCCATGGTCAATGATAATGCATTTTCCGTATCCCCCGTTGGATGCAGCTAAAATAACCTTTCCAGCATTAGCTGCCTTTACGGTCGCACCGGAAGGAGCGCCTATATCAATTCCTGTATGCATCCTTGTCGTCCTTAATATCGGGTGATATCTATTGCCGAAGGGGGATGTAATATTATAATAATTTGGCGCCGGCCACTCCAATTTACCTCCAGCATATTTTCTTTTGTTTTGTTCTTGCAACTTTCGTATTTCTTTTTCCACCTGCTTTGATAGTTCCTCCAATTCATCTAAAGCACGTTCATATTCTTTTTCCTGTGAACTTAGTCTTGCCAGCGTTTGACTTCTTGATACCTGCTTTTCATTCAATACCCTTTTTGTATCTGCTACACGATTTTTTATTTTTTCTCTATTTTTCCTTTCGTCTTCAGCAGCCTGCCTGGCTTTAGCTACATTGTCCCTGTTCTGTTTTAATTGTGCTAAAAGGTTATTGTCATATTGTATAATCTCTTTTACAATCTCCAGTCTGGATATGAAATCAGAAAAACTTGTTGCGTTTAACAGTACCTCCAAATAAGTAGTATTTCCATCTTCATACATCGTCCTGGCTCTCAATTTTAACACTTCAAACTGTTGTTCGGCTGCTCTCATTGCTTCTGCAAGCTCTTCTTCTTTTTCTTTAATCTTCTTTTCACTTTGAGAAAGCAGCTTGTTGATTTCATCCAACTCATTTTCTGTCTTATCAATTTCCTGTTCAATCTTTTCTATTTCATTGATTACTCCTTTTTTTTGGTTTTGTACTGCTTTTAACTCTTTCTGTGTCTCATTCATTTCCTTATTAACCCTATTAAGCTTTTTTTCCAAATCTTGCAGTCCTTCGGCATATACAGGCAAAATTGTTCCCAGTATAAATATTAATGTTATACTGGCAACTGCTATCGTCATAACTCTTTTGTTCATCAGACCTCGGATCCCCCTTTATCATATAGTAAATTAATTGTCATAGATTCACGTGTTATACTATATATTTACTAATAATGATTTTACATGGCAGATAAAGTAAATAAGTTCACAGTTCACGGTTCACGGTAAAAGCTATTAAATCGTTTACTACTGTGAACTGAGAGCTGTTAACTTTGAACTATATAGTTTAAACACGAAGGTATTTTCTAATCGATATTGCGCTGCCAATTGCACCTATGCTTGTCCCGATGACAATAAAAATTAACGCCAGACCTTCAAACACCTCTGAAAATTCTCTAAGTTTAAAGATATTTATACTTTGATAGATGAGCTTCAAAATATAATTATAGCCATAACCCACCAAAACCAGGGATAACAGTGCTCCTATTAGCCCGATCACGATGCCTTCCACAATAAATGGCCAACGAATAAACCAGTCAGTAGCTCCAACAAATTTCATAATATTTATTTCTTTCCTGCGGGCAAAAACTGCTAATTTAATGGTATTAGATATAATAAATACAGCGATAAATGCTAAAAGTATCATTACCCATAAGCTGCCCATCCTGATAAATTCTGTAATCTTTAATAACTTTTCCACAGTCTCCCTGTGATTTTTGACTTTCACGATTCCAGGAATTGTCCCTAGCTGCTGTACTACCTGGTCTGCATACTGAATATCGCTAAGATTTATTATATATGAATGTCTTAATGGGTTATGTTTCTCAAATCCTTCCAGTACGTGCGCATCTTCGCCCAGCTGCTTTTTATAGTTTTCCAAAGCTTGTTCCTTAGTTTCAAGGACACATTCCCGTACATACCGTATATTTTTAATTTTTGCTCCTATTTCATCAACTTGCTCAATGGGTATACTTTCATCAATAAATGCTTTGATTTCCCACTGGTCTTTTATTTGACCACCTATAAAATTTATATTTGTACTAAACAGCATAAACATTCCAAAAATAATAAGACATGCAACCACAATGCCTATTGAAGCCAAGCTCATGATCCGATTGGTCCATATGCTTGAAAAACCTTCTTTAACAAAATATTTAAATGTACTAACTTTCATAACCATACACGCCTTTCTCTTCATCACGAACAACAGTACCTTTTTCTAAAGCAATCACCCGCTTTTTCATATTGTTTACAATTTCTTTTGCATGGGTAGCCATTACTACAGTAGTCCCCCTCTTATTAATATCATTAATTAACTTAACAATATCCCATGCAGTTTCAGGGTCGAGATTTCCCGTCGGCTCATCGGCTATAAGTACCGAAGGGTTATTAGCCAATGCCCGTGCCAAAGATACCCTTTGCTGCTCTCCACCTGATAATTGATGGGGATACATTTTCGCTTTACTGCTCAACCCTACCATGCTTAGAAGAAACGGAACCTGTCGCCGTATTTCCTTTGCAGAAGCTTCAACGATTTTCATTGCAAAAGCCACATTTTCATATACTGTTTTATTTGGAAGCAGCCTAAAGTCCTGAAATACTATACCCATACTTCTTCGCAAATATGGAATTTCACCTCTGCGAAGATTTGTCACATCAAAATCATTCACTACAATGCTGCCGGAACTGGCTTCTTCTTCCCTCAGCAACAATTTGATCAACGTGGACTTCCCTGCCCCACTGGGACCTACAATAAAAACAAATTCACCTTTATTTATTGATAAATTAACGTTATTTAACGCTATTGTGCCATTACTATATGTTTTAGATACATTCGTCAACAATATCAATTATTAACACCTCTAATAAAATAAAATTAACAACCAAATTACATTATTCTACATAACACATCAAAATTCCTTCTTATTTCCCATCTTTTTTTGTAAAAATCTAGGAGTTAAAATTTGACACTATATGTAGACGAATGTGTAAAATTATCCACAATATATCGACTAAATTTGATAAGAATAAAAAAACCCGGGTAATTATTTCCCAGGTGTCGTTTTTAGTTTATAGTTCTTAGTTCATGGTTCGTAGTTTTACAGCAACAGTCCATAGAACAATACTCAGAAACTATTAACAACGAACCACGAACTACGAGCAATTTATATTATTTACGTCATGGTAGTCACTTATCTGTTTATCCTTTTAAATCTTTATCGGGTTGGAGTCCAAGTACTTTTTAACCATCATTGCAACTTTAAATATAATTGCATGGTCAAAAGTTCTCAAGTCCATTCCGGTCATTTTTTGTATCTTGTCCAATCTGTATACAAGTGTATTTCTATGAACATACAGCTTTCTTGAGGTCTCACTTACATTCAAGTTATTTTCAAAAAATTTCTTGATTGTAAGCATAGTTTCTTCGTCTAGTGCATCGATAGACTCTTTTTTAAACACCTCTGCCAAAAATAGTTCACATAACGTCGTCGGAAGCTGATAAATGAGTCTGCCAATTCCGAGATTATCATAGTTAATGATATAATTTTCAGTATCAAAAACCTTACCTACTTCCAATGCAACCTGTGCCTCTTTATACGACTTAGCCAGATCTTTAATATTGCTCACTACTGTACCGATTCCCACATAAACCTTAACCAGAGCTTCTGTATTCAAAGTATCTACAATGGTTTTAGCAATCTTCTCAAGGTCTTCAGACTCACAATTGCTCTTTACCTCTTTTACCAGTACAACATTATAATCATCTATAACAAATACAAAATCTTTATTTTTTGCAGGAAATAAATTTTGAATGGTATCATGGACATAAAGATCACTGCCCTCATAGGTACGTATTAAAAATACCACTCTATGAGCATCCAGCTGTAAATGTAACTCCTTGGCTTTTATTGCAATATCTCCAGGGAGAATGTTATCCAGTATAACATTCTTAATAAAATTACCCTTGTCAAATTTTTCGTCATAATACTGCTTCAAATTATCTATACTAATCGCTATTAATGAGCAATATTTACCGGCAAGCTCATCATCACCAGATACGAAGACGATATGTTCTGTTTTGTTTTTCTTTCCGATAGATTTAAATGTAAAACCATTATAAGCCACAGCTTCCTGATTTTCATGAACAGCATCAGGCAAATCTTCAAATTGCTCTCCATTTTTCATATCATTTGAGCACGCAATAATAAGTCCTGCTTCATCCAGCACTCCCAGTTCTCGATCTATAACATCTTTCATCTGATAAATAATATTTTGAAATAATCTACTAGACACAATAACACCCCCTATACATAGTATACACTTAATTATACAATAAAAAAAGAAGGAAATGTATCCATTTGATACATTTCCTCCTTTTTTTATATAAGTTTACATTAGTTGATGATAGTTCTTTCTGTATCTTTATCAAACAGATGTATTTTATTTACATCTAAAGCAATCTTAACTGTGTCACCAGCTTTAGCTTTAGTTCTTGGATTAACTCTTGCAGTAAAGTTTACACCTTCAACAGTCATGTATAAGAAAGTTTCGGCACCCATCATTTCTACAACATCAATCTTGGATTCTACAATACTGTCAGGCATTGAAGAAAGGTAAGCTTCTTCATCATGAAGATTTTCAGGTCTGATACCCATAACAACTTCTTTGCCTATATATTCAGTACCTTCTAATTTCTTAGCTTTACCTTCCGGAAGTTTTATATCATTCTTGCCAAATACAAGATGTATACCATCTTCTTTCTTTTGAACCTTAACATTGATAAAGTTCATCTGAGGACTTCCAATAAATCCAGCAACGAACATGTTACATGGTTTTTCATAAAGTGTTTGTGGCGTATCTACCTGTTGGATAAAACCATCTTTCATAACAACGATTCTTGTACCCATTGTCATAGCTTCTGTTTGGTCATGGGTAACGTAAATAAATGTTGTTTGAAGTCTCTGATGGAGTTTGCTAATCTCGGTTCTCATCTGAACTCTCAGTTTAGCATCAAGGTTAGAAAGAGGTTCGTCCATTAAGAATACTTTTGGTTCACGAACGATGGCACGACCTAAAGCAACTCTCTGTCTCTGTCCACCGGATAATGCCTTTGGCTTTCTGTCAAGCAAGTGAGCAATATCAAGAATTTTTGCCGCTTCATTAACTCTTCTCTTAATTTCATCCTTAGGAGTTTTTCTGAGTTTCAAACCAAAAGCCATGTTTTCAAAAACTGTCATATGAGGATAAAGAGCGTAGTTCTGGAAAACCATTGCAATATCTCTATCCTTTGGTGCAACATCGTTAACAAGTTTGTCACCAATGTAAAGTTCACCTTCACTGATTTCTTCCAATCCTGCTATCATTCTCAAGGTAGTTGACTTACCGCATCCTGAAGGACCAACCAGGATCAAAAACTCTTTGTCTTCGATATCAAGATTGAAGTCACTTACTGCTGTAACACCGCCAGCATACCTTTTGTAAACATTTTTTAGCTTTAAGCTTGCCATTATTGTGCCCCCTCCTAAATAATTTAAGTAAGTTAACTTTCTATATTGAACCTCCCACAACTAAAGCCGCAGGATTCCTAATTCATCGACTGCTTTGCAGTCTCCAAAGGCTTAACTTCGGGTAGTCCCTACCCTAGTTCGAGTCCTTAACTCTACTGAAGTCACGAGTGTGCGGACGCTATTCATCAAAACGGCTTCAGATTTTCTTTTTACATATGAAAAGCCCTTTTGATTTCATACTTTTCTACCTCTTTTAAGATATTAAGTTTATTCAGGGAAAAGTATGCATTTCTTATATTCTTAATATAGCATATCGGCATACCGGATGTTAGATGTTATTTACACAAAATTGAAAATTTCATTTTAGTAACATTGCATAAACAAGCCCTCGTTATTCTACTCCTTTTGTTTACATAAGTTCGATTCATTAAATAAAAAACAGAACAACATTTTATGATTCATTATGCATGATCTAATATATATATTTACTGATAATGATTTTACATGGCAGATAAAGTAAATAAGTTCACGGTTCACTGTTCTCAGTAAAAGCTATTAAATCGTTTATTACAGTTAACTGTGAACTATGAACTGTGAACTGTTAACCATATATATAAAATAGAACTATACCCATAAGTCCTGATCCGACAATAGTAAGAATTGGATGGAGCTTAAATTTAGTGAGAGCTACTAAGGTTAAAGCTAGTATAACTATACTCCCTATATTAATGACTTGAAAAGGACTATTAATCATGCTGCTAAAAACTTCGACAGAAAACTCACGTTTAAATATTGCTGTTTCAGAAACAAAAATCGCTGCAGTTACAATAAGGCCTACAATAACCGGTCTTATTCCATAGAAAATTAATGTATTTAGCGGATGCTTTTGAAACTTAAAAAAATAATTTGAAACAATTAAAATAAGTGCTAATGATGGGATGGCTACACCTATAGTTGCTGCCATTCCTCCTAAAAAACCGGCTGTTTTATATCCTACAAAGGTAGCAGAATTTACTGCAATAGGTCCAGGAGTCATTTCTGAAATTGCAATGATGTCCACAAATTCAGACGGACTCAACCACCCATTCATCTCTATTTCCTTTTGAATAAGCGGAATCATCCCATATCCACCGCCAAAACTAAACAACCCTATTTTTATAAAAGTGACCAACAACTTAAAATAAATCATTTGCCAGCGCCTTCTTTCTCAATAATTTGCCTTGCCTTATCTGGAAACAGCTTATAAATTATTAAGCCAAGTACCGCTCCGCCAATAATTGCACATATCGCATGTACATTTAGCATAATAACCAGTATAACCGTTAAAACAGTAACGCTAAAACCTATTCTATCTTTGACAGACGTCTTGCCTACCTTTACAACAGCCATCAAGATAAGTGCTGCAACTGCAGGCCGAATACCCATGAAGGCAGCCTTAACAACTGCATTTTCCTGAAACTTGACAAAGAAAGCTGCAATAAGCGTTATAGTTATAAAGGAAGGTAATACAACCCCTATTGTAGCTGCATAAGCACCTTTTCTCCCCGCAATTTTATAACCAATAAATGTTGCCGAATTGATTGCAATGGCTCCTGGTATAGATTGGGAAACAGCAAAAATATCTATAATTTCTTTCGCCTTTACCCATTGTTTTTTATCTATAACTTCTTTTTCGATTAAAGGAATCATGGCATATCCTCCACCGAAAGTGAAACAACCGATCTTAAAGAAAGTACTAAAAATTTCAATAAACAATTTAAAACTGGATTTTCCCTCCATACAATTACCCCCTACAATGTATTATTTAATATTTGTTCTACTACCGCTGCGGCTGCACCTACAGCAATAGCGTTATCTTTAAAATCCCCCCCTTTGCTAAAAACCATCTTGTTTTCTTGTTTCAAGTAGTATTTCTTAATGGCTACTTGTGTACATACTTCATAAAATAATTCAGAATGTTTCACCAACGGTCCACTTAAGATAACCAGATCCGGACTTAACAGGTTAATATAGTTTGCCAGCCCTGTACCTAGAATTGTAGCTGCACTTATTATAGTTTCTCTTGCCAGCTCATCTTTTTTTTCTGCTGCATTACATATATCTATATACCCTATTGTTTCTAAGGGTTTAGAAATTATCGAAGTCCTTCCTTTTTTTATGGCTGACATAAATTTGTTGGTAATGGAAAGAATGGAAGAATAGGCTTCAACACACCCATAATTACCACAACTGCAAAGCTCTCCATCTACATCTATGACCATATGTCCAAAAGCATCTTCTGCATCATTAATGGTCCTTACAATCGTTCCCCCCGAGATAGCTCCGGTCCTAATTCCTATACCGCAATTAAAATATGCAATATTTTCAAAATCCTTCCCGCACCCAAAAAGAGATTCTGCCAATACGGCTGTATTTGCTCCATTATCAATAACAATCGGAAGTTGAAGTTCCTGTTCTAAAATTTGCTTAATCGGGACATTAACCCAACCTGGTGCTGCAAAGTTCTTTGGATTAAGAATTATTCCCTTCTTCCTATCCAAAGGTCCTATAGTGCCCACCCCTGCTCCAAGAATCATTGATCTGTCTATCGATAGTTGTCCTAACATATTTTTGATTATATGTGAAATTGCTTTTGCAGTTTTTTCAGGTGCGAAAGATTGAGTCATGGTGAATTGTTGCTGGTTTAATATTTCCATTTTTAGATTCGAAATTACAATTTGTGTGTAAGTTCTAGAGATATCTATTCCTATTACATAGTATTGCAGGGGATTTACATCGTATACTACAGGTTTTCTACCTCCTGTTGACTCCCCAATACCTACCTGAACTATTAATTTTTTATCTTCAAGTGGCTGCATGAATCTATTAAGAGAAGTTAATTTCATTTTGGTAATAAGTAAGAGTTCGCTTTTTGTTAATGGCCCTTTTTTCTGGATTAGGCTAAAAACAGTCCTACTTTCTTTATTTAAACCACATAAAACATCTGCGGCATTTTGCATATTTTATCTTGCCTCCTCCAGCTTGTTATTTATTCTACTTTCATTATAAATACTTTTCACCAATTTGGCAATAAGTTATTAAAAAAATACTTGCCTAATAATTATGAATATGATAATGGGAATGTTCCCCCTCATGTTTATGGTAATATTCATCAATAAGATTTACCCTTATTAGTAAGTCTCTATCATCCAATACCTGGTGTGTTGGTCCATCGGCAACAATTTGGTGGTCCTCACTAAAAACAATGACGCGGTCGGAAATCTCCTGTACCAACTCTAAGTTATGAGTACTTGTAACAATTGTTTTACCTGCCTTATTTAATTGAATAAGAAGGTTTACAAGCCATCTTTGGCTCTTTGGATCCAAGCCATTAGTAGGCTCGTCTAATATTAAAACCTCCGGATTTGTAACAAGTACCGAGGCAACTGCAACTTTTTTCTTCTCTCCACCACTCAATCTAAACGGTGCCCTATCACGAAGTGTATCTATCTTTAACATATGAATGGTATCTTCAACCCTTTTTACTACTTCCTGTTTACTTAAGCCCAGCTGAAGCGGCCCAAAAGCTATTTCATCCCATACGCTTCCGCAAAATAACTGGACATCTGAATCTTGAAAAATAAATCCTACTTTCTTGTGGTATTGTTTTGAAAAATTATCGTTTTCCAATTTTTCTTCTGTAATTTTCTCTCCAAAGGCAGTAAAATCTCCGACAATAGGAAAAATTAACCCGCATAAAATCTTTAGCAGCGTGGATTTACCGCTGCCATTTGCTCCGAGAATACATATTTTTTCGCCTCTATTGATTTTTAGGTTTATGTTTTTCAAGACAGGAAAACCATCTAAATAGCTATACTGCACGTTACATAAATCGAATACTGGCATATTGTCTAACAAATTAATTCTCTCCTCTAAATCAATGTGCTGTGCTAATTTAAATATAATTCCAATTCAAATTAGTACAATGAATTAAATTAACCTTATATAAGTATTCAACTGAATACATATAATACAATCATAAATAATATTATAGCAAACAACCAAATAAAATCCAGTTTCATAAATTTAAAAGGTGAAATTGTCTCTACCTGTCCTGTAAATCCGCGGGACACCATCGCCATATATACATTTTCGCTGTAATCCATACTTTTTGTAAATAATACTCCGATTGAATTAGAAGCAAATTGTTTATTGCTGGAATGGCTTATTTTGCCTATGGTCCTTAAATTCCGTGCTTCAAATATTTCAATGGATATTTTGATAAGGACGGCAATATATCGGTATGCCATATCCAGCATGGTAATAAAAATAGCAGGAATTTTGATCAAGCGTAAACTTTTCATAAGCCTGGCCCAGGGAGTTGTTGCAGTAAGTATAAGTCCCAGCGATACTGAAATACTTACCCTTAAAATCAACACCACCCCGGATATTATTCCTTGCTGTGTAATAGATAAAGTTTGAGGAAATTGAATACCAAATAATTCTATAGGTTTGTCAAATTCATGTATAATGAGCAAGACTCTGCCGGGAACAATAACGTTAAAAATAGCCGGTAATACCATAATGGCTGTTACCAAGGGCATAAATATCCATATTCTTTTTATAAATTTGAGAAAAGGCAGTTTCGATAAGAATATTAAAAGTAATGTAAATAGATATATTACTATTAAAACACTTACACTTCTTGTTAGCGTTGTAAAACCCGTCAGGGCAACAAATGTAATCAATTTAATCCTTGGATCCAGTTTTTGCAGTAAACCATCTTTTTTAGTATACATTTCTGAAAGAAATTCATTTCTTACCGTATCAGATAGCTGCATAAGTGTTTTTGTTATGAAGTTTTTTTTGCTTTTCTTAATATGTCGATTATTAAATTGCAAGCCGGATTGCTCCTCCGGCTCTAGCAACCATTGTGGAATTGTATCCGTCCTATTCATTGCTACCTTCCTGTTCTGCCGCAACTACCTTTCCTAGGGTTTGTATAACACCAACAACCAGCAGTACACCTATTATTGCTGATAAGATATATCCTATTGCGCCTTGCAACAAACTATCATTTAATGCCGGTATGCTGTAATCAGGCAGCGGCGCTATGGTCCAGGATTGGGAAAGCTTTTCCAGCCCTTTAGGTATATAGTTTATCATTTCTTGGAGCTCATCTGTCCCCCATTCTCCCCATGCCGTTCCGGTTGCCAGCATCCCCAGGGGAGATAACAATATCATTATCCCAAGTGCAACCCAAAGATTTTTATATTTTTTCATGACATAACCTCTCCCTCTGTAATCTGTTGGTACATATGCTCTGTCCTTTTTATGCCAAGCAGTTCAGGATTTGTTTTTCCTACATATAAATATGCCAATCCTGTTACAGCTCCTTCAATGGGACCGGCAATCAGCAGGTGTTCAAACATCATTACCGGCACAGAAACCCATAGAGGATGAGGACAATAAAGAGGCGTGCCGTCTGCCGCTTTAAATAGTAACGGTTGTATTCCAAACTCTACTGCGGTAAGCAAAGCCGCCATATTTAATCCAACATATCCTGCAACTGCTGCAGCAAAAATTGCTTTTTTTGAAAGAGGTTGTGCATTTCCCCTTATCAATTTATATGTATAATATCCCACAAACGGCATAGCAAAGGCCATATTGAAAGAGTTTGCACCTATCGCCCATACACCGCCGTCACCAAACATTAGTGCCTGAACGATTAACGCTAAAGATACTCCAATGCAGGCCGCCCACGGCCCTAGCAATAGTGCTAATAAAACAGCACCTACGGCATGCCCTGAGCTTCCTCCCGGCAAGGGGACATTAAACATCATAATAGTGAAGGAAAAAGCAGCTCCGATAGAAAGTACCGGTATATGTCTTCTTTTTAGTGTTGTTTTTATCTTTTGTAATGCTTTTCTCCAGATAGGAATCATTGCCCCTATAAAAGGGATTGCAGTTTCCAAACCTATGTACCCGTCAGGAATATGCATAATCATACCTCCTAAAACATAAAAAACCATGAAAGAATAAGCTGCTTCTTACAGCTTAAACCTTCGTGGTTTTATTTTTCATTAAAATATTCATTCTAAAGACTTTAGTTGTTTGCAATCTTCTTGATTGCTCTTCCTTTTATGAATATATTACCATCTATTTAAAGCTAAGTCAATAAGGAATAACTGTCCCCTTAGATTCGCGGAATTTCCCCGGGGTAATGCCGGTTATTTTCTTAAATACTTTTGAGAAATAACTTAAATCCTCAAAACCGACAAGATCTGATACCTCCACCAAGGATATGGAATCATCCGCCAATAACTTCTTGCTCATCTCAATCCTTACCTGATTGAGATAGGTATTAAAATTGCATTTCATCTCTTCTTTGAAGGTTTTGCTGAAGTAGGATGCACTTAGATGCACATGAGACGCCACATCTTCCAGAGTAATCTTTTTCATATAATTTTTCTTTACATAATCGATAGCCTTATAAATTACATCCACATGCTTCACATCGGCTAGATTGAATACACAATCGGTAAAACGCATCATGATGTTAGACAGCCACTGCATAAGTTCTTCTACTTTATGGAACCGATGTATTTGTTGCATGTACCTGTAGTTTAAACCAAAAATCTGCTCCACATCAGCACCACCCTGTAAAGCTGCTCTTGATAGTAGAACAATAAGTTCCAATACTCTGGCTTTTATTACTTCAAAATTTCCTTCAGCAGAAACAAATATATGGTTAGACAGCTCATTTAACACTTTTTGTGAGCCGGCCTTATCTCCTATGGATATAAGGGATAAAAGCTCCTTCTCTTTTTCTAATGGATAGTTCTGTAAGCCGCTGTCGCTTCCCCCCATTGTACTGATATAGTTTATATATTCGGAAATATCCGACTGCTGCTCTTCGTATTCTCTCCTTTCAAGATACTGCGTTGTCTGAGTATCTGAAACATGACAAGCAATCAAGTAAAGCAGTTCTGATAAACTATTTATTCTATCGGACTGCACAACAGGAATTTCATTAGCATATTGTCTCAGTTCATTCACATATGACTCATCTATGTGATTCCTTCTTATGATGTCTTCCAACAGCAATTCTTCTGGTTTTGCCGCAAGCACGGGCCCACCCAACAGAGCACCTCTTAGTACTCCATCTACAATAATAGGGGATGCCCAGTGAATCAGCCCCATAGGGCAAAAGAATATAAATTTCCCCCCAAAACGTTCCGCTTGATAGCTTCCGTATAAATGGACATTCTGGCAGCTTTGATTTTGATCAAATATGCCTTGTACCTTCTTACAAAACTTACAGCCGTCTTTGTTTGGACTGGTATTATACAGTGTTTGACCATGAATGTCTACAACGCTGCATTCTAATTCTATGGAATGACTATAAGCTTGCACACAGCTTTTTATTTTATCTAAATCAAATCCAAGATCTTCTTGATCTTTTATTGCCATCATTGTCCCACTCTTTCTTTAATTTGTTTATTTCTATTTACTATTTTATCATAAAACACTACTATGGACTACTCATAATAAAATAAGTTCATAATTCACAACCTTTATAAAGACTAAATCTGTGGGCCATGAACTGTCAAATGTCAAGCTACTTCTAGTGCTTTCTTCGGACATTGTTCCACACACACTTCACATTTTAAACAATCCGCATGCAGTACTTTTCCCTGTTTCTTATGATCTAGAACATCTATGCCAATTGGACAATGCTTAGTACATATTTTGCAGTTTACACATTTCGCTTCATCAAATGTAACATGTTTGATTCTTGACTTAACAGGATTCAACTTGGATACATAATGAGCCATCGTTCCCATAGGGCAGAAAGCACACCATGTTCGTTGGTTAAATGTAATACCTAATATAATGGTCAAGAGTGTAGTAATAATAATCATTCGTACAAACACAATGCCAATGGCTCCTGCGTTCCCCCATGCAAATATAAGCTGGAGAGCAAAAGTACTCATAAGTATAATTAGAAATATAGTTCTAAACCATATACTTGTAAACAGTTTTGGTATACCTTTTTTTCGGCTCAGTTTCGATAATATAATATCGTTAAAGCTTCCTCTTGGACAATAGTTGCCACACCACATTCTTCCTTTAAAGAACGCCATTCCGACGGGTGCAAGCATACATACCAAGGCAATCACCCCAACAACGGGATAAATCAAACCTACAATACAATAAGTAATAAGTAATAACCATGACCATTTGTGGATAATTTTGTTTAACTTTTTCATCGAACATACCTCCTTCACCAAATATACCCCCAGTGGGTATGTTTTTATTATATGCAAATGCAAGGAATTTGTCAAACAGATAAATTATTTTTTATACTGGAACTTGCTATATTTATTTCTACTATTTTTACTTTATCATAATTGATGCATTTTCCTTTAAACATCTTGATACTTCGCAGATTTTAGAATATAATTTAGTCAGCATAATACAAATCTGCGTCAGCCGGAGGATGATAATTATGGAAAATGAAATTTTACGACAGATTCTTGATGAATTAAAGGGCCTAAAAATTGCGCAACTGTCAACCAATCAACGTCTTGATAGTTTGGATCAACGCCTTGACAGGGTAGAACAACGGCTTGACGGAACGGACCTACGCCTTGATAAGATGGAACAACGTCTTGACGGGATGGGTCTGCGCTTTGATAAGATGGAACAACGTCTTGACGGGATGGATCTGCGCCTTGATAAGATGGAACAACGTCTTGACGGGATGGGTCTGCGCTTTGATAAGATGGAACAGCGTTTTGATACCATGGAAAATGATATTAAGGAAATTAAATCTGATGTACGTACTATCAAAGAACAGATTATCGACCTCGAAGCTAAAAATGCCAATAATCATTTGGAAATTAAAACACAATTAGATAATCTTTCAAAAGAGATATCCATACTTCAAGTCGTATCTGGCAAAAACATGGCCGATATTGCAATGCTTAAAGCAGTTAAATAAAATTAATTCCATAATCATCGATCCAAAAATTGTGGCACATGTAGATAAAATTGCAAACCAGAAATTGAATAAATGACAGTGGACCTTTCCTCGTGTGTTGCCCTTCATACAGGAACATAAAAAAGATAGGTGAAACCCACCTATCTTTTTCTATTGAATAACCTTTTATAAATAATCCCAGATTATTTTTAATCTTCTTAGCAAGAATGGCACATAAGCACTTTTATGTAATGTCTGGTAGACAATGTTCGAAATACTACAGATTAATAAGAAATAAAAATACCGGTATCGTAATCAGACAATAAATCGTTGATAAGAAAACACTTTTTGAGGCTATTACAGGGTCACCTTTATAGTTTTTTGCAAGCACTGCCGCCGAGGCCTGAACTGGCGCTGCTGCTTCTATGGTAAGAATAGACTTTAGCATAGGATTCATTGGTATAAAATATAAAAAAACTAAAAACAGCAAGGGAAAAATTAAAACTTTTGTGATTGCAACAACTTGTGTTTTCTTCTCCGTAATGATTTCTTTTATACGAAATCCATATAAATTAGCACCTATCACCATAAGTGCCAAAGGAATAGCAATATCTCCGATTCCTTCTATTACCTTTTGTACAATAACAGGCGGTCGAATACTAAAAAAGAACATAATTAAACCAACCGTGATAGCAGTGATCCCTGGGTTAATTAAGTTTTTTAAAGTAGAAATACTAATTTTTTCTTGTTTGTATATATTTACTCCTATGGTCCAGGTAAATAGATTTTGAACAGCTATATAAATGGACGCATAAAGCATTCCTGTACGACCAAACAATGCATTACATAAAGGATATCCTAAAAAGGCCGCATTACCAAATATCAAACAGTATCTCATTGATTTATTTTGTTTATCCTCTCCATGAATAAATTTTATAATATACTTACTAACAATTGAAGTAAATAGCATAAACACAAACGTTGCAACTGCAATAATACCAATATTCACTGCATGCTCATCTTTATACTGTATATTCATGGAGTCTAACACTAATAATGGCCATGCAATATTTACAACCAGTTGGCTAATATCTTTAATCCCATTATCCGTAAGTATATTTCTTTTTCTTACAATATATCCTATGAGAATATACAACATTAAAATAAATATCTCTGATATAACACTGATATAATTCATTGGTCCTCCCGTTAATAAAATAATGCTCTCGAAAACTCATAAGGCTTCCGAGGCCTATGTTATGAGGTCTGAGCTTTACCTCATACCCCCAATATTCTTCATATATTTCCTTCAATGTTTCCAAAAATTTTTATTAATTTATTACATATATTAACATATATGCGTTGATTCTGCCTTGACATTTCTAAAACCGCCGCAAGACCGAAGTGTATGGTGTATTTTCCCACTCCATTTGTAAACTCGTAAAATCAAAAATCTAATACTTTATGGAATAACCTTTAGCACATACTAACATTATAATATAAAACTTAATAAGAGGATAGAACTTTTTCAATCAAATTGTATGATAATTAAATAAAAATGCTCCTAGCACTCCATTACTTCTATTAAATCACCTTCTTTTATCTTTCCACCTTTTAAAACCTTTGTAAAAATTCCTTCCCTAGGCATAACACACTGTCCAACCTGTTGTTTTATTGCGCAGCCGTTATGGCATTCCTTGCCAATTTGGGTTACTTCCTGAACCGTTTCTCCTATGCGCAGTCTAGTACCTACAGGTATTTTATGCAGTTGAATTCCTTCAGTAGTAATGTTTTCAGCAAATTTACCGTTGCATAAGCCTTTTGCTCCCATTTGCTTCATTTTTTCAATGCTTTCAACTGCAAGCAGGCTTACCTGCCGGTGACCTTTGCCAGCATGCGCATCACCTATTAATCCATAGTCTTCTTTGAATATTCCAACCTCTATCGGTTCTTTTATAACTCCTTTTTTTTCACTAATATTGACAGACCTCACTTTTCCTTTTAAAATCATCGTTCTTCCTCCTTTATATATTCTCCTGACTTCCCGCCGGTTTTTTTAACTAAATATATATCCCCTATTATCATATCTTTATCAATCGCCTTACACATATCATAAATTGTTAGCGCTGTTGCCGCGACAGCAACCAATGCTTCCATCTCTACCCCTGTTTTCCCAACAGTTTTGACTTCCGATTCAATTTGAATTTCATCTTCTGCGATAGAAAATCTAATATCAGAGCCTGTCAATAGTATATTATGACACATAGGTATTAAATCACTGGTCTTCTTTGATGCCATAATTCCTCCAACCTGTGCAACTGAAAGGACATCTCCTTTTTTAATCAGACCTTCACGTATTTTTTGAACCGTTTCTTTTTTCATTTTTATGTGCCCCCGGGCTATGGCAATTCTTTTTGTATCATCCTTATCACTGACTTCTATCATATGAGCCCTTCCACTTTCGTTAAAATGAGTAAAATTCATCCCTTATCCCCCAATCTGCACCATGTTTCGTATAATATACTTTCCTTCTTCCAAGTGATGTGAGAAAGGTTTCTGCAAAATTGAATTTGATATAACTTCTCTAACCAGTTTTCTATTTGGCAATAATTCCTTCAAATTTATTTCATCATCAGAATGAAGACAGTGCTTCAACCTTCCATCAGCAGTTAATCGGATGCGGTTGCAACTTTGGCAGAACTTGCAGGATATAGGACTTATAAGTCCTATACGTCCTATACCATCTGGTAGTTTATAATAATCTGCCGGTGACGCAGGGTCTTCCTTGGCCATTTTTATCAACTCTTTTCTTTTGTCTAATATTTTTGTATTTGATAAAAATCTATTATTTGACCATCTCGCCGCCTCACCAATAGACATTAATTCAATAAATCTGATATCCATATTTATATATCTTGTCAAGTTTATAAAATTGTCAATTTCATCTTCATTGAAATTCTTAATGACAACTACATTCATTTTAATAGGGTTAAGACCTGCTTTCTGTGCTTCTTCTATTCCTTCCAATACATGTTTTAAGCTGCCACCCCTTGTTATATAAGAATATTTTTCATCATTCAAGGTATCAAGGCTTACATTCAGCCTTTTTAAGCCTGCAGCTTTTAGGTCTTTTGCAAATTTTTTCAATAAAGTTCCATTGGTTGTCATGGAGAAATCCTTTAATCCGTCAATGCTTGCAACTTTCTCAATTAATGTTAAAATTCCTTTCCTGACTAAAGGTTCTCCCCCGGTAATTCTAATTTTATCTATGCCTAAAGCTACAAATTCCTGTGCGAGCAACTCTATTTCTTCTAACTTAAGAATATCTTTATGACTTTTCTTATAAACTCCTTGAGCAGGCATACAATACCGACACCTCAGATTACACAGATCTGTGACTGATAATCTTAAATAATTTATGGTCCTTCCATGGCAGTCTTCCATCACTCTTCACCCACTCTCTGAGTTTCTCCCGTGTCTTCCAATTCATAGCCGCCTAAATCCAGTACTTTGTTTCTAAAATCATCCGATTTCAAAATTGATATAAACTCTTGAATCTTTGGATCATCTAAGTATTCATGAGGGACTAAAAAATCATAACTTTCATAGGCAATAGGGATAAAATCCAAGTCTAAAGCTTTTGCAGCCGAGTAAACCCCCATTCCCACATTGGCTGACCCTGTTTTTACACTTACCGCCACCGCCATATGTGTTGCCATTTCTCTTTTATAACCCTTTATGTCATTCGTATTGATACCCAATCTTTTACAATGATAATCTAAAAGTATTCTTGTACCTGCACCTCTCTGCCTATTAACGAAGCAGATGTCCTCCCTGATTAAATCTTCAAAATTCTTGACATTGTCTGGATTTCCTTTTTGAACTATAAAACCTTGCAGCCGTTTTACACCTTTGATCAATGCCATCTTCCGGTCTGGAAAGTATTTTTTAATATAACTGATATTATATTCACCTGTACTTTCATCAAGTAAGTGTATTGGAGAGATATGACATTCCTTTCTTTTCATTGCCATGATACCGCCTATGCTTCCTACATGTCCAAATGAAAGCTTCATCTGATCTGCGATAATATCCATAATCAAGTCATGACTTCCTATGGAGACTAGAGTACCTTTTATGCTTTCCAGCGGCTTTAACAGTTTTACCTGAATCTCTTGTCCTGCTTCTACTCCTTCACTTTGCCTCGATATTTCAAATATGCCATCTGCTTTTACCAGACTCATTGTCGCCCCGGCTCCCCGTACTAAAGGCGTTGCAATAAGTCTCCCTTCTACGTAGCCTAACGTAACTCGCACTAACTCCTTATTCTTCAAAGAAGAAACTAACCTTTTCGAAATGGTTGCAGAAACTGTTTCTTGCATATCATGTTTTTGCCCTGTATATTTCAGTAGTAAGGGTTTAACAAATGCTTCAAAAACTAAATATGCCGACACAGGGTATCCAGGGATACCTATCACCGGTTTTTTATCTATTAGTCCCAGAATAGTTGGCTTGCCTGGCTTGATTGCTATTCCATGTGCAACAACCTGTCCCAGCTCTGCAATGACCTTTGCAGTATAATCTCTGGTTCCTGCCGAGGAACCTGCATTCACAATTAATATTTCATTTTCTTGTACACCTTGAATAATTGCGTTTTTTAGAACTTCATAATCATCTTCACAAGGAGGATATCTGTTTGGTTTCCCTCCGTATTGGGAAACCAGGGCAGCAAAAACCCTGGAATTTGATTCTATAATTTTTCCTTCTTCTAATGCATCAAAACTTTCCACCAATTCAGAACCTGTAGGGATAATTCCTATACGAGGTTTTTTATAAACCTTTATTTTTTCGATTCCTCCTGAAATGAGTGCTCCAATATCTAAAGGTCTAATTTTATGCTTTGACGGAATAATCATTTCCCCAGCGACAATATTTTCACCAATAGGCCTTATATGCTGCCAAGGATATGCAGGAGTAATGATTTTTACTTTTCCATCATCCATTTTGATGACATCCTCAATCATGATGACAGAATTATAAGGTTCACGAATCACATTACCTGTATTGACGTATTGAAAATCTTTTCCCTCTTCCAGAATTTTGGGGTTCATTTCTGTTATTCCATAGGTACACTCTGCTCTTACTGCAATACCATCCATCGCAGCTGCATTGTAGCTCGGGTCAGAACATCTTGCATAAACAGCCTCAAAGGTTACCCGTTCAATAGAATCAATAACATTAATTGTTTCTGAACTGATATCTTTTTCTCCTATTACTTCAAAATAATCTTTTTTAACTTGTTCTTCATCTCTATTGGATATATATACATTGGCCCCGTCTCTATTCACTCTTTCATCCCCCTAAAGAAAATAAACATCTACTTCCTCCCCTTTATTTAATCCTTCTATATGATCTTGAATAATAATATATCCAGAAGCTTTTGAAAGAAGAGTAATCAAACCCGACTTGCCAAAGCTTGGTACCGCATAAAGCTTTCCATCTCTTTCTTGTAAATTGACAACTTGATATGTTTCTTTCCCTGGTGAAGAATGCACATTAAAATCAAGTATAGCTTTTGTCATGTTTAGGTTTTCTTTAGCCTTCATTATTGACTTGATAAAGTATTCTACAAAAGCTTTAAACACTATCATAGCAGAGACCGGATGTCCTGGAAGGCCAAATACTGCTTTTCCCTCTATCTCACCAATGATAGTTGGTTTACCTGGCTTTATGGATACACCGTGAACGAAAACTCCTTTTCCTTCAAAAGAATTTATAACGTCATACGTAAAATCTCTTGTTCCCACTGAACTGCCACCTGAAATTATAATAATATCGGAAGTGTCCATTCCTTTTTTAACTTCTCTTTTTAACAATTCAAAATCATCGTTTACAATAACCTTATTTACAACTTCACCGCCCATTTTTTTAACCAGCATGCTTAACACGTATCCATTAATATCTCGAATTTTCCCTGGAGTTAACTCTTCATCTAAATCAATAATCTCATCTCCGGTAGAAACAATATAAACTCTTGGCTTTGCATAAACATTTACTTTTGGAATTCCTATTGCTGCCAGCACACCTATATCTTGAGGAGTAAGCTTTTTTCCCTTTTCTAACACAAACTGACCATTTTTTATATCATCACCTGCATAAATGATATTTTCTCCTACACATACGGGTTTATAGATAGCGATGGTATCTTCATCTAATTTTTCAATATGTTCTATCATGACTACACTATCCGCCCCTTCTGGAATCATTCCTCCCGTAGGCACATATACAGCCTCCCCTGCCGATACTTGAAGAGCCGTTTTTTCACCCATTGATACCGTTCCGACTACTTTTAAGAAACTCGGCATAAAATCACTTGTTCCATGGCTGTCAGAACTTTGAATTGCGTATCCGTCTACTGTAGA